>CAIQRS010000074.1 GCA_903874275.1 uncultured Anaeromyxobacter sp.
ATAGATGAACGACTGGACGTCGATCATGTCCCGGCACCCGAGATCGCCCAGCTCGGCCTTGAGCCTATCGGCCATCGACAGGGCGGAGGCATACGTGACCCAGTTCGGCGCCGGGTCGTACACGAGGTCGTGCTTGAGACGGGCGGCCTCGTTGCGGGTCGATTCCGGCTTCAGGAACAGGTACTGCCCGGGGGAGGCGAGGAACGGGAACATCGTCACGATGGGCCAGGTGAAGACCCTGCCCTTGGTGGTGGGAAGCGCCTCGACGGCCCTCGCGAAGGTCTCGAAGTGCCCTGCCGACGGAGCGGGCGAGTCGATGAGCGCCGAGAGCGCGCCGAAGAAGGTGAGAGCCGCCTGCTGGTCCTTGAGCCCGTCGCGGAATGCGGCCTTCTCGAACGGGGAGATGAGGGTCGTCGAGCCATCGACCTGGAGGGCCGCTTCCACCAGCGCTTCCACCCGCTGCTCCCGAATGCACTCCATCCGGGTCTCGCGGGAGAGCACCCTCGAGAACAGTTCGGAGGCCTCGAGCTTGTAGTTCCGCTCCTCCGCCAGGTAGACCGGGTCGTTGAACCCACCGGGGAAGAGCGCCAGGAAGCGGTCGACAGCCTCCTGCTGCGTGCCGGCCTGGCGCGCAGGCGCCTTGGTCCGGGGCTTCGAGCCGCGCCTGGGGGGCTTCGGGGGCGCCTCCAGATAGGCCCTGAGCCTGTCGGTCGGTGCATCGCTCGCGATCTCGAGCATGGCGGGACTGGCCATCAGGCGGACCACCTTGTTCGAAGGGTGGTTCTCGAAGAACACGTCCACCTTGTTGCCCGCCGGGACGCCGAGCACGATGCCCAGTCCCCACTCAGGAAGCTTCCGATGGCGGACACAGGTGCTCACTTCGAGTTTCATCGTTGACCCTTTCGCCGTGGACGGCGGGGCCACAATCGCACGATCCCGGGCGCCACGGACCCGAATCGTCAGAGCCCAGGCTCCGCCATCAGCTCAGTTCCGCACCTTCTCCGGCTCGGCCGGCAGCCGCAGCTCCTCGACCACCTCGTCGGCGAACTGGGCGAGCAGCGTCACGGCCTGGGTCAGGTGCTCGGGGCGGAAGGGGAGGGCGGGGAAGTCGATGCCCAGGAAGACGCTCCTCTCCTTGTAGATGACCCGGACCACGGGAAGGCGGCTGTTCACCTCGTGGATCTGGGCCAGGAAGTCCTCGCCCCCCTCCACGTCGGAGAGGAGGTGGAGGTGGACGCGGACGTAGTGCGGCCTCTCGTTCGGACGGATCCATCCCATGCGGTTCCCGATGGGGACGTGGAGGGCTCCGTCCTCGTACGCGAGGGAGCCCTGGCCGGTCCCGGCGCGTGCGGCGGCGAGGACCCTGGCGCGGAGCCGGTCGAACTCGGTGGGACCCCTTGGCTTCGTCGCCACCTTCACCTTGGGTCGCGGCAGGGGGAGCCGGTCGATGGGCAGCGCCGGCAGGGTGACCGGATGCCCGGCCTCGTCGAAGGCCTTGTACTCGAGCTCGGCGGGGCTCCCGATGCGGAGGGGCCCGGTGAGGGTGCGGACCGCGAAGCGGGCGACGTCGGCGCAGGAGTATGGGCGCGGGAACTCGCGGAAGTGGTTGGGGGAACCCTTCGTCGTGGCGTCGGGATTCGGCGCATTCGGGGCGCGGGTGGGCGCCGCCCATCCCAGGAAGAGGAGGTCCGCCAGCTGCCCCACGTCGAGCTTCTCGTCGGGCCCGAGGTAGGCGTTGCTGACGGTCTCGGCGAACACCCCCTCGTCCGGGCTGACGTTGAACTGGACGTAGCGGTTGCCGGTCCTGGTCGAGACGACCAGGAACTCCTCCTCGAGGACGGAGAGCGCCGAGGACAGGGCCTCCTCGAAGGCCTCCCATCCGGGGGCCTGGGCCGGGGGCGGGGTGGCGTTGCTGGAGACTGGCCGGACGGTTCCTTCGTTCATCTCTCACCTCCGAGAGAGAGCCTACGCAGGGGACGGACACTGCGCGCCACGAACCGAGGGTCTCGGGGCCGCGGCTCTACCGCGAATCCGCCGACCGGAAGCCCTCGTTCGAGAGCACCA
>CAIQRS010000075.1 GCA_903874275.1 uncultured Anaeromyxobacter sp.
CCCGTTCGATAGCACGACGGAGAGCGACGCCAGTGACACCGGCGTCGGCGCCGTCACTTTTGTCGACGGCCCCGCCTGGGCCGCGTCCACCCTGCTGGCCGCGCTGCTCGCGTTAGCCCCCGCGGGCCTTTCCCGGCGCGCGGTCATCCGCCGCGCCCGCCACGGCATTGAGTTCATGGCCGCATTGCCCCAACATTTGTTGGAGGCCAGCTCGACCCTGCGCGAGCTCTACGGTGTCGACCTCGCCATTTCCGCCATGGCCCACCTCCTGCGGGGCGGGCGGCACAAGGTGGTGATGGACAACCTCGGTTGTGTCTTCATCATGGGCGGCGTCGTCCCCTCGTTCGCTACGGGGGGCCGCACGTGGGGCGAGTTCGTGTCGGGGGGCTCCCCCAACCCGGATCTGCAGCGACTCGCCGTGCATCTGCTCGACCTGCAGATCGAGCACCAGTTCTCGCTCACATTCGTATGGGTTCCCCGGGAACTCAACGTTCGCGCGGATTTTATGTCGCACGTGTCCGCAATGCGGCATCACCACTACCGCCTAGCGGAAGAGTGGTTCGCCTACCTCGACGGGCTCTGGGGCCCGCACACCGTCGATCGGTTCGCGTCGGCTGACAACCGCCAGCCGCTCTGCCCCCCGCACGCGGGGCGCTTCTGCTCGCAGTTCTTCCACCCGGAGGCCGAGTGGGTGGATGCCCTCTCGCTGTCGTGGGAAGGGGAGAACAACTGGGTGTTCCCGCCTACCCACCTCGTGGGCTCCGCGGTTGCACACCTACGGGCGTGCGACGCGTCCGCCACCCTGATCTGCCCGGAGGCACCGTGGGCACCCTGGTGGCCCTCCCTCCGCCGGGGACCCGGCTGGGCCCGGGACGTGCGGCAGGTCGTCCACTTGGGACCTCCCGCCGCCGTGCTCGAGATCGACCAGCGCGACCTCCGCTTGTTTAGCGGCGGGCCAGTAATCGCTGTTCGTTTCGGCCGCAGCTGACCGCGTCTCGCTCGACGAGACCCGCCGGCGCGAGCTCCTCCGAGAGCGCATCGCTCGTCGGCGCGCGGGCCAGCCCCGCCTGCTGAAGACACTGGACCCCACTGCGATCCGTCTGATGGGGGTCGCCTTGCAACTTCGCTCCAGCACGACGGGCCCCACTGTGGCCCCGTCCGCAGCGGTCCTCGGGCTCGCGGCCCGAGGCAGGTCGCCCTCGACCTGGAACCGCTACACCTCCACCCTGGTGCGGTGGGAGGAGTACGCGACTCGGGTGGGCACGCCGTTTCTGCCGGCAGACCCGTCCCATTTCGCCAACTTTTTGGCAGAGGCGGCCGCAGGCTCGTCAGGCCACACCCAGACGAAGCAGCGGGTGTGCGCTATCGCCGCCCTCTCAGCCCTGGCGCGGGTTCCCTCCCCCGCGACGGACGACCTCGTACAGGACGTCCGCGCAGGCCTCCGCCGTACCCTTCGGGGCACGCGGAGCCGGGCCCGACCAATCTTCTCCTACGAGCTGCCGCCAGCTGGAGCGCTCCCCCCCCTCCCGGACGGTAGGGGCGGGGGCCCACGCCGATTATCCCCCGGCGGCGCGACCGCCCCGCTGTCGGTCCGGAAGCGGGCCCGCGAGCAGGCGATGCGCTGTTCCGCCGTGCTCGAGGGCGCCGCCCTCCGCTTTGACGACATCCGGGAGGCACAGATCGGCGATGCCGTCATCCTCCCCGATCTCGTCGACCTGTCCCTCTTCGGGACAAAGACGGACGCCAAGCTGACGGGACAGCCGGCGGTGCTCCCCGATCCCGCAGACCCCAGCTCGGGCGCCTTCGCGTTCCTCGAGGGGATCCGGCTTGGCCTCGCCCGATTGCGGGCCGTGGACCCGACGGTCCTCGCTCAGCTAGCCGCCCGGTTCCGGGCATCCCTGCCGGCGCGACACATCGGCCAGGGGGCGAGAGAGCTCGCGTCATGGCCAGCCGACATCCAGGCCCTGGCCGCCCCGCTGTACGAGGCGGGCTTGCCGGTCCACTGCCTGCCCGCCTACGGGCAATGGCAACACGTCCGCTTGCACGGCCTGTCGGACCTAGGGGAGGGCGTAGACCGCCGCGTCTTCCTGGCACTAACGTCCCACGCCCTCTCCGCGGTGGGCGTCGACGTTGCGGGCTTGGGCGCCCACAGTTTCCGCAGGGGCCGCGCCGTGGAGCTCTTCCACGGGCAGGCCTCGCGGGAAGCGGTGTCGGAGGTCCTCCGGCACCGGAGCCCGGCGTCCACGCGGCCGTACATTACCGACGCCGCGCGCATGGCGTCCCTCGCGGTAACCATGTCCGCCGCGACCAGCGGCAGGTCTTCCGCGGCTGGACTGCGCCCTCACGAACCCGGAGCTGCGGCGGGAGCAGGAGGGCCTGCACGGGCGCCTCTACCCGAAGACCGACATGCGGCCGGCCCCCTACACCCCCGGGGCTTGGGGGACGGGCCCCTGCTCCATCCGCATGTGCCTCACGTGGCTCACCTACTGGCGCGGCGCGGGGGCGGCTCTGCACGCGGTGGGCGTGTGGCCCCGCGCACGTGACGGCAACCGCGGGATGATCTTCGAGCTCGGGCCACCCCCCAGCACGCAGTACCCGCTGCTGACGGACGAGCAGTGCATCCGCCTCCTCAACGAGGGGTGCCCGTTCTTCCGGCCGTCCGAGTGGCTGGCCCGCGCCGAGCTCCAAGCTGTCGACCTCGACGCGGCCAACTCCCCCGCTCGGATGCGCACCATCCTGCTCGCCAGCCTCTTCTTCGAGTGGCGCGAGGGAGCGTACGTCAGCCGCGCTGCGCTGGGGACGTCCCCGACGGGCGAGGCGGGCCTCTACTGCCGGCTCGCCTACACCCGCGCCACGATGGGCCGCATCATCGCGGGCCTCAGCTGCGACTTCATCGAGTTGAGCCCCGGCGATGAAACCGACGGCGTCGTATACCCCGACGGCACCGTCCCGGCAGGCGGTTTCAACCCGCCACGAGCGGGGCCTCCGGCGGCCGCCGCCGCCGCTCCGGCGGACGCGGACGCCGCCGGCCCCGCCGCCGGCCCGCCATCCGCACCCGGCGACGGCG
>CAIQRS010000076.1 GCA_903874275.1 uncultured Anaeromyxobacter sp.
ACGGAGGAGGCTGCCCGGCGCAGCAAGGCAGCGTGCGCCGCAGCAGGGATCTGGCCAACCGGTCGGCGCTATCAAGCCCCGCCCGGTCTCCAATCCTCCGAATCCCTGGGACGCCACCACGGTGGACTGGCTCGGGGAGCCGCCGCCCGCCCTGCCCCGCGTCTACGCCGACGCCACCCGCGAGATCCTCTCGCGAAACGACAGCCCGGACATCCCGTTCACCTACAGTGTCAACCCCTACCGCGGCTGCGCCCACGCCTGCGCCTACTGCTACGCGCGCCCCACCCACGAGTACCTGGGCTTCGGGGCGGGCACGGACTTCGACACCCGCATCGTGGCCAAGCTGCGGGCGCCGGAACTGCTGCGGCGCGCCTTCGAGCGCGCCCCCTGGACCGGCGAGCCCATCGCCTTCTCGGGCAACACCGACGCCTGGCAGCCAGTCGAGGCGTCCTTGCGCCTCACCCGCGGCTGCCTGGAGATCTGCGCCGCGTACCGGAATCCGGTGATGGTCACCACCAAGGCCCCGCTGGTCGAGCGGGACATCGACCTCCTCGCCGACCTGGCCTCCCACGGCGCGGCGTCGGTGAGCGTCACCCTCCCCTTCCTCGACCCGGTGCGCGCCCGCGCCATGGAGCCCTGGGTCGCCTCCCCGGAGCGGCGGCTCGAGACCATCGCGCGGCTCGCTGCGGCCGGCATCCCGGTGGGGGTGATGGTCGCGCCGGTCATCCCCGGGCTGAACGACGAGGAGATCCCCCGGGTGCTCGCCGCCGCGCGAGAGGCCGGCGCCACCCGGGCCCACTGGCTCCTCCTCCGGCTGCCCGGCCCGGTGAAGGAGGTCTTCGAGGAGCGGCTGCGCGCCGAGCTTCCCGAGCGGGCCGAGCGGGTGCTGCACCGGATCCGGGAAACCAGGGACGGCAAGCTCTACGACGCCCGCTTCGGGGTCCGGGGGCGAGGCGAGGGGGAGTACGCGCGCACCATCGCTGCGCTCTTCGACACGGCGGCATCGCGGCTGGGGTACGCAACCGGCACCCACGCCGCGCCTGCCACGTTCCTCCGCCCGAGGCGGCAGCTGGCCCTCTTCCCCGGTGATTGAGCGCGTGGCGCGCCGACAATCGAGGCGCGCGCATCCACGGAGTTCGAAGGCGTCGTCCTCGACGACGGCGAGGTCGACCTCGGCGCCATGCGGATACCTGCCCCGCGCTGCGGATCCATCGGCCGTCCGCTTCCCGGACCGTCCGTTCCGCGGACCTCGCGGCCAGATGGGGCGTGAGGAAATGCCATGTTGACAGGGATTCCGTTGGATTTGCGTTCGGTGAAGCGATGGTCACGGGGATGCACCTGTCGCTTCCCAGGAGCCCCGTGGGCGCGCCGCCGGAACTCCTGGCGAGGTTCGAGATCTCCCCTCACGAGAATGCTGGGAAACGCATTCTCGTGTGCCTGGGGAGACCCGAAAATCGCGTGAGACACTGCCTTTCATGAACGACACCGATCTCGCCGCGGCCCGCACCTTCCACTCCCGACTCGTCGCTCTCCTCCGCGTCGAGTTCGCCTCCCTGGGCGCCTTCCTCGAGGCCCTGGCCGAGTTCGACCGGCGCAAGCTCTTCCGCGACCTCGGTCACGCCAACCTCTTCGCGTACCTCCACAAGGGGCTCCGGCTCTCCCGCGGCGCGGCCCACTACCGCTGCGCCGCCGCCTGGCTCGTCCAGCGGTTCCCCGAGGTCCTGGATCCGATCCGGGACGGGCGTCTTTGCTTCACCACCGTGGCGGTCCTGGCCTCGGTGGTGACGGAGGGAAGCCTGGCCGCGGTGCTCCCGCGGTTCTACGGCCTCTCGAAGAAGGAGGCGCTGGAGCTGGCGGCGGAACTGAAGCCTCGGACGGTGGTACCGACGAGGACGGTGGTGACCCGGGTGGAAGCGGCGGGGTCACCGGTTGTGGAGGGGGTGGAATCTCCCCGGGGCGGAGTGACCGAACCGCCCAAAGTTCACCCGGGTGAACTTTGGGCGCCCCGAACGGAGGGGGAGCGGACGACCATCGAGCCGATGACCGCCACGGCGAGCCGGATGCACGTCACGGTGTCGAGGGAGTTCCTGGTGCTCCTGAAGAAGGCGAAGGCGGGTCAGTCCCACGTGCAGCCCGGCGCGAGCGACGAGGAGCTCCTCACGGCCGCGCTGGAGTTGCTCATCGAGAAGCAGACGAGGCGGAAGGCCTGTGTGCCGGCGAAGGTGAAGCGGGAGGTCGTGAAGAGGGACCAGGGGAAATGCCAGTGGAATCTCGCGGACGGTGGGGTCTGCGGGGCTACGGTGCGGCTGGAGATCGACCACGTGGTTCCGCGGGGCAAGGGCGGGCGCTCGACGGTCGAGAATTGCAGGATCCTGTGCAGGGCCCATGACATCGAAGCGGCGCGCCAGGTCTACGGCGACGCGCACATGGACCTGTTCACCCGCTGTGGAACTCCCGGGGACGCCCCTCTGGCGCGGGAGGAGGTCGCGGCGTACGGGGTGGGGTTCCGGACGCCGAAGCTTCCTGACGTCCCCAGCCGCCGCATCGGGGCCTTCTCGACCCGGCCGCGCGCGGCCCCCCTCCCCGCGCTAAAGAACTGGCGATGACCGACCCCTCCCCCGCCCCGCCCGCGGCGAAGCCCCCCGCCCCGCCGCAGCCTCGCGATCCCGTCTGTGGCACGGCGGTGGACGTCACCCGCCCGCCCGGCGGGACCTTCCTGCACGGCCGGTTCCACTACGCGTTCTGCAGCGACGGCTGCCGGGAGCGGTTCGCGGCCGACCCGGAGGCGTTCCTCGCCAAGGACCCCGTCTGCGGGATGGACGCGAATCCCTTCGCGCCCCGGGGTGGAACCCACGAGCACGCCGGGAAGGCCTACCACTTCTGCAGCATGCGGTGCAGGGAGCGGTTCAGCGCCGCCCCGGAGAGCTTCCTCTCGGGTGGACCGAAGGGGATGGAGAACCTTCCTCCGCCCCCTGCGGGCGCGGAGGTGGTGTGGGTCTGCCCCATGGACCCGGAGATCCGCGAGAAGTCCCCCGTCCCCTGCCCCATCTGCGGAATGGCGCTCGAGCCCCTCGCCGTGGGCGGGATGCCGCTCCCCGACGAGCGCAACCCCGAGCTCGAGAACATGGTCCGGCGCTTCTGGATCTCCTTCGTTCCGGCGCTCTTCGTCTTCAACCTCTCCATGGCCGACATGCTCCTCCCGGGCCACCCGGTGACCCGCCTCTTCGGCGCCCGGCCGCTGGCCTGGATGCAACTCGTCGCCTCGGCACCGGTGGTGCTCTGGGGCGGCTGGCCCTTCTTCGAGCGGGCCTGGCTCTCGCTGCGCACCCGCCACCTCAACATGTTCACCCTCATCGGCCTGGGCACGGGGGCGGCCTGGCTCTTCAGCGCCGTGGCCACCGTGCTTCCGGCCTCCTGGTTTCCGCCGGCCTTCCGCGACCACGGAGGGGCCGTCCCGGTCTACTTCGAGTCGGCGGCGGTCATCGTCCAGCTGGTGCTCCTCGGCCAGATCCTCGAGCTGCAGGCGCGCGGGCGGGTCTCGGGGGCCATCAAGGCGCTGCTCGGCCTCTCCCCGAAGAGCGCGCTGCGCGTGCAGGACGACGGACGCGACGAGGAGGTGCCGGTGGCCGACGTCGCGCCCGGCATGCTGCTCCGGGTGCGCCCCGGCGAGAAGGTCCCCGTGGACGGCTCGGTCGTCGAGGGGCGCTCCTCGGTGGACGAGTCGATGGTCACCGGCGAGCCCATCCCGGTGGAGAAGGAAACGGGGGGCAAGGTCACCGGCGGCACGGTGAACGGCAACGGCAGCTTCGTCATGCGGGCCGAGCGGGTCGGCAAGGACGCGCTGCTCGCACAGATCGTCCGGATGGTCGGGGAGGCGCAGCGCAGCCGGGCCCCGGTCCAGCGGCTCGCCGACGCGGTGGCCGGCTGGTTCGTGCCCGCGGTGGTGGCGTCGGCCCTGGCAACCTTCGCGGCCTGGGCGCTCTGGGGGCCCGAGCCCCGTCTCGCCTACGCGCTCGTGAACGCGGTGGCCGTGCTCATCATCGCCTGCCCGTGCGCGCTGGGGCTCGCCACCCCCATGGCCATCATGGTCGGCACGGCGCGCGGGGCCGGCGCGGGCATCCTGGTGCGGAGCGCCGAGGCCCTCGAGACCTTCGGCAAGGTGGACCTCCTGCTCATCGACAAGACCGGGACCCTCACCCTGGGGAAACCCGCGCTGGCGCGGATCGAGGCCGGCCCGGGCACGTCGGAGGAGGAGCTGCTTCGCCTCGCCGCCGGCCTCGAGCGGGGGAGCGAGCACCCGCTCGCGGCGGCCATCCTGGCCGGGGCACGGGGGCGCGGGATCGACCCGGAGGCGGCCGCCCGGTTCGCGTACCGGCCCGGACTCGGGGTGGAGGGCGAGGTCGGGGGGCGGAGCGTCGCCGTGGGTACCGCCGCGCTCCTCCGCGAGATGGGCATCGACCCGGGAACGCTGGAGGCCCGCGCGGAGGTGCTGCGGCGCGAGGGCGGAACCGTGGTGCTGGTCGCGGTGGACGGGCGCGCCGCCGGGCTGCTCGAGGTGCGCGACCCGGTGAAGCCGGGCGCCGCCCGCGCCGTCGCCGCCCTCGTCGCCGACGGGGTCGAGGTGGTGATGCTGACCGGGGACGCCCGCACGACCGCCGAGGCGGTGGCCCGCGAGGTCGGCATCTCACGGGTGGAGGCCGGGGTGCTGCCGGCGGCCAAGGGCGAGGTGGTGGCCCGCTACCTGGCGGAGGGGCGCATCGTGGCCATGGCCGGGGACGGCGTGAACGACGCCCCGGCGCTGGCAGCCGCCAGCGTGGGCGTGGCCATGGGGACCGGGACCGACGTGGCCATGGAGACCGCCGGGATCATCCTGGTGAGGGGGGAGATGACCGGCCTGCTGCGGGCCCGGCGCCTCTCCCGCGGGACCATGCGCAACATCCGCCAGAACCTCTTCTGGGCCTTCGCCTACAACACCCTGGGTGTACCGCTGGCGGCCGGGGTGCTCTACCCGTTCACCGGGCTGCTGCTGTCCCCCATGATCGCCAGCGCCGCCATGAGCGTGAGCTCGGTGACGGTCATCCTGAACGCGCTGCGGCTGCGCGGGCTCGACCTCGATCGCTAGGTCTCCTTCTCGTCGATCCAGCGGGTCGCGGCCGGGATCCGGTGCCGGGCCAGCCGCTCCAGGAGGCGGGCCGGGCTGCGATCGACCACCACCAGTTTCCGGTGGGCGGGCCTGAGGAAGCCCTCGTCCACCGCGTGATCGAGGAGGCGGATGAGCGGCCGCCAGTACCCTCCCACGTCGAGGAGGCCGGTGGGCTTGGCGTGGATCCCCAGGTAGCCCCAGGTCAGGACCTCGAAGAGCTCCTCCAGCGTGCCGATGCCGCCGGGCAAGGCCACGAAGGCGTCGGAGAGCCGGGCCATCCTGGCCTTCCGGGCGTGCATGGACGGGACCACCTCCAGCCGGGTGAGGCCGTGGTGGGCGATCTCGCGCCGGAAGAGCGCGCGGGGGATGACCCCGACCACGGGAACGCCGCCCGCCATGGCCGCGTCGGCCACCACGCCCATGAGGCCGATGCTCCCCCCTCCGTAGACGAGGCCGAGCCCCCTCCCGGCCAGCTCCGACCCGAAGGCGCGGGCCGCCCGCGCGTAGGCGGGACGCCGGCCGTTCGCCGAACCGCAAAAGACGCAGATGTTCTTCACGGTGCCGAATCTAGCGTTCCGCGGCGGCGACATGGAGCGGAATCAGGGTGATTCGCTGCGTCATTCACTCACAGAAAACGGACCGATTCCGTCCCTTTTATTTGGCCGCAATTCTTCTTCCTTCGCATGGTGCCGATGCGTAGAATCGCCGCCCCAATCGCCCCGGCTCGCGCCCGAGAACCTCCGCCGCCCGGCGGATCGAGACCAGGACGGTGTCACCTTCAGCCCCAGAGGGGTGATGATGAGCGTCGCAACCGCCAGCACCGCAGCCCCGGTCAAGGTCTCCCGGCTCGCCGTCTTCTGGCAGAGCCAGGTCGGAAAGAAGTTCGTCTCCGCCGTGACCGGCGTCCTCCTGTTCACCTTCGTGGTCGGCCACCTGCTGGGCAACATGCAGGCGTTCCAGGGCGCGGAGAAGTTCAACGCCTACGCCCACTTCCTGCAGAACGCCAAGGCCATCGTCTGGCCCACGCGCATCATCATGCTGGCGGCGCTCATCCTGCACGCCACGGCCGGCATCCAGCTCTGGCTGCGCTCCCGCGAGGCACGTCCGCAGCCCTACCGCGTGCCGTTGGCCAACCCGGCCACCCCGTCCTCGAAGACCATGATCTGGACCGGCCTGCTCACGCTGGGCTTCCTGGTCTTCCACCTCCTCGACCTCACGCTCGGCGCGGCCTTCGTCCACTCCGGGTTCGTGGCCGGCGAGGCCTACCAGAACCTGGTCGCCACCTTCCGGAACTTCGGCAAGGTGATCTTCTACTCGGCCTCGATCGTCGGCATCGGGTTCCACCTGTCCCACGGGCTCTACTCCCTGTGGCAGTCGCTCGGGTTCCGGCATCCGCTCTGGACGCCGACCATCATGAAGGTCGCCCTTCTCGTCGGCGTCTTCCTCTCCATCGCCTATCTCACCATCCCGGCCGGCGTCGTCACCGGCCTGATCCGCCTCTAGAGGTGACACGGATGCCGACCCTCGACTCCCGGATTCCCCCCGGACCGCTCGCCGAGAAGTGGACGAAGCGGAAGAACGACATGAAGCTCGTCAACCCCGCCAACAAGCGGAAGTACACGATCATCGTGGTGGGCACCGGCCTGGCCGGCGCCTCCGCGGCGTCGTCCTTCGGCGAGCTGGGTTACAACGTCAAGAACTTCTGCTTCCAGGACACGCCGCGCCGCGCCCACTCCATCGCGGCGCAGGGCGGCATCAACGCCGCCAAGAGCTACCAGAACGACGGAGACTCCGTCTGGCGGCTCTTCTACGACACCATCAAGGGCGGCGACTTCCGCGCCCGCGAGGCCAACGTCTACCGGCTCGCCGAGGTGTCCAACAACATCATCGACCAGGCCACCGCCCAGGGCGTCCCCTTCGCCCGCGAGTACGGCGGCACGCTCGCCAACCGCTCCTTCGGCGGCGCGCTGGTCTCCCGGACCTTCTACGCGCGCGGGCAGACCGGGCAGCAGCTCCTCATCGGCGCCTACCAGTCGCTCATGCGCCAGGTCGAGCTCGGCAAGGTCACCATGTTCCCGCGCACCGAGATGCTCGACCTGGTGGTCATCGACGGCCGCGCCCGCGGCATCGTGACCCGCAACCTGGTCACCGGGAAGATCGAGTCGCACCTGGGCGACGCGGTGGTGCTGGCCACCGGCGGGTACGGCAACCTCTACTACCTGTCCACCAACGCCAAGGGCTCGAACGTCACCGCCGCCTGGCGGGCCCACCGCAAGGGCGCGTTCTTCGCCAACCCGAGCTACACCCAGATCCACCCCACGTGCATCCCGCGCGCCGGCGAGTACCAGTCGAAGCTGACGCTCATGTCGGAGTCGCTGCGCAACGACGGGCGCATCTGGGTTCCCAAGAAGCCGGGCGACAAGCGCTCCCCCGACCAGATCCCCGAGGCCGAGCGCGACTACTACCTGGAGCGCAAGTATCCGACCTACGGCAACCTGGCGCCTCGCGACATCTCCTCGCGCGCCGCCAAGCAGGTCTGCGACGCCGGCATGGGCGTCGGACCGGGCGGGCTGGGCGTCTACCTGGACTTCTCCGACTCCATCAACCGGCTGGGCAAGAACGCCATCGCCGAGCGCTACGGCAACCTCTTCGAGATGTACAACCGCATCACCGGCGAGGATCCCTTCACCGTGCCGATGCGCATCTACCCCGCGGTGCACTACACCATGGGCGGCCTGTGGGTGGACTACGACCTGCAGTCCAACGTGCCCGGACTGTTCGTGCTCGGCGAGGCCAACTTCTCCGACCACGGCGCCAACCGACTGGGCGCCTCCGCGCTCATGCAGGGGCTCGCCGACGGCTACTTCGTCATCCCCTACACCATCGGCGACTACCTGGCCCGCGGCGGCATCGCCAAGGTGGGCACCGACCACGCCGAGTTCAAGACGGCCGAGAAGGGCGTCGAGGACCGGGAGAAGAAGTTCCTCTCCATCGGCGGCAAGCACTCGGCCGACTGGTTCCACAAGAAGCTCGGCGAGATCATGTGGGAGAACGTCGGGATGGCCCGGACCAAGGAGAGCCTGGAGAAGGCGCTCAAGGAGATCCCGGTGCTGCGCGAGCAGTTCTGGAGGGACCTGAAGGTCCCCGGCTCCAGCGCCGACTTCAACCAGGAGCTGGAGAAGGCCGGCCGCGTGGCCGACTTCCTCGAGCTCGGGGAGCTGCTCAGCTGGGACGCGCTGCAGCGCAACGAGTCCTGCGGCGGCCACTTCCGCAGCGAGTACCAGACCGACGAGGGCGAGGCGATGCGCAACGACGCCGAGTACGCCTACGCGGCCGCCTGGGAGTGGACCGGGGAGAACAAGCCCTGGACGCTCAACAAGGAACCGCTCGTCTTCGAGAACATCCATCTCCAGACCCGGAGCTACAAGTGAGACTGACGCTCGAGATCTGGCGCCAGAAGGACGCCCAGGACGCAGGACGCTTCGCCCGCTACGACCTTCCCGAGGTCAGCGAGCACATGTCGTTCCTGGAGATGCTCGACGTCCTCAACCAGGAGCTCATCGGCAAGGGCGAGGAGCCCGTGGCCTTCGACAGCGACTGCCGCGAGGGCATCTGCGGCATGTGCGGCTTCGTGGTCAACGGCTACCCGCACGGCCCGCAGCCCCTCACCACGGTGTGCCAGCTGCACATGCGCCACTTCCACGACGGGGAGACCCTGCGGCTCGAGCCCTTCCGGGCCAAGGCCTTCCCGGTCATCAAGGACCTGGCCATCGACCGCAGCGCGCTCGACCGCATCGTCATGGCGGGCGGGTACGTCTCCATCAACGCCGGCGGCCCCCGCGACGCCAACAGCATCCTGGTCGGCAAGAAGGAGTCCGACCTGTCCATGGACGCCGCGTCCTGCATCGGGTGCGGCGCCTGCGTGGCGGCCTGCCCCAACGCCTCGGCCTCCCTCTTCACGGGCGGGAAGATCTCGCACCTCGGGCTCCTGCCCCAGGGCGAGCCGGAGCGGAAGACCCGGGCGCTCAACATGGTGACCCGCCACTCCGACGAGGGGTTCGGCGGCTGCACGGTCATCGGCGCCTGCGCCGAGGCCTGTCCCAAGGGGCTGAAGCTCGACTTCATCGCCCGCATGAACAAGGACTACCTGGCCGGGACGGTCACCTTCCGCGAGGAAGCGGCCGGCGGCGGCGGCTAGACCCACGTTCCAAGCTGCGGTAGAGGACGCCCGTGCGGATCTCGCGCGGGCGTCTCCTTTTGCGGGTGGCCCTCCTCCTGGTCGGGGGCGGGTTCATGGAGTGGCGCGCGCTCGAGACCCGGCGCGCCGCCCTCCAGCAGGCCGGCGCCGACCGGGTGCTGGGTGAGCGGCTCGCGCTGGTGATGGCGCTCGTCGGGCTGCTCGCGCTGCTCACGGCCGCCGTGGTGGCCTGGCAGTCGAGGCGCCGCGAGCGGCGCCACAGCCTGCACCTGGGCGGCGCGGACGCCAGCGGCGAGAAGGTCAGCGGCCCGGGACCGGGGACTCCTCCCAGCGGTGGTCCTTGAGCTGATCGCGCAGCGCCGACTTGAGGAACTTGCCGGTGGCGTTGCGCGGGATGGCGTCCATGTAGACGTAGGAGTCGGGCAGCCAGTAGCGGGCGAAGAGGGGCGTGAGGTACTCGGTCAGCTCGTGGGGCGTGGCCTTCGACCCGTCCTTCAGCACGACCGCGGCCACCGGCCGCTCCCCCCAGCGCGGGTGGGCCACCGCCACCACCGCGGCCTCCTTCACCGAAGGATGGCCCATGAGGGCGTTCTCCAGGTCCACCGAGCTGATCCACTCGCCGCCGGACTTGATGAGGTCCTTCGAGCGGTCGGTGATGCGGACGTAACCCTCCCCGTCCACGGTGACGATGTCACCCGTCCGGAACCAGCCGTCCATGGTGAACTTGTCGGCCTCGGCCGGGTTCTGGAAGTAGCTCTTCGCGACCCACGGCCCGCGTACTTGAAGCTCTCCCATCGACTTTCCGTCCGGAGCCACCGCGCCGTTCTCCCCGACGACCCGGGTCTCGACGAAGGGGACCGGGAGACCCTGCGCGGCCCGCATGCGCAGCCGCTCCTCCTCTGTGGCCTTCTCGAGGTGGGGCTTCAGCCGGGCCACGGTCCCGAGCGGGGTGGTCTCGGTCATGCCCCAGGCGTGGATGACGCGGAGCCCGTGCCGCTTGTCGAACCCCTCGATCATCGACCTCGGCGCGGCCGCGCCCCCGACGATCATGGCCTTGATCGACGAGGTGTCCCAGACGCCGGGGTTGCGATCCAGCTCGTCGAGGATTCCCAGCCACACGGTGGGAACGCCCGCGGTGAGCGTCACCTTCTCCTTCTGGAACAGCTCGAGCAGGCTCTTGGCGTCGAGGTGGGGCCCCGGGAAGACCTGCTTCGTGCCCACCATGGTGGCGGTGAAGGGCAGCCCCCAGGCGTTGACGTGGAACATGGGGACCACCGGGAGCATGGCGTCGCCGCAGGAGAGTCCGAGCGCGTCGGGCAGGGCCGACACCATGGAGTGGAGGACCAGGGCACGGTGGGAGTAGACGACGCCCTTGGGCTTCCCGGTGGTTCCCGACGTGTAGCAGAGCCCCGCCGCCTGCCCCTCCTCGATGTTCGGGAAGGCGAAGGTGTTCATCTCGGGCTCGATCATCTGCTCGTAGTCGATGGCGAAGTCGGGAGCCGCGTGCCCGTGGGTCCAGACCACCACCGCGCGCAGGTTCACGTCCTTGTGGAAGCGCTCGTAGACGGGCAGGAGCACGTCGTCGACCAGGAGGAGCCGGTCCTCGGCGTGGTTCATGATGTAGGCCAGGTCCTGTCCGGAGAGGCGCGGGTTGAGCGTGTGCAGCACGCCTCCGGCCAGCGGGATGGCGAAGTAGGCCTCCAGGTGGCGGGAGTGGTTCCACCCCAGGGTGGCGACCCGGTCGCCCGGCTTCAGCCCCAGGCGCACCAGCGCGTTGGCCAGCTTCTGCACCCGCTTGTGGAATTCACCGTAAGTGGACCTCTGGATCGACTTGTCCGGCCAGCGGGAGACCAGCTCGACGTCGGGGAAGTACCTCCCGGCACGGTCGAAGATCGGGAGAAGCGTCAGCTCGTAGTCCATCATCAGTCCGCGCATGTGGGGCCTCCGGTGGGGAGCGGTTGGTCGAGCCAGTCTAGTAGATGCGGGCCACGCCGGCGCCCGAGAAGTAGGCGCCCAGGATGCGGCGGTGGTCCTGGCCGGCGGCGGCGCGCCCGATGGCGCCCCACTGGCACATGCCCACGCCGTGACCCCACCCGCCGCCCTGGAAAGACCACCCATCCGGGAGGGGCGCGAGGACGAACATGGCCGAGGGCAGGTCGCCGAGCAGCCGCCGGATGCGCAGCTCCCCGTGGACCGTGGCGCTCCCACGCTCCCCGTCCACGCGCAGGGAGACGGCGCGCCCGGACGCCCCCCGGCGCAACACCGCGAGACCGTCGATCTCCCCCAGCCCGAGCGGGGCGAGCAGGCGGTCCACCTCGGCCTGCGGCAGCCGCCGTTCCCAGCGGAAGCGGTCCCTTCGCGCACCGGGCGCACGCGCGCACCACGCGGGGGGCGCCGCGGCGATGAAGGCCTCCACCCTCCCCTCCGACGACAGCCCCCCGGCCCACTCCGCGCCATCGGCTGCGCCGAGGTCCGGGCGGCCGCGCAGGCTCGGGCTGGGGGTGCCTCCCCAGACCATCTCGTTGTCCTCCCCGTGCCCGCCGCACATGGCCGAGTAGACCCCGTCCACCAGCCGCCCGCCGAGCAGCTCGAAGAGGGCCTCCCCCCGCGTGGCCCGGACGGCGGCGTCGGTGCTGGCCACGTGGGCCGCCTCGCCCCGGTACATCTGGCAGTGGACGTCGCTGCAGATCGACCAGGGGTCGGCGAGGTGGCGCGTGCCGATCTGGGCCAGGACGTTGGATCGGGCCGTCACCGCCTGGGCCCGGAGGGCCTCGGCCGGCGACCCGGCCGGCATCTCGCTCGGCACGAGCCCGCGCAGGAGGTGCTCGAGGTCGACCAGGAGGACCACCGCGAGCCGGCCGCTCGCGTCCACGGTGAGCTGGATCGTCCCCCGGTAGCTGCGCCCGTCCACGGCGACGCCCTCTTCCCTCGCGTCGAGGGTCACCAGGCGGTCGCCGCTGCCGATCACCTCGCCGCGGCTCCCCAGGATCTCCACGGCGCCGGAGGGGCGCGCCTCGATCTCCGCGGTGGGCTCGGGTCGCTCGCCCCAGCGACGCCAGGCGTCGGAGGCGAAGTCGGCGGCGCTGGCCTCGGTGAACGGACCGTCGGCGAGGACCAGGGTCCGCCGGTTGTCGATCACGTGGCCGGCGATCCCGTACACGCCGCCGGTGGCGCGGGTGCGGGTGGCGACGCCGCGCGAGTTCCAGAGCTCGCGGGCGCGCTCTACCCCGGCGCGGTCGCGGGACTCGAACTGGGCCAGCATCGGGCTCCAGGAGATCGCCGCGCGCACGCCGCCCCGCACGCGGGCGCGGATCCTCGCCCCCGGGGGCAGCCGGACCGGCGCCCCTCCCCGGAACTCGAGCACCGAGGCGCCGCGGGGCGAGAGCGCGACCTCCTCCCGCTGCTCCAGGATGCGGATGGCGATCAGCGGCTCGCCTCCCGCGAAGTCGAGGCGGTGGCTCCACAGCCGTTCGAGGGGGTCCCCGGGCGCGGGGTCGGCGCCCGGAAGCGGGTCGGCGGCCAGCAGCGGAGGCGGGAGGGGTGGCGGGAGGTCCTCCGGCGTCGCCCCGGCCGCCAGCACACCGGCGGCCGCCAGGGCGGCCAGGAACCCGGAGCTCACGCGAAGAGGCCGAGGCGCTGGCTCTTGCGGACGGCCAGGACCTCGAGGCGGGTCGCGATGTCGCTCCCGCCGGCGAACTCCCCGGCGCGCCGGAGCCGGTTGGCGGCGTCGGCGAGCAGCGCCCGCTCCTCGGCCTCCTGCTCGCGGAGTCCCTCCACCATCAGCGCCACCTCGTCGGCGAGGTCGCCGAGGAGGTCGCGGCGGCGCAGCGGCCGGGGCAACGAGAGGTCGCCGCCGCCCACGCGGCGGCAGGTGTGGGCCAGGGCCACCGCGGGCCCCGCCACGCGGTGGGTGAGGACGACGGCGAGGACGAGCAGACCGGGCACCGCCCCGGAGAGCGCGGCACCGAGCACGAGACCGGGGCCGGCGTCCTGCCCGGCGGTCCAGACCATCACCGAGAGTCCGCTGCCGATGGCGGTCGCCACGAGCAGCATCTGGCTGACGAGCCGGAGCTGGATTCCCGGGTGCACCAGGAAGTTCCGCATCCTCCGCTTGCTCATGCCCGAATCGTCGCCGTCGCCGATCATCTCGACCTCCGATGGCGAATCTACTCCCGGCTGGCGACCTTTCCAGATTCGTGACCTCCGCCGGCGCGATTCCGGAAGGAAGCGTGGATCCGGGCCGTCACCGGACCCGGCGCGCCCGATCCGACGGGGCGGTCCCCGACCCGGACGAGCGGCAGGATCTCCCGCACCGTCGAGGTGAGGAAGGCCTCGTCGGCGCCGTTCAGGGACGCGAGCGGAAGGGGCACTTCCCGGACGGCGACACCGAGCTCGCGGGCGAGCGCGATGACGCGGGCCCGGGTGACGCCGGCGAGGATGCCGGCCTGGATCGGAGGCGTCTCCAGAGCCCCTCCACGGACCGCGAACACGTTGGAGCTGGCCCCCTCGGTCACGCAGCCACCCCGATCGACGAGGAGCGCCTCGTGCCCCTCGTGGGCTCGGGCCTCCCGCATGGCGAGGACGTGGAACAGGTGCTCGCCGGTCTTCGCGCCCGGGTCGCCACCCCGGAGGGGCGCGCCAGGACCGCCGAAAGGCCAGCCCGATACACCCTCCCGGTACGCGGCGAGGGGCGGCCCTCGGAGAGGAAGCGCCAGGACCGCCACCAGCGGCCGGGTGGCGAGCGCCGGATCGAGCCCCATCTCGCCGCTTCCGCGGGTGACGACGACCCGGACGGAGCGTTCACCCAGGTTCCATGGCGCGGCGGCCGGCTCGGCCTCGTCGCCGCCGCGGGAAGCCTCCACGACCCGCCGGATCTCCTGCTCGAGCCGCTGTCCGGACCAGGGGAGCGGAAGGAAGATCCGCTCCGCCGAGGCGGCCAGCCGCCCCAGATGGGCCTCGAGCTCGAACGGCGCGAGGTCGTAGGTGCGGACCACCTCGTAGACGCTGTCGCCGTAGAGGAATCCGCGGTCGAAGACCGGGACCCGGGCCTCCCCGGCCGGGACGAGAACTCCGTCGATGCTCACGGCGGTGGTCATGGCTGGATTCTTGACGGTTGGATCATGAGCCGATATCAACAGATGGCAAATGGAATCGCTCGTGGAGTGCACGCAGTGCGGCGTCCTGATGACGAGCTGGTGCGCCGCCGGTTCCCCCACCCGTTACTACCAGTGTCCGTTCTGCAAGCGGACCCTCTGCTCCGCCTACGGCGAGGTCTTCGAGCGCGGGGCGCTCGGCCGCAGGGTGGCCGCGTCACCGCGCGCCTCCGGCGCCGCGATCCCCGAGGCCTCGCCGGAGGACCAGCGCTGGCGCGAGCTCAAGGGGCGCGCCGCGCGCTGGTTCGCCCGGGTCGAGGCCGACGGCCGGAGCCACTCGGAGCACGAGGCGGTTCCGGCGCTGGCCGCGGTCGCGGTCGCGGTGGCCAGGGCTCGCGCCTAGGCGCTCACCTTCCAGTCCGGGTTCCGGTCGTGCATCGCCGCGAGCACGCCGACCATCCGGTCCATCACCCTGGCCGGGCTCGAGCCGCCGGCGACCGCCTCGTACACAGCCGCCGCCACCGCGTGGGCTGCGTACGTTCCCGTCGCGTACTTCCCGGGCGCCCCGGCGTTCGCTCCGGAACCCTTCATCTCCCCGCGCAGGGTCGCGACGATGGCCTCGTCCCGGTCGGTCCAGTCCTGGATCTCACCGAGCGAGTGCCCCTCCAGCGACCGCACGCGCGTGCGCACGATGGCCTGCGCGACCGCGGCTGCCGAAGCCCTGGCGACGCCGGCGGGGACCGTCACGTCTCCCAGGCGGACCGTCCCGAGATCCCGGTCGGCCTCGGCGACCAGCCGGTCGGCCCATTGGGCCGCCCCCTCGAAGGAGAGCAACCGGACCGTCTCGGCCGCCAGGTAGGCGCGCGCGATGTCCGCAGGGTGCGGGTCCTCCTCCCTCCCCGCGCTGCGCAGCTCGGGAACCCCGCGCCAGGCCCCGTTGAGTGCGCGGAAGTAGCCCACCATCCCGACCGCCGCGGCCGGCCCCATGTTCAGGACCCCGAGGACATCCGCGGCCGCCTCGTCCACGCGCTCCGCCCAGTAGGCCGCCACGGCCGGGTCGATCTCCTTGGCCAGGACCTTCCGCTTCACTGCCCGCGAAAGCTCCTCGCGGAGTCCCTCGTCGGCCGCGAGGATGTCGTGCCCGGCGGTCTCGTGGGCCAGCGCCGGCCAGGCGAGGAGCCCCTCGGTGGCGTTGGCCGCCGGCAGGCTCACGACCGCAGCCTTCACGCCGAACGTCTCGGCGGCGTCCGCGGGCCAGGTATAGGGGCCGCTCTCGGCCTCCCCCCAGCGCACGAGCGGTGGGGTGACGCCGTGGTCCGGCGGCCGGACACCACGCCGGTCCTCGGCGGAGAGGAAACCGTCGTACAGGTCGCCGACCACCTCCTGGAACGCCGCCGTGGCGCGGGCCTGGTACCCCTCCCCCCTCTGCAGGACCGCCTGCGCGAGGTCGAGCAGGAGCCGGGCCGGCCCCGTCCGCGCCGGGTCCATGGAGAGGACACGAGCGAACCCTCCCGGCCCCATGTCGTCGAGCTTGTGGAGCAGTGGCTCCCCGACCGCCGACCGGTAGGCGTCCGGGAGGCTCGCGCAGGCCTTCGACAGCCGGGCGCGGAGGGAGGAGAAGAACGTCGGGTCGGACGGGCTCGACCGCGGCGAGAGGGCGGCGGACCGGGCCTCCTCGACGAGGGCGGGGAGGCCGGCCAGCGAGATCGGATCTGCTCCGATCCGGGGTGCGACCGCCTGGAGGGGCGCGGTGTCGGGGGGGCCTGGTGGATTCCACTCGACGGTGGAAGGGGTGGCGGCGGAAAGGGCTCTCGGGAACATGCGTGCCTCCTCGGACGGGGTCCGGGAGGCGTTTGCGATGACCGTGCCCAGGAGCCGGGGCGCGATTCCTGGGTGAAGGCGGGGCGAAGGGCTTGCCGGCGGACGGCGACGACCGCGAGGCGGCCGCGGCGCTCGATCATCTGGCGGAGCATCGGCCTGCCATTGCACGCGAGGAAGGGGCCCGGAGGCCCCTTCCTGATTCACCGAGGCGGCGTCGGTCGAAGGACCGAGGCGTCAGGGCACGTAGACGGCCTCGACGCTGGCGGTGTTCTCCTCCCGATCCCTGACCTGGATCTGCCAGTAGTAGGTGCTTCCCGTCACCAGGCTCGTCGGGTAGGCATTCCCGTCGACGTTGTACCAGACCGAGGTCTGCGTGCTCGGCATGCTCTCCCGCCGGGGGTAGTACCAGTTCGCTCCCGACCCCCAGAGCTGGAATTGATAGTTGTAGCTGTCAGGTGGAGTGGTCGGAGCGGCCCAGTGGAAGGTCGGAACGTTCGCGCTGGGGGACCGTTCGACGCTGAGACTCGTCGCGAAGCTGTCGAGCACCGTGGTGAGCGTTCCCGTCTTCAACTCCGTGGTGCCGTCCGAGTACCAGACCTTCAGGCCGTAGGTGGCCCCGACCGTCGGCCTCGTGCTTTCCCAGTTTTGTCCGGACTGGAAGTTGTAGCTGTTGTAGCCGAGGTTGACCGGAACCAGCACGTCGGGCCCCGAGTACATCGTCACGGCGACGGCGCGCTTCGCCTGGCTCAGTGCCTTCGTCCTGACCGCATACGTGTGACTGCCCGGGGCGACGAGCCTGTGGTCGGTGATGACGAACACGTCTGCGTTCGCGCCGGTCAGCACGACATTCCTGGTGGTTGGCCCCGTGATGGCGATGGTCCCGGCCTGGTTGGTGTTGTTCGGGTTGCCCTCGCCGATATACCCGGTGTTGTTCTGGTCGAGGATGGCGACGACCATGTAGTTGTTCCCCGAGGGGATGCCCGTGATCGTGTAGGCCTGAGGGCTGACCGGGTTGCTGATCTGCACTCCACGCATGGTGCCCGCGACCATGTCGAAGGCTCCGACGAAGAGCGCACCGGTTGCGGGCACGCCGAAGGTGACACTTCCGGTGAGGACGTTCGCGCCGGCGATCGCCCCGATGGTCACCGGACCGAAGACGGCGGTCGGCGAACTCTCGGCCGTTCCCACCAGCGAGGTCATCTTGTAGTAAAGAACGTCGCCATTGGTGAGGTTGCCCTTCATGTATGCGTTGGCCGAGGCCGGGACAACGACGGGAGTCCGGTTGGTCGCTAACGCGTCGGTGCCCCAGTAGATCTTGTAGGCCGTCGACGTCTCGATGCCGCTCGCGTTGGTCATCGCGTTCCAGAAGACCACCGAACCCTGGTCAGACGGATACACCTTGAGACCAGTAGGCGTCTGCGGCGCGGGCGGAGTGGGATCCGTCATCACGACTTCCACTCCGGTCACATCCCCCTGAGGATAGGGAACAGCGACCGGGTTCGAGACCCCGATCGGATCGGACGCGTTCGTGGCACCGCTACCGACGGTGTCCCTCCATGCGACGACCCTGAAGGACGCCCCGGCCCGGATGCCCCGCAGCGTGTAGGCACCCGGGGCCGTGAGGCTGGTGCTCGCGTCGGCCTGGCAGTCCATGCAGCCGTTGTCGAATGCGCTGACGTAGACCCTGCCTGTCCTGGAACCGCCGTAGAGCACGGTGCCGGAGATGCTGCTGGGGATGACCAGGGGCGTGGCCAGGAATCCCTGGGTGACGCTGGCACCGGAGATGACGACCGTCGGCGACGCCGGGTTGTAGCCATAGCCGGCGAGCGCCGGCGTCACCGTGTAGCTCCCGGCGTAGAGCCCCTGGAAGCTGTAGGCGCCGCTGGCGTTGGTTCGGGTCGTGGACGTGGCGGCTCCGCCCAGGGTCACGAGGACGTTCTCGACCCAGGGTCCGGTCACCGTGCCGGACAGGCTGTACGTCGCCGCCGCACTGGATGTGAAGTCCTGGCCACTCTGGCTGGACCCAGCCACGGTCACGCTCCGGTTCGCCGGGTTGAATCCGTAGTTCGACCGGGTGGGGGTGACGGTGTAGCTGCCGTTGGTGAGGCTGCCGAAGGAGTAGGTCCCGCCGGCTCCGGTGGTGGTCGTGCCGCTCGCCGTCCCGGAGAGGGTCACGGTGACGTCGCTCGCGACCGAACCGCTCACGGTGCCGGAGATGGCATAGATGGCCAGGAGCGCGGAGGTGAAGTTCTTGCCGGTGACGTCGGCGCCGCTCACGGTGGCGGCAAGGCTGGTGGGCGAGAAGGAGTAGCCGGCCAGGGTGGGGGTGATGGTGTAGCTCCCGCCGGAGAGCCCCGTGAAGGCGTAATTGCCGCTGCCGTCGGTGGCTGTCGTCCTCGAGGCCGCACCGGTGAGCGTGACGGTGACGCCGGCGACGACCGCCCCGGAGACGGCGCCCGAGATGCCATGGGTGACGACGCTGGCGACGAAGTTCCGGCCGGTCACGTCGGCGCCGTTCACGGTGACGGAAGCATTGACCGGGGCGAAGGAGTAGCCGGCGAGCGCAGGCGTGACGGTGTAGTTCCCGTTGGCGAGACTCGCGAAGGCGAAGGCGCCGGATGAGTCGGTGACCGCGGTACCGCTGGCCGCGCCGCCGAGGGTGACGGTGACGCCGGCGGCGACCGCGCCCGAGACCGTTCCGGAGATCGCGTAGGTCGGTCCGACGATCCCGCTGGCCACGAAGTTCACCGCGGTGACGTCGGCGCCGTTCACCGTGGCGACGCGGCTGGTCGGGCTGAAGGAGTAGCCCGTGAGCGACGGAGCCACGCCGTAGGAGCCGTTGGTCAGGCCGGTGAAGGCGAAGTTCCCGCTGGCGTCGGTGGTCGTGGTCCTGGAGGCCGAGCCGCTCATGGTGACGGTCACGCCCGAGAGGACCGATCCGGAAACCGCGCCGGAGATGCCGTAGGTGAGCGCCGTGGCCGTGAAGTTCTTCCCGGTCTGGCTGCCACCGCTCACGGTCACCGAGATGCTGGCCGGCGAGAAGGAGTATCCCGCGATCGACGGGGTGACGGTGTAGGTACCGTTGGCCAGGCCGGTGAAGGAGTAGTTCCCGCTGGAGTCGGTGGTGGTGGCCCTCGAGGCCGCACCCGAGAGCGCGATGGACACCCCGGAGGTGACCGCGCCGGAGACCGCGCCCGAGATGCCATGGCTCGCGGCGACCGCCGTGAAGTTCTGGCCGGTGAAGTCGGAGCCGTTCAGTACGACCGTGGCGCTCGTCGGAGTGAAGGTGTGGCCGGCGAGGGACGGGGTCACCGTGTAGGTCCCGTTGGCGAGACCTGCGAAGGAGTAGGTCCCGTTCGTCGCCGTCGTCGTCGTGGCGCTGGAGGCCCCGGCGAGCGCCACCGTGACGCCGCTCGCGACGGCACCGGAGACGGTCCCTGCGATGGAGTATGTGGGGGGAGGGACCGGGGGCGACTCGGAACTTCCGCACGCAGCCATCCCCAGTGCTGCGAGGACGAGGAATGTCTTCGATCTCATGGACCTTGCCTCCCGTTGAGGAAAATTTCACCGACCCATGAATCTTCGAGCACCGCCACCTGGGGCGATAGGCCCCCTCACGGTCAGTGGAGTGGTCAGGTCCATCTTGAAGGTCCACGGCCCAAGGCCATGCGCGGTGTCCAACCCGCCGGACTCAGTGATGGAACGGGTGGTGCCCCCCTCCACCCCGGTGTCGCCGCAGGCGTCGCGTGGGGAGGCATCGAGGGTCACCCGCCCCAAGAGACCCGGGCCTTCAGTTCGCATGCATGAACTTCTCGCTGACCTCCGGATAGGCGATCTCCACGCGCGGATCCTGCGCCAGCGCCGCGGCGGCGGAGACGACGTCGCCCCCCTGGGGGACCCGGAAGTAGCCGTACCTGGTCATCTGCCCGACCCATTTCACCGAGAGTCCGTTGGCCTCGGCGAGCGCGGTGGCTTCGGCGGTGTCGCGGAGCTTCGCGATGACGATGCCGGGCAGGATGGCCAGTTCCCCGGTGCGGGTGTTGAGCACCACCGGGTAAGCCGGCGTCCCGTCCACGGCCGCGACGGCGCTCGCCTCGGCCAACCGGGACGAGGCGGTGGCGCCGGAGGCCATCCGCCGGAAGACCAGGTACGGGCCCTTCTCCTCGACGAGGTCCGTGGCGGGGAGGCCGAGCGCCGCCATCCGGGCTTCGGCCGTGGCGTCGCCGCGGACCGTCGCCCGCAGCCCCACCACCACCTGGTAGCTCTGCCGGGTGTCGGTGAGGAAGGGAGAGCCCTTCTGCGCGGCGGCGACGATCTGCGTGCGGCGCTCCGTCACCGAGGGAGCGCTCCCGACCTGGGCCAGCGCGGAGGAGGAGGCGAGGACGGCGAGGACCCAAACGCCGATGCGGTTCCAGGAAGTCATGGTCGTCTCCTCACTGCTTGTGCCCGAAGATGCGGAGTTGCCAGGAATTGAGCGTGCCCCTGCCAGTGGCCGCCCCGTCCACCACCTTGAGGGTCCACCTTCCCGCCGCCAGCTCACCGTAGAACAGGTTGGACTCGAAGATCATGTCGAGGCCAGCCCCCGGAACGAAGCCGTTGCGGATGTTGAGCAGGATGCTCTTCGTGCCGGAGGGGCTCAAGAGCTCGAGCCCCAGGTCCCCGGGCTTGGGATGCGTGATGTTCACCCTGATCTGGACCGCCTCGATCACCTCGACCACCAGCGGGGCGGTGACCTCCAGGAAGTCCGAGGCCCCCTTGCTGCTGTTGTCGGGAATGTCGAGGGCGAGCCCGTCCTTGCTGGGGATCCAGGCGCCCTTCACGAACGCGTTCAGCGAGCCGCCCCGGAACGTACCGGCCGCCGCAAGCGCCTTCTTCACGTCCACGGCGCCGAATCCGTACCAGTTGTGGAACCAGCGGTTCGCCTTGTTCTCGGTCCAGGCGGGCTCGACCTCGTATTCTCCGTCCGCCATGTCCGTCACGGTCACCGCCGCCCGGTTGGGGTCTACCTTGCGGGCCGTCACCGCCAAGATGTGCTTCACCTCGCGCCAGGTCAGGTCGGGACGGGCGTCGAGGAGGAGGGCGATGGCCCCGGAGACCGCGGGGGCCGCCGACGAGGTGCCGTTCATGGTGTTCGAGTAGTTGCACGAGGTGTTCGGGGTCGGTGCGATTCCCCGGTTGAACTTGCTGGTGGGGACTGGGGCGTTCGTGATCGAGGCCCCGGCGGTGCAGGTCATCCTGTCGGTCGTGACCATCGCGGGCTCGTATTGTTCGGCTGGCCATCCCGTGTCGACCGAGTCGTTGGCGCCCCCCTCCCCTCCGGGTGCGCTGACCCAGAGCGCCGAGCCGGCGGTGGAGTAGCTCGCCTTCCTTTCCGTGGCGGCGAGCGCTCCCACCACGATGTTGTAGGGGGTCGAGTTGCGTTCATCCATGTTGGCGTTCGCGCAGGTCACGCGGATGGCGTTGGCGCCTTCACAGTTGGGGGAGCAGGTTCCCGGGTTGACCTTGTTGATCTCGGTGCAGGCATCCACGGTGAAGAAATTGTCCCGGTTGTCGCCGATGAACCCGTTGCCCGCCGCCTTCACGTAGAGTGCTCCGCGCCTCTCGCGAAGCTTCTCGACTCCATTCCGGTAGGTGTCCTCGATCGTGGCGGACATCAACACGGGGGTCGGGCTGGCTCCTCCGTAGCTCTGGTTGAAGACCCACACGTCGTCCGACTTCGGGCCGGCCTTGTTGGGCTGGACCTCGCCCAGGGCCGCCTGCCACTTGTCTTCGGTCTGTTGCAGACCCTCGGCGATCACGTTGTAGGCGTTCAGCTTGACGCCGGGCGCGATCCCCATCCCGCCGACCGAGTTGCCGTAGAGCATCGCGATGATCCCGGTCACCTGGGTCCCGTGGTTGTCGACGGCATGGCTCGGAGACGGGTCCGTCGGGTCCAGCGGGTTCGACGGGTCGATGTTCTTGGCTTCGGTGATCCAGTTCCAGGACCCGTCGTTCTTGGCCAGCTTCAGGTCCTCGTGGTCGACCTGCACGCCGTCGTCGAGGATGGCGACCTTGACTCCCTCTCCCTTGAGCCCGAGTTCCCAGGCGTCGGAGAGCCTCAGGTCCTCCCCGAGGGTCCCGCCCTTGTCCGCGTAGGCCCACTGATTCGGCCCGGTGTTCTCGAGGTACCACTGCTCGGACGTGAGGGGGTCGTTCGACGTGGAGGTCCGGGGACCGTAGGCAGGGCCCCGCACGACGCGCAGCGCCGCGCTCGCCCCCTTGCCCCCGAGCGAGGCCGTCGCCGTGCCGGTGACCCCCACGATGGCTTGGGGCGGGGCGGTGGCCGAGCCGCTGCTCGAGATGACGAGCTGCCCCGCGGGGGATGTCGTCCAGGTCGCCCGGCTCGACACGTCGACGGGCGTCGGGGAGTCGGAGAACGTGGCCATGGCGGTGAGGGGCACCGCGGCGCCATTCCGGGTGATGTCGGAGCTGGTCGGCGTCACCGTGAGCGAGACGACCGCCGGACCCGAGACCGTGGCGGCCTGCGTGCCCGAGACGCCCGACGACCTGGCCGTCACGGTGGTGGCGCCCGCGGCGACTCCGGTGAGGAGGCCGCTCGTGGAGACGGTGGCCACCGTGGTGCTGCTCGAGGACCAGGTGCTCGTCGCCGTGAGGTCTTCCGTGGAGGCGTCGGAGTAGGTCCCGGTCGCCTTGAGCTGCAGCGTGCCGCCCGGGGCGATCGCGATGGGCGTCGGCGTGATCGCCACGGCGGTGAGCGTCTTCTCTCCACCGCCACCGCCGCCTCCTCCGCAGCCGGCGAGCAGCGCCGCCGCGGTCAGGGCACCCAGGAAGAGCGAGGGCTTGGAGCGTGCGAGCGCGTGTCGATTCAAGGGACCTCCAGGATGGCGCGGCCCCCCGCGGCGCACGGACGTGTTGATCGACAATAGGTTCACCCCTGGAAGCGCACGGAGTCCCATTCGGGGTGCCGGCGCGCCAAGATGGGGCGGTGGGTTCCTGGCGCCGGGCCGCCCACAGGAGCGACTGGCCCCCGACGGCACGCTCCGGCACTCCTGCGTCCGGCTACAGTGGGACGGGCGCGTGGTTCGGATCATCGACCCGAAGACCGGGCAACTGCTGCGCGAGCACCTGCGCCGCGAGGGGGGCCGAAGGGCGATCCGGGACGAGGACCGTCCGTCCCGCACCCCGCGCACCACGGTGGAACTGCTCGGCCGGGCGAGCCGTGCCGGCCGGAGCATCGGCGCCGTCGCCGAACGCATCCACCAGGCCGATGGGGAGCCCGGCGTGCGACGTCGCCTCCATCTCCGCCTCGCTCGACCGACTCCTCCACCACGCCCACGTCCTCACCTGCGGGCCCAAGAGCTGGCGAACGCGCCACACGTTGCATCCGCAGGCGACGCCGGGATAGAAGCGAACTGGTCTCGGGCCCTGGCCATTGGCCGGTTTTGGCCCGTCCACCGTTGGCCGGATTTCAGATGTCGGCCGAGGGGAACGACCTGCTCATGGACCTGAACTTCCGCCGTCTCACTTGCGAGATCTGGCGCGGCAGGCCCGGCGCCGAGGTGCTGGTCGCTGCCATGGAGGACCTCGTTCTCGAAACCGAGCGGCACCTCGTGGCGATCGAGCAGCTCTGCCGGCGCTTCGACGACCTCACCGAACACGGAACCTGGCACGAGACACTCAGCACCGACCTGGTGCCCGATGACCTCATCCGGCGCAGGCTCTTCTCGGGCCCGCCTGCCTGAGAGACTGGCCGACTCGACTGTCAGATTCCTACGTTCCGAAGCCGCCGTTCACATTCGCAAGCCCGGCAAAGGAAAACGCACCTGTGCTGCTGGTCGTGGTGGAGGCACTGCTGGTGCCAGTGCGAGTGATGGTTGCTCCCGCTGCAACCGCACCACTCACCGTCCCGGAGATGCTGTACGTGCCCGACAGCGGCGCCTGGCAAGTCCCCTGGCATGTCAGGCCGCCGTTGCAGGCCGTCCCATTTCAGCAGGCTTGACCGACGTCGCCACAGACTGCGGGAGGGGTTGGGTCGCTGGTACCACCGCAGGCTGCCAAGAACATGATGGCCGATGCCCCCAAGACCCGTGCAAGGGTACTGCGGCTCGCCCTTCCGGCGGCCAAACGGTCACTGGTTTCGACCGTCACATTGGGGCTCCCGCTCTGGTAGGGCATCACTTTCCTCTTGGGCGCCGGACTCGTGCGCTCCGGTTACCGAATGCGCAGGCCCGCCATGTAAGCTCCCGCGGCTTCAAGTGCCGCCTACCGGGTGTACGCAGCGTTGATTCTTCGTGAACACCATGCGCAAAAGCGCAATTCACGGAGCGCAGAGCGCCGAGACACAGCGGCCCCCCGAGCAGAGCATGGTGATGCACTGGCTCGAAAAGGGTGAGCCGACGTTGTCGGGCTGGCAGGCGTCTCCGAGCGCCTTGTAGGGCGCGCAGGTCTTCGACAACGGCTCACAGTACCCGCCCTGGCAGTTGGCGATGCACGGCCTGCCGACCACCGGGGCGCTCACGCATCGCCCGGTGACGCAGTCGTAGCCAGGGGCGCAGAGTTCCGGGCTCTCGGAGCAACTCCCGTTCAGTCCGACGATGGGCTTGCAGGAGGGAGGCGAGCCGACGCACAGGTGGTCCCGGGCGCATGTGGCCGTGTCCATGGGGTCGCAGGAACCCGCGGTCGGCTGTACCTTGCAGGAGTAGGGGCTGGTGCGGGGAGCCAGCGGATCGGCCGCGCAGAAAAGCCCTTCCTTGCAGTAGGACCTGTGCCCCTCGCATCGCTGTCCGGCGGCCCCCCGGGCGATGCAGGTGTCGGTCGGTGCGCCCCCGGCCCAGTCGCAGGCGAGCCCCGGCGCGCACTGCGGACACCCCATGTTGCGGCCACTGCCCGTGCACGCACAGCTGCCACCCAGGACGGAGTACGGTCGGCACGCCCCCGGGCAGCCGTCGATGGCGCCGGTGATCGAGTAGGAGACGTTGAAGGAGTCGCAGTAGGAGTTCAGCTGGCACTCGTGGTCCTGGTAGCAGGTCCCGCCGTCGGCGACCCTACCGGGAAAGACCCCCCGGCAGGCGTCCGGGAGCACGCGGGTGGCGAAGGTGTCCGGGCTCACCTCCGAGAACAGGCGCGCGGTTCCAGTCTGGACGGCGCCCAGGCAGGCGGGCGCAGCGGCCGGGTCATAGGACGTATGGAGGGCCCCGATCTCGGTGTGGACGTAGCTTTCCTCCAGCTTCAGGTAGTTGGAAAGGGGGTTGGGCGCGTCGAAGAACGCGGGGTTGGCGTGCTGAAAGGTCGAGCTGGCGGTCGCGAAGTACTGTCCCAGGATCGCGAAGAACCCCGTCGGAGTGGAAAGGCCGTTGCCGTTGCAGACCGCAGCGTAGGCCTGGCGGACGCACTGGATCTTCCGGAGGCCCATCGTGTAGGTGACAGAGTCGGTGTCGCACATGAAGTCGGGCACGATCCCTACGTCATCCGGGGGCCAGGGCATGGTCCCGTCAAATTTCTCCGGAGTCCATGGGGAGAAGCAGGTGTTGGGGATGCAGGCGGGTAGCATTTCCGGTCCCTGCCCGTGGAGCTCCGCGAAGAACGACGACTCGGTCACCTTGAACTCCTCGAACCTCGTCGGGTCGCGGTTCATCACGGGGTCCGAGAATCCTGTGCTGAGGAAGGGAGCGCTCCCCATGATCGGAATGAACGTGGCCGCCGCCCTCTCCCGACAGGAGGCGATCGATGGAAGTTCCGTGCAACTCCAGCTTCCGGACCAGTCGGGGGTGACGAAGTACCCAGACGACGACGACAGGTCGCTCCGGTCGTTGGGGCCGAGCGGTTTCGGCTTGAAGACGATCCGCGTCAGTCCACACCGGTGGGGCGTCACGCGGCCGAGGCTGTCCACGGAAGCCACCTCCGGATGTGTGCTGGTCCAGGTTCCGATGTTGGTCGTCACCCATCCCCCGATGCAGGACCGGTCCACCCAGCGGACGTCGTCGAACCCGGCTCGTCCCGCCCAAAGCTTGACGCGGGAGAAGCCGTTCCCTGCGACGGCCACCGTTTCCGGCTGGCAGTTCGGCTGTCCCGGCCCGACCGCGGTCGGCGACACATACACCGTCGCCGTGCCCTGAACGCGCGGACTCGACGGCACGACGACGATGATATCCGCCGAACCCTGGGAGATCGCGGTGACGACCCCGTCGGCCGTCACGGACGCCACCGTCGGGTCCGAGCTGCTGTACGCCACGGCCACCGCCAGGAGCCGGCCCGTCATGTCGTAGGGCTTTGCGCCCAGGGCCCTCCTCGTTCCCACCGCCATCTGGAGTGTGGGAGGAGTCACTCCGAGCTGCGTCGCCGTCCCCGCCCCGACGTCGGGAGCGCTGGTCAGCACGACGACCGTGGATAGTACCCGGCTCGGGGACCCGCCCATGATGTTCGAGCGACCGGCCGCCACGGCCGTGACCAGGTTCCCCTGGATGGTTGCCACTTGCGGATTGGAACTCGTCAGCGGTGGAGGTGTCGTGCTCGATCCGTAGTCGGCGTAGGCCGCCACGTCCAGCGAGTAGCGTCCGCCCGGTCCCAGCACGGCCTGGAGCGGGAAGGCGACCACGTACCCTGGAGCCGAGAAGCCGGTGGGCGCACTGCCACAGGTCCCGTTCTGGCAGGTCAATTCCGTGTTGCAGGACGAGCCCGTGGCACAGCAGGCCTGGCCAGACCCCCCACAGGTCGCAGGACTGGGGTTCTGGCCGGAGCTGGAGCTGCCGCATCCCGTCGCCAGTGAAGTGGCGAGCAGGCAGGCCACCATCGCGGCTTGTAGTCCCCGCGTCGTCACTGCTGCGTTCCTGCTCTGGTCGTGCATAGTGCTTCCCTTCACGTCAAGGCACGGGCGCGGGAATGCTCTTGTTTCCCCCGCCGTCCCCGAGCTGGCCGTAGTAGTCATCGCCGGTCGTCCACAGGGTCCCGTCGGCCCGGAGCGCCAGGGTGTGGAGCTGCCCGGCGGCGATCGCTGAGAAGCCCGAACCGATCTGGATCGGCGTGGTGTGGACGTCCCCCTGGGTCCCCGGTCCGAGCTGTCCGTTGAAGCCGCTTCCCCAGCCCATGAGCGTTCCATCGGCCCTCAGTGCCAGGCCATGATACTCGCCGGCAGCAACTTCGGTGTAGCCCGACCCTATCTGCACCGGCGTCAGCCTCTGCGTGGTCGTCCCGTCGCCGACCTGGCCGAAGCCGTTCTCACCCCAGGACCACAGGCTTCCGTCCGTCTTCAGGGCCACGGTGTGGCCGGTCGTGGTGGCGACCCTGGAAAACCCCGTGCCGACAAGGACGGGCACCGCGCGGTTCGTGAGCGTACCGTCGCCGAGTTGCCCTTTCCGGTTGTCGCCCCACGCCCAGAGCGTCCCGTCCGCCTTGATCGCGAGGTTATGAAACTCAGCTGCCGCTACGAAGGCGAAGTCGCTGCCGACCAATAGCGGCTCGAACGTAGCGGCGCTCCCCGGAACTCCGAGCGCACCGTAGGCATTCGATCCCCAGGCCCAAAGCGTCCCGTCGGTCTTGATGCCCAAGGAGCGCTGCTGGCCCGCTGCGATGCGGGCATACCCTCGTCCTACCTGCGCCGGAGAGGCTCTCGGGTTCACCCGTTCGCCCAGCTCACCACCATCATTGCTTCCCCAACTCCATAGCGACCCGTCGGTCTTGACCGCGAGCGAATGGGTTGGTCCGCTGACGACCACGGAGTAGCCGTCACCGTGAAAGACCGGCAGGTTGCGCTGGATCGTCGTCCCGTCGCCGAGTTGCCCCCTGTCGTTGCTTCCCGCCCCCCAGATGGCACCACCAGACGTGACGGCCATCGAGTGCAAGTGACCGGGGCCGATCGAGGCGACCCCGCTCGCAACCTGGACGAGGCCGCGGCGGTAGATGGTCGTTCCGTCGCCCAGCTCTCCCGACCCGTTGCCGCCCCAAGTCCAGAGGGTCCCGTCGTCTTTGACCGCCATGGAGTGGGAAAGTCCCAATCCGACCTCGAGGAACCCGGACCCGATCTGCACCGGGTCGGTACCCCATCCGTTGTTCGAATATCGATGACCGTCCCCTATCTCGCCAACCTCTCCACTGCCCCAACCCCACAGGGTGCCGTCCTCCTTGACCGCCACGCTGTGCCAGTTGTCGGCCGCAGCGGCCTTGAATCCGGTCCCGAGGGACCTTCCGTTCCCCCCTGCCGGGTTGCCGTGATTGAACCCCCAGTCCCAGAGGGTTCCGTCGGTCTTGATCGCCAGGACATGGGCGATGCCAGCCGTCACGAAGCGGAATCCGCTGCCGACCTGGATGGGCACGTTGCTCCTTGCGTACGACCCGAGGCCGAACAGGCCGTCGAGGATTCCCCATGCCCAGAGGGTCCCGTCGGTCTTGAGACCGACAGCGAAGTACAGGTCCGCCGCCGCCATCGCGAAGCCCGATCCCACGAGCACGGGTGTGGCTCGTAGAACGTTGCTCCCGTCGCCGAGTTGACCGTAGGTGTTGTTTCCCCAGGCCCAGAGGGTTCCATCCACCTTGACGCCCAGCACGTAGTTCGAACCGGCACTGACCGATGCGTAACTCGATCCAACCTGAACCGGCCTGCTGCTGCCCCCGGAGTAGGTCGGAGGCTGGATGGGCACGATGACCCCCCCCATGCCATCCCCTCCCCACGCCCACAGGCTCCCGTCGGTCTTGATCGCCAGCACGAAGTCGCTCACGCCGTTGACCTGATTCTTCACCACCGATGCGAATCCACTCCCGACGAGCCTGGGCACCGGGTCACTCGTCCATGTCGTGAGACCTATGCCTCGGGTAAAGGCCCCGCCTCCCCAGCTCCAGAGCGTGCCATCGGGGCGAATCCCGAACGAGATGCCATTCCCACCCGCCACCTTCCACCAGGCCGACCTGCAAGTGATCGCGATGCCGGTGACGGGTGCCCCGGAGACGCTTCCGGAACCGTTCGCCACCAGGCAGACCTGTGCGGGGCTGGAAGGCTCCTGGAGCACCGTCACCGCGAAGCTGGATCCGTCGAGTTGCCCGGTTGCGAAGGCGAAGCTGGTGGCGCCCGGGGCGACGACGACCGCCTGCTGTCCCGGCGAGGAGAGAGTCAGGCCGCTCCCCGCGAGCCCGGTGATCGTACCGCCGACGGTGAAGGTCGCGGTCGGATCCCGAAAAATGACCGCCGTGCCCGTCACGGGCGTCCCGCCGACGCTGACCGTCACCGTCTGCGGTCCGACGACCGTGGAGGAGACGCTGGCGGTGGCCACCCCACCCGGCCCGGTTTGCGTCGTCCCGCCGGTGACGATCGCGCCTCCGGAGGCCGCGAACACGACGCCGAGCCCGGCAGCGACGCCATTCCCGAAGGAGTCGCGGATCGTCGCCGTCAGGGCGAGCGGGGTGCCGTTGGCGGGAGCCGAGGGCGGGCTTGCCGTGAGCGTGCAGTACCCGGGCGACGGCGCTCCCGGGGTCACGGTCAGCGGCTGGCTTCCCAGGGTCGTGCCCCCAGACGTCGCGCCGATCGTGGTCGTCCCCGACACCGTCGGGGTCACGGTTCCGCTCGTCCCACCGGAGGAACCGGTGAGCCCGGGCTGGACCACGGTAACCCCCGATCCACTCGCCGCCAGCGTGACCGGAAGGCCCGCGAGCGGATTGCCGTAGGCGTCCCGGAGCGTCACGGTCACCGTGCTCACCTGGCCGGCCACGATCGAGCTGGGCGACAGGGCGAGGTCCGACGTCGGTGGGTTCAGGGGGCCTGCGCTCACGCTGAACGCGTTGCTCGTCGCGGCCGTCAACCCGGTCGCGCTCGCGACGAGGCGCTGGGCGGCTCCGGCGGTCTGGACCTCCAGGCCGGAGAAGGACGCTTCGCCGCTCAAGGTGGCCAGGGTCCTCGTGCCGACCAGCGTGCCACCGCCCTCCAGGGCGATCGTCACCGTGGTCGTGCCGGCCGTGTACGGTTGCCCGGTAGCGTCCACGACCTGGACCCGGATCGATGCGAGGCTGGCCCCGGCGGTCACGCTGGACGGCTGGGAGAGGAACCGGAGCGCCGTGGCGATGGGCGCGGGCGTGACCGTGACGGTCGTGGCACGGGTGACCGATCCGGTCGCGTTGGTCGCCGTCAGCGTGTAGGTCGTCGTCGTGGTCGGGCTGACGCTCTTGCTCGCGCCTGTGACCACCCCAATGCCCTGGTCGATGGATAGGCTCGTGGCTCCCGTCACGCTCCAGGACAGAGTCGAGCTCTGCCCGGCCTGGACCGATGCCGGCGTCGCCGTGAAGGAAGCGATCACCGGAGCCGCAGGCGCGGGGTTGACCGTCACGGTCGTGGCACGGGTGACCGATCCGGTCGCGTTGGTCGCCGTCAGCGTGTAGGTCGTCGTGGTGGTCGGGCTGACGCTTTTGCTCGCGCCTGTGACCACCCCGACGCCCTGGTCGATGGATAGGCTCGTCGCTCCCGTCACGCTCCAGGACAGAGTCGAGCTCTGCCCGCCCTGGATCGATGCCGGCGTCGCCGTGAAGGAAGCGATCACCGGAGCCGTTGGCGCGGGGTTGACCGTCACGGTCGTGGCACGGGTGACCGATCCTGTCGCGTTGGTCGCCGTCAGCGTGTAGGTCGTCGTCGTGG
>CAIQRS010000077.1 GCA_903874275.1 uncultured Anaeromyxobacter sp.
GCCGCGCTGAGCCGCCGGACCCGCTCCTGGAACTTTCGCGCCAATAGCAGCAGACGCCGCATCAATTGGCAGTTCACCACCGCCGATGCACGGCGCGTCTTTGGCTACAAGCAGGGCGCTATGCATGGGGCGAAGCACTAGTACCAGATCGGGTCCATGGCATCGCGCAGGGCCTCGGCCAGGTCCGATCCCGACTCCTCGAGCCGGAGCATCTCCCTCTCGAGGGCCAGGTAGGTTCCCAGTCGATTCACGCTGGCCATGCGGTCTTCAAGTGTTCGCGATCGGCGTCTGGGCCTACCCACCCCCTGCCCCATTCCCTCGGGCGCCGGTGGTTGGGGAGGTCGACTTCGTCGCCCTCTCCAGGGCGATCAGGACTTCGCTGTCGAAAAGCTCCGCCGCCGCTTCCCGGTTACAGCCGCCGCTTGAAATCCTCCAGGTCGATGCCGAACGCCCGGCATAGCCCCTTCAAGTAGACACCCGAAAGCTCCGTGCGGTCGCCGTTGTGGCACGGCAGCGTGTACACCTTACCGCTCGCGTCACGCAGCTTCCAATGTGACCCGCTTGAGGGCGCCTCAGCGGTGACGCCGTACTCGAGCAGGGCCCGCTTGATGTCGCGGAAGCGCGCCGGCAAGGCTCATCCTTCCCGTCGTCAGGTCAGGCGGCTTGCGCGCGAAGCGGTGCTTCGATCGTCTGGAGCGCCGCCGGGTGCATGCTGGTCACGGCTTCGAACCCCAGCATCAGCGGGGCGAGTGCGTAGTGCATGTGCCCCTCGTTCGCAAAGAGTTCGCTCATCGTGTAGAGCTTCGGCTTGGCCGATTGCACGACTCTGGTGGCCGCTTCCCACTCCTCGCGCGGTGCAGAGCGCAACGTCGGCTCCCTCCCGGCGTTCAGGTCGTCGAGGATGACGAGTTCCACGGCCTCGCGGGTCATGTCATAGGCGTGGCGCATCGAGTCGCCCTGGCTGATGACGTCGAGGTCGAGGCAGTGCCCCACCCACTGCCCGTCCACATCGAGAGCGCGGGTCAGGAACACGCTGAGGTTGAAGGTCCGCATGGCGGTACCGTTCGGCACGCTTGAAGCCTCCTCGAGTTAGCCGGGACTCACCAACCGCCTACAACGACGGTGGAAAAGTTCGCACGCCCGCCGCCCATCAGTGCTGCGCTAGAGAGTCTACTCCCACGGCCTCCCCAGCGCCAATCACGGTGGGGGGGGGCGTCTGAGGGTTCCACACCTGCACGGCGGTTGCCACCGCCTTGGACAGGCCTATGGGTACGGGCCCCGCCCGGTCAGGCCTCCGCACCCCCTACCTCCTGGACTGCAGCAGCTTCCTCGCCCCCGTCGTCTCCGCCTCGTGCTTCGCGGCGATCCTCTGCACCGCCGCGTACACGTGCTCGCAGAGCAGCTCCACCGAGATCTCCGTGTCCCGGTCCACGGTGCGCCTTCCATCCGTGAATCCCAGCTCGAGCCGCCCGTCGTCCGGCCTCTCCCCCAGCAGGCTGAACCGGGCCCGCAGCACCGTCACCGGCGCCTCGTCGAACCCCCAGGAGAACTCGCTCGTCTTCACGGTGCCGTTGCGCGCCACCAGTTTGAGGGCCGCGCAGGTCGCCTGGAGCGCGGTGACCGCGTCCAGCACCACCCGCCAGATGGCATCGAAGTCCTGGGCGTTCCGGAGTTGCTCCCCCGCCCTGCGCACCGCCGCCCGCTCGGCCCCGGAGTTCTCATGACCATCAAGCTGAAGAAGTGGGATTCCGCCGAGCATCTGAAGACCGAGGAGGACATCGCCCGCTACTGGGAGGCGTGCCTGGAGGAGGGCGGTGACGACCCGGCCTTCATCACCGCCGCCCTCGGGAACATCGCGCGGGCGCTCGGCCTGGAACTGCGCGGCGCGCCGGCCCGGAGTTGACGCCCCGACGCCACCGGCACGCCCCGGCCGGGCTGGGCCCGGTCCCGTCCTACCAGTAGGACGATGGCAGTTGTGCCTCCGTCACCCTTCCGGCCACCACACCGGAGTTCGGGCGTGGGAGTACGTTCGGCGATACCTCGCAGCCGCGGAACGGGCCTCGTCCCAGGAAAGGTGACCTTGGTCCACGAGTTCCCCGACGAACCCGTGGAACGACAGGA
>CAIQRS010000078.1 GCA_903874275.1 uncultured Anaeromyxobacter sp.
CCACTCGTAGGGGATCCCGAACATGAGGTTGATGAGCTGCCCGGAGCCGACCATCTGGGCGATGGTGTAGAAGAGCACGGTCAGGATCCCGCCCACCGCCGCGGCGATGCGCACCGGCCGCTGCTGGAGCCGGAAGGCCACCACGTCGGCGAAGGTGAACTTGCCCAGGTTCCGGAGCGGCTCGGCCACGAGGAACATGAGCGCCGGCCAGCCCACCAGCCAGCCGGTGGCGTAGATCATCCCGTCGTAGCCCTGCAGGGCCACCATTCCGGAGATGCCCAGGAACGAGGCGGCCGACATGTAGTCGCCGGCCAGGGCGAACCCGTTCTGCAGCGCCGAGACGGAGCGGCCGGCGGCGTAGAACTCGGAGGAGGTCTTGGTGCGCCGCGCCGCCCAGTAGGTGACCATGAGCGTGAGGCCGACGATGAGGAAGAAGAAGATGATGGACGCTGAGGTGGGGGATCCGAGCGAGCTCTGCATGGCGGTGGTCTCCGGGTTCGCGGGGGCGCGCCGCCTAGTGGCGGATCTCGTTCTTCAGTCGCTCGACCTCGGGGTCGTAGGACCGGTTGGCCCAGGCCACGTAGATGGCGGTGAGCAGCCAGGCGAAGACGATCACGGCCACGCCCAGCGGGATGGCCAGCGTGGTGGACTCGCCGATCTTCTGGGAGACGAACTCCTTGTTCCCCGCCACCAGCAGGACGTAGCCGTAGTAGCTGACGAAGAGGAGGACGAGCATGAACATGCTCACCGACCAGCGGCGCTTGACCAGCGCCTTGAACTCGGGCGAGGCGACGACGTCGGCGGCCGAGCGCGTGGCCCGCGCCGGACGGGCGGGGCTGCTCGCCCTGTTGACTGAAGGTGATGTGACGGTCGTGCCTTTTTCCATTGTTCCTCCCAGGATCGAGAGGAAGCCCATAGCAAGGTCTGCGTGACCCGTGAAGCGCCGAATTCGCGCGCCAGGAGCGCAAATCCCGACGTACCCTGGAGGGGCGACCTCCGGCCCTGGACGCAGACGCTGCGTGCACTTTGTGCGCCCGAAAGCACCGGTCCGGACATCCGGGGGAGAGTCGCGTGCTATCGTGAAGCGCCATGGCCTTCATCGACCCGGTCGCGTTCCTGAGGTCGACGCCGCCGTTCGACGAGCTCCCCGAGCCCCTCTTCGACGAGGCAGCCCTGGGGCTCGAGATCGGACTCTTCACGAAGGGGACCTGGCTCGTCCGGGTGGGCGGCACGCCACTCGAGCACCTCTGGATCATCCGCAAGGGGATGGTCCGGCTCGAGCGCGGCGGCCACCCGCTCCAGATCCTCGAGGAGGGGGAGGTCTTCGGGTACACCTCGCTCCTCTCCGGCCGGGCCACCATCGACGTCCTCGTCGAGGAGGACCTCCTCGCCTACCGGATCCCCGCCGAGGAATTCCGGCGGCTGACCGGGGACGCCCGCTTCGCGGCCCACTTCGCCGCCGGCCTCGCCGACCGCCTGCAGGCCAGCCTCCGCCAGGCGTCGCCGGTCTCCTTCCAGCCCGACCTCTCGGTGGAGGTGGGGACGCTCATCCGGCGCGCCGCAGTCTGGGTCGAGGAGTCGTCCACGGTTGGTGAAGCGGCCCGGATGATGCAGCGCGAGCGGATCTCCTCGGTCCTGGTGCGCTCCGACCCGCCGGGCATCGTCACCGACCGTGACTTCCGCAACCGGGTGCTGGCCGACGGGCTCGGGCCAGCCACCCCGGTCACGGCCGTCCTCTCCCGCCCGCTCCGGACGGTGGACGCGACCGCCCCCGTCTACGAGGCCTGGCTCCGGCTGCTCGAGGCCGGCGTCCACCACCTCGCGGTGGAGCGGCACGGGGCCGTCGATGCGGTGCTCACCTCGTCCGACCTGCTCAAGACCGCGCAGGGGCCCATGTCGGTGCTCCAGCAGGTGGAGCGGCTCACCACGCGCGAGAGCCTGTCCGAGTACCCGCGCCGGCTGGCCGAGATGGCGTCCACGCTCCTCGACGGCGGGCTGGACGCCCAGGTCATCGCGGCCTTCGTGGCCAGGCTCGACGACGCGCTGGTGGGCCGGATCATCCGCTGGGCCGAGCGCGACCTGGGGGAGCCGCCCGCCCCCTACGCCTGGATCGCCTTCGGCTCGGAGGGGCGCAGCGAGCAGACGCTCGTCACCTCCCAGGACAACGGGCTCGTCTTCGGCGACGAGGGGGCGGGCCGTCGAGCCTGGTTCCAGGGCTTCGCCGAGCGGATCAACGCCGATCTGGAGACGGCGGGGTTCCCGGAGAGCAAGGCGGGCCAGGTGGCCAGGCGCCTCCTGGGGACGCGCAGCGAATGGGCGCACCACTTCGCGGCCGCCATCACGGTCCCGCGGCTGCTCGACGCCGGCCTCTACCTCGACCACCGGAGGCTGGGTGGGACGCTCGACCTCTCGCCGCTCGAGGACGAGCTCGCCCGGGCGGTGGCCCACCCGCACTTCCTCCGCTTCCTGGCGCGGGACGCGCTGCAGTTCGAGCCTCCGCAGGCCCTGCTGCTCCGGCTCACCGGCACGCTCTCCCGCGTCGACCTGCGCCTCCACGGGCTCTTCCCGATCGTGTTCCTGGCCCGCTGCTACGCCATCGAGGTGGGGAGCCGGGCGCGCGGCACGCTCGGGCGACTCGCCGCCGCCCGGGCGGCTGGCCTGCTCGGCGACGAGGCCCACGCCGCCATCCCGGGCGCCTTCCAGTTCATCCACGGGCTCCGGCTGCGCCTCCAGCTGCGCATGGCCCGCAAGGGCGAGGCGCCCCGGAGCGACGTGCCCTTCTCCGCCCTCTCGGCGCTGGAGCGAACCCGCCTGAAGGATGCCTTCCGCGCCATCCGGAGCTGGCAGGAGACCGCCGCCTTTCACTATCAGTCCAGGTTCCTCTGACCATGCGCCTCTTCTTCCGATCGCCTCCCTGGAGCACCGCGACCTACTGGTCGATCGACCTCGAGACCGGAGGGTTCGACTCCCGCCAGGACGCGGTCCTCGCGGTGGGAATGGTCCCCATCCGGGACGGCATCATCCGCATGCGCGAGGCCTACCGCACGCTGGTCCGGCCGGAGGACGGGCGGACCATCGACCCGGAGTCCGTGCGCGCCCACCAGCTGGTGTGGGGGGAGGTGCGAGAGGCGCCTCCACTTCCGGACGTGCTGCGCGAGATCGACCGGCGCCTGCGCGAGGGCGTCATGCTGGTCCACTTCCGATCGATCGAGCTCGGGTTCCTCAAGCGCGCGTGCAAGCGGCACGGTCTACGCTGGGCGAACCCCAAGGTGGCCGACACGGTGGACCTCCTGCGCCGCCACGCCTCGCTCCGGAATCCCGAGGCGAGCCGCGAGACCACGCCGGTCAACCTCTCGGAAGCACGCCGCGAATTCGGGCTCCCCTCCTACCAGGCCCACGACGCGCTGACCGATGCGGTGGCGACTGCGGAGCTCTTCCTGACGCTTCGCCGGGCGCTCGGAGCGCAGACCGTGCGCGACCTGACGATCTGATCGCCGTCAATTGACGTGATCCCGCATTGCAATGGATTTGTCATGCCGCAGCGCGCTATTTGTGCGCATTAGGCATTGATTGCGCGCACGCCTTGCAGGTCAAGATTTGCGTGTGCTAGCGTCGCGCTCCTGATGGGTACAGCGCACACACGAATCCCTTCAACCCTAGCCCTTGTCCAGGGAGGCCTTCACATCGATACGTGACCCGACAGCCAAAAAGGGTTCGGGGGATGCTCTTCCCCGGAGGCAGTACACGGGTAGTCGGGCCGCTACCTGGAGGGTGACCCCCTTCAGTGGCGGCCTTTCCGTTCTGGGCAAGGGAGACCGCGCCGGTGCAACGGGTGGAGGAAGTCGGGAGTCACCCTCCAGGCGGCG
>CAIQRS010000079.1 GCA_903874275.1 uncultured Anaeromyxobacter sp.
CCTGGGCCGGCGGAAGAAGGCTTCCGCCGGCCCTTTCCCTTTCATGCGCCCCGAATCCCGCCTCCTCGCGCCTCTCCTCGCGCTGACGCTGGCGTGGGGAGCACCCTCGCCCGCCAAGGCCTCCGCCCCGCAGCTGGTGGCGAGCTTCGACGACCCGCACCACGACGCCACCGGACCGGGCGAGTACACGCCCCCCTACGACCCAGACTTCACCGACGGCGACTTCGACCTTCGCCGGTTCTCGGTCCAGGCCGACGGCGACGACGTGATCTTCCAGGTGACCCTGGGCGCCCCTTTTCGCGAGCCCGTCACCACCCAGCGGACCAACCGCATCCCGCTGCAGCTCCTGAACGGCATCTACCTCCAGAACATCGACATCTACGTGGACACCAACCCGGCCTCGACCGCCGGGTGGAACCGCTCCATCCCCGGCCGCAGGGTGGCCTTCGAGGAGGGAAGGACCTGGAAGGCGGTGGTGGTGATCACCCCGCAGCCCGGACCCGCCGCCGCCATCACCCAGGCCGCGCTCGGCCCCGGCGTGACCCGCCGCGCCTTCTTCCCGGATGCCGTGGAGGTGAAGGGGCGGACGGTCACGGTGCGGGTTCCCAACTACGTCTTCGACGGCCCGCCCCGGAAGGAGTGGGGCTACTCGGTCCACGTCTCCGGGGCCAACTGGGAGCGCAGCTTCTCGGTGGTGGACCTGCTCAAGTCGGGCAAGGAGCTCGACGCCTTCACCATGCCTGTTCACGGGATGCGGGAACCCTTCGCCTTCGGAGGTGCGCCCTCGGGCGAGGTTCACCCGCGGGTGGTGGACGTCCTGCTCCCCGCCAACATCGACCAGAAGGCGGTGCTCGGATCCTTCAGCGTGAACGACGGGACCTTCGCGCGCGTGCCGTTCGTGCACGCGGTGGCTCCGCCCGCGCCATCCGCCGCCGCCCCGGCGCTCACCGCGGCCGCAGCGCCCGTGGCGGGGGTGGCCGCAGCGCCGGTCGCGGCAGCGGTCGCGCCGGCTCCCGTGGCGGCACCCGCGGCCGTGCTGACCATCCCCGCCGGTCTCAAGGTCGTGGACGTCTCCGGCGACGTGGTCTCGATCACCGGGCCCACGGCCGGGATCAAGGAATTCCAGCTCGGGCAGGTGGTCGGGCCGGGCGGGGCCACGGTGGCCCGCGTGGTCGTCCTCCGGGTCTACGACGGAGGGCTGGCGGCGACCGTGGTCGAGGGGCGCAGCCGGATCGAGCGCGGCGCCGCGGTCCGGTTCGATGGCCCCACGCCCTAGCCGGACCTGGGCGTGGCTGGCCCTGCCGCTCGTCGTGGCGGCCGCGGCCTACGCCCGGGTGCTGCACGGCGAGTTCCTGCTCGACGACTTCCCCTCCATCGTGGAGTCGCCGGCAGTGAAGGACCTCGGGCGGGCGCTGCGGGCGCTCGTGCCGGAGTTGCTGCGCGGCGGCCGCCCGGTGACCGACGTCACCTTCGCGCTCAACTACGCCGCCGGCGGCCTCGACCCCTGGGGGTTCCACCTGGTGAACCTGGCACTGCACCTGGCCGTGGCGGGGTTGGTGTTCCTCTTCACGCGGACGGTCCTGCGCCTCGCCGGGGCCCGGCCGGCCGGCGTCATGGCGGTGGTGGTGGCCGGGACCTTCGCGCTCCACCCCCTGCAGACCCAGGCGGTGAGCTACGTGGTGCAGCGGGCCGAGGTTCTGGCCTCGGGTCTCTACCTGGCGTCGCTCCTCCTGCTCCTGCAGGCGGAGCGGTCGGGCAGGACCCCGCGCGGCGCCCTGGCGTACGGGTTGGCGCTAGCCGCCTTCGTCCTCGGGCTGGGCGCGAAGGCGATCGTCGTCACCATGCCCGCGGCCTACCTGCTCCTCACGGTGGCGGTTCCGGACGCGGCCGGGCGGAAGACGCTCACCACCGGCGGGCGCCGGGCCGCGATGCTCGCGCCCTGGGTGGCCGTGGCGGCCTGGTTCAGCTTCGCGACGGCGAAGGTGGTGGAGGGGAGCACCCACGTCGGCTTCGCGGTCCAGGGGCTGGGGCCGGGCAGCTACTTCCTCTCCCAGCTCCGGGCGGTGACGACCTACCTCCGGCTCCTGCTCGTTCCCCTGGGGCAGAACGGCTACTGGGTGGTGACGCCGGCGAGGGGCCTCTCCGACCCCGGCGTGCTGCCCTCCGGCCTCGTGCTCGTCGCGATCCTCGGCGGAGCGCTGGTGCTCTGGGCACGGGCACGCCGCCGGACCGACCAGGGGGGCGCGGCGGGAAGGGTGGCCGCCTTCGGGGTGGCCTGGTTCTTCCTCGTCCTCGCGCCCACGTCGAGCGTCGTGCCGCTGGCCGACCTGCTCGTGGAGCACCGGGTCTACCTGGCGTCGTGGGGCGTGATCGTCGCGGTGACCGTTGGGCTGGCGCGCGTCGTCGCGTTGCTTCCCGAGAGTCGCCGGGCGCTCGCCGCGGGAGTGGCCGTGGCCATCACCTGGGGTGCGCTGGGGGCGCTCCTCCACCGGCGCAATGCGGTCTGGGAGAACCGGCTGGCCTTCTGGAGCGACGCGGTGGCCGGGTCGCCCCGGGCCCAGCGCCCGCACCTCAACCTGGCCTACGCGCTCTGGGAGCGGGGCAGGTACGGCGAGGCGGTGGACCACTACCACCTGGCCCTCGACTTCGGCGGCCGCGCGACGCCGGCGGAGGAGGCCTTCCTCCAGAACAACCTGGGGGTGGCGCTCCTCTCGGCCGGGCGCTTGGACGAGGCGGTCGCCGCCCTGACCCGCGCCACCGAGCTCGAGCCCGGCAACGCCAACGCCCTCGCCAACCTGGCGCTGCTCGCCTTCCGGCGGGGCGACCTCGATCTCGCCGAGCGGTACGTGAACCGGGCGCTGCAGGCGCGACCCGACAGCGGGGGGGCGCTCGAGGTTCTGGGCGGGATCCGGATGGCGCGCGGGGACGCGGCGGGCGCGCTCGACCCGCTCGAGCGGGCGGTCCGGCTCGACCCGGACGACGCGGAGCGCTGGCTCAACCTGGCCCAGGCCAACGAGCGGCTGGGGCGGACGCGGGAGGCCTGCTCGGCGCTGAGGCGGGTGGGGCGGCTCCCCGTGCCGGTGGCGCAGCGGCAGGCCGCGGCGACGAAGGCCACGGCGCTGGGGTGTCCGCGCTAGGGTGCTCTCCTACCCCTTCACGCTCCCCGCGGTGAGCCCGGAGACCAGGTACTTCTGGAGGTAGAGGAAGAGGACCACCACCGGGATGGAGACGATGATCGACCCGGCCGCGAAGTAGCCCCACTGCTGGGAGAACCCGCCCACGAAGAAGCGCAGCCCCACCGGCGCGGTGTACATGTCCTCCTTGTCCATGAAGGTGGCGGCGAGGATGAACTCGTTCCACGACGTCATGAAGGAGAAGAGCGCGGTGATGGCCACGGCGGGCTTGGCGAGCGGCAGCACGATGCGCCAGAAGATGGTGCCGGCCGAGGCCCCCTCGATGATGGCCGCCTCCTCCAGCTCCTTGGGGATGGTGTCGAAGTAGCCCTTCAGCATCCAGACCGAGAAGGGGATGGAGGTGGCGGCGTAGACGATGATCATGCCCAGCCGCGAGTTCCCCAGCCCCAGCACCTGCACCATGATGATGTAGAGCGGGATGAGGGTGAGCACGCCCGGGAACATCTGCGAGATCAGGAAGGACATCATGCCGGCCCTGCGCCCCGGGAACTTGAAGCGGGAGAAGGCGTAGGCGGCCGTGCAGGAGAGGAAGATGCCGAGCAGCGTGGTGAAGATGGCCACCACCACGCTGTTCAGGACCCAGCGTCCGAAGGGCTGGTCGGTCATCACCGAGGTGAAGTTGGCGGTGGACCACTGCTGGGGCCACGGCACCACCGCCCGCAGCCGCTGCAGGAAGGTCGGGTCGGAGGGGACGTCGGCGATGGCCAGGGTCTGCCGGCCGGAGAAGGCGATGCTCACCACCCAGAGCACCGGGTAGACGGTGACCAGCGTGGCCAGCCCCAGGAACACGTGGAGCGGGGCGTGGGGGAGCTCCTGGTCGCGGCGGGATCGAGCCATGGTCAGGCCTCCGTCGCCTTCGAGTAGCGGTTCTGGAAGACGCCGTAGACGAGCAGGATCCCGAAGATCACCACCGAGTAGGCCGCCGCGTAGCCGTAGCGGTAGCGCTCGAAGGCGAACTTGTAGGCCTGGGTGATGAGGATCTCGGTGGAGCCGCCCGGGTCACCTGCGGTGACGAGGTAGATGATGTTGAACATGTTGAAGGTCCAGACCACCGAGAGGATCACCGCGGGGACGAGCGCCGGGCGGAGCGAGGGGAGGGTGATGGCGCGGAAGGCCTGCCAGCGGGAGGCGCCGTCCACCCGGGCCGCCTCGTAGAGGTCGGCGGGGATCGACTGCAGCGCCCCCAGCGAGACCACCATCATGAAGGGGAAGGAGAGCCAGGCGTTGGTGGTGAGCGCGGCCAGGAACGAGGTGAACGGGTGGTCGAACCAGTTCACCGCCTGGAGCCCCACCATCTGGAAGAGCTGGTTGATGATCCCGAACTGCTGGTGGAACATCCCCTTCCAGATGAGGGCGGTGATGTAGTTGGGCATGGCCCAGGGGAGGATGAGCAGCACGCGGTAGACCGGGCGAAGCGCCAGGGCCCGGGTGTTGAGGACCAGCGCCAGGAGCAGCCCCGAGGTGACCCCGATGGTGACGTTGGTCACCGTCCAGAACACGTTGAAGAGGAGCGTCCAGTAGAAGTTGAGGTAGTTGAAGACGAAGCCGCCCTCGACCTTCTTCGCGAAGGCGAAGTCGCCGAGGATGTCCCCGTAGTTCCGGAGCCCCACCCACAGGTCGGCGAGCGGCTTCTGGGTGTTGTAGATGTTGGAGTCGGTGAAGGAGAGGGTGATGCCGTAGGTGAAGGGGTAGAAGACCAGCACCATCATCCCCAGGAGGGCGGGGGCGATGTAGACGTAGGCTTGCCGGTTCACCTTGATGGTGCGCCCCAGGCGGTGGAAGGCGCCGAGCCCGATGAGCAGCAGGAGCGCGAGCGCGAGCAGCGCCGCGGCGAGCAGCGACCGCCCCAGGTGGCGGACCTCCTCCTCCACCGCGGCCTCGCGGCGCGTTTCCACCACGGAGCCGTCGGACGCCACCTCGCCGCGCGGGCGGCGGAACGGATCCACGTCCCACCCGGCGGGATCGGCGGCGGAGGCCGGGAGCCCGAGCGACACCGACGCGGACCGGACCAGGGAGGCCTGCTCCCGGACCCGCTCGGCCACCGACGCCGCGGCCTGGCGCCGCTCCTCGCCGATCCGGGCGACGGTGCCGCGCGACAGCACGAACAGGGAGGCCGCGAGCAGGAAGGTGGCGGCGACCGCCAGGACGGCCCTGCGCTGCCCGGCGAGGAGCATGACCAGTCCGAAGGCCGCCGCCGGCACGAGGACCGCCAGGAGGAAGGGCCACCACGGCGTGGACGGGGCCGGAGGGAGCGGGGCGGTCTCGAGCTCGACGATGCCCACCGGGGCGCCGTCCAAGTCCAGCGGGGCGGCGAGGGAGAGCCCTCCCGACGGGAGCCGCTCCACCTCCACCTCGTCCTTGCGCCCACCCTGCTCCTCGCGGTTGGTGCGGACCGCGGTGGCGATGCGCTGGGCCCGGTCGTAGAGCGGCTTCTCCTCGCGGGCCAGCCGACGGGGCGCCGCCTGGCCGCCTGCGTCCCCGGCTGCCGAGGAGGCCTCGAGTTGCATGCCGCGCGCGACGCGGAGCTGGACCACCCCCGGCGCACCGGCCTGCCAGGCCACCACCGCGCGCCGCGCCCCGTCCCCCTCGCCCCCGGAGGACTCCACGAGCGAGGTGACCGCCCGCAGCGCCACCACCGCGCGCCGCACCTCGCCGTCGGCGGCGACCCGGCGCCGCGCGTCGGAGGCGAATCCGTGCGCGAGCCAGGCCGCGAGGCCGCCGGCGAGCACCAGCCCGGCCAGGAAGCGCAGGCGGTGGGAGGGTGCCGTCATCCCCGCTTCACTTCCGGCGAAGCTCGGAGAGGGACTTCAGGACCTCGGCCTGGGCCTTGTCGGCCGCCGCCTTCGGCGGCGTGGAGCGCTTGGCCACCGAGGCCATCATGATGGTGGCCGGCGACCAGACCATGGTCATCTCGGCCAGGTTCGGCATGGGGACGGCCACCTCGACCTGGGTCCGGAAGGCCTTGAGGACCGGGTCGGCCGCCACCTTGGGGTCGTCGTAGATGGCCTTGTTGGAGGGGCTCTGCCGCCCCTCCAGCGCCATGATCCGCGCCCCGTCCCTGTCGGTCAGGTACTTCACGAAGTCGTAGGCGACGTCCTTGTTCTTGGAGGGCGCGGCGATGTAGGCGCCCTCCACGGTCATCCAGGGGCGCATGGGCGCGTTGCCCGCCTCCGCCAGGGTGGGGAGCTGGGCCAGGCCGTAGTCGATCTCCGGGGCGATCTCCCCCAGGAACCAGGGGCCGGTGAAGATCATGGCCGCCTTGCCCTGGTTGAAGAGGGCGGTGATGAGCGCGGTGGAGGGTTCCGCGGGGAGGATGCCCTCGTCGATCCACTTCACCAGGAGGTCGAGACCCTTCACGTTCTCCGGCGCGTTCAGCACGGGCTTGGCCGTGCCCTTCTCGAAGACCCGGCCGCCGAAGGCGTTCTGGAGGGCCGCGTGGTAGTAGTAATCGCTGTACCAGTAGGCGAGGCCGAAGCGGCCGGCCGCCTTGTCGGTGAGCTTCTTGGCCGTCGCCACCAGCTCCGTCGAGGTCCTGGGCGGGGTGGTCACCAGCTTCTTGTTGTAGATGAGGGTGATCACCTTGTAGTTCACCGGGAGTCCGTAGACGGTTCCCTTGTAGGTGACGGCGTCGAGCGTGCTGGGGATGAAGCGGTCCCGGGTGGGCTTGTCGAGGAAGAAGTCCACCGGCTCCACCGTGTTGCCGGCCTCGATCCACCCGCCCAGCCGGTCCTGCGCGTAGATGAAGACGTCGGGACCCTTGCCGCGGGGGACGGCCGCCGAGATCTTGTCGGCGAAGGCGTCGTAGGGGACGGCCAGCGTCGTCACCTTCACCCCGGGGTGGGAGGCGCTGTAAGCGGCGGCCACCTTCTCGATGGCCGCCTTCTCGGCCGCTCGGTAGGCGTGCCAGACCAGGACCTCGGTCTCGGCGGAGGCCGGCAGCGGCGCGCCGGCCAGCACGGCCAGGGCGAGAAGTACGGCGAAGAGGCGATCCAGGCGGCTCTGCATGCGTGTCCTCCGGGGCCGGCGGCCCCCGTCAGTCGTTGATGCGCTGCTCGGTCTCGGCGTCGAAGAGGTGCAGCCGGTCGATCTCCAGCTGGACCGGGACCCGGGCGCCCAGCTCGGGCGGGTTGTGCGGGTCCATCTTGAAGGCGATCTCGTCCTCGCCCTGCCTGCCGTGGACCACCACCTCGTCACCGAGGGTCTCCACCAGGTCGGCGACCAGCTCCAGCGGTGCGGTGGCGCCCCGGGTGGAGCGGCTCGCATCCACCACGTTCTCGGGGCGGATCCCGGCGACCACGATCTTGCCGGCGCGGGCTGCCAGGGCCTCCCGGCAGGCCGCCGGGGCCGGCAGCACGAATCCGCGGGCCTGCAGGGACGTCCCGCCGTCGCCGACGGTGGCGCGGACGAAGTTCATGGGGGGCGTGCCGATGAAGTTGGCCACGAAGAGGTTGGACGGCCGCTCGTAGACCTCGAGTGGGGTGCCCACCTGCTGGAGCTTGCCCTGGTGCATGATGGCGATGCGGTGCCCCATGGTCATGGCCTCGACCTGGTCGTGGGTCACGTAGACCGAGGTGACTTGAAGCCTGTGCTGGAGCTTCTTGATCTCCGCGCGCATCTGCACCCGGAGCTTGGCGTCCAGGTTGGAGAGCGGCTCGTCGAAGAGGAAGACCGCCGGCTTGCGAACGATGGCGCGCCCCAGCGCCACCCGCTGCCGCTGGCCGCCCGACAGCTCCTTGGGGCGGCGGGCCAGGTACTCCTCGATGCCGAGGATCCGGGCCGCCTCGGCCACCAGCCGATCCATCTCGGCCCGGGGGGTCTTGCGGAGCTTCATCCCGAACTCGAGGTTCTCCCGCACGCTCATGTGCGGGTAGAGCGCGTAGCTCTGGAAGACCATGGCGATGTCCCGGTCCTTGGGCGGGACGTCGTTCACCACCCGGTCGCCGATGGAGATGGTCCCGGAGGTGATCTCCTCGAGCCCTGCGATCATGCGAAGCAGCGTGCTCTTCCCGCATCCGGAGGGGCCCACCAGGACCATGAACTCCCGGTCCTGGATCGCCAGGTCGATCCCCGTGAGGACCGGCGCGTTGTCGCCGTACCGCTTGGTCACCGCTCGAATCGTGACGCCGGACATGTGACCGCGAAGTATGTGGTTTCCGCAGGATCCGGGCCACGAAAAGCGACCGCCTGCTTACCGTTCCCGGCGGATGACGCGTCGCGTTGCGACGACCGCTGCTGGTGGGAGTTCCGGTCCGCCGGCAAGCACGACCTCGGCTGATGCGAGGAGCCGATCCGCGGCCTCGGGGGTCGGCAGGGCCAGGGCCTTCTCCACCTCCCGGGCGATGCCGGGCCAGCCGCGCTCGAAGCGCCGGAACGGGTCGAGGTCGTCGGGCGCGGCCGGGTCCTCGGGCGGCACCCGTGCGGCCACGAGCCGGAGCAGGTGTCCCAGCGCGCCGCACCGGACCAGCTGGTCGCCCGACCGGCGTTCCCCCCGGCGCCAGCGCCCGACGCCGACCAGTAGGTTCGTCAGGAACTGCCCGGCCTCCCATGCGCCGTCGGTGCGCGGGGCGCCGGCCGTCGCCGTGCGGACCCGCTCCATCCGCGCCGCGACGTCCGCGCGGTCGAGGACGACCCGGTAGCGGTTCACCCGGGCCAGCCGCAGCTCGTCGGGCTCGAAGACGGCGAACTCGGCGAGGTGCCCGCTCTCGTAGACGACCTTGAGACCGTGGGCGGTTTCCCGGAAGGAGAGGGCGATGGAGGCGGGGTCGGGCATCCACCCCAGGTCCGACCGGAAACGTTCCTGCGCTCCCGGCTCGACCACCACGAAGAAGTCGTGGTCCGACCAGGCGTCCGGTGGCGTCCCCTCGCCCGAGGTCGAGCCGAGCAGGACCAGCCCCAGGACCTCGGGGTCCTGCCCGAGCCGCTCCAGCAGCCTCTCGGTGAAGCGCCCGTGCGCGTCGCCGGCAGCCAAGCCTAGCGGCAGAGGTCGAAGGGAATCTGCGGCGGGGCGTCGCCCATGCCACCGAGCCGGACCAGCCCCGGGGTGACCTCGCCCTCGGCCTTGAGCTCGAAGCGGTTGCAGCCGGAGGTGACCTTCCAGTCGAAGCCCTCGACGTCGGCCTGGGTGGGCAGGCGGAACTCGATGCCCTTCTCGGTCACGCCGAGCTTGTCGTACCGGGAGTTGCCCCGCATGGGGCGGAGGTCCTCGATCTTCCCACCCTGGAGGGGGCTGATGACGCCCGTGAAGTCGCGCATCGGTCCGGCCGAGGTGGTGCGCAGGTGCCAGCCCTCGCCGTCGGCCCAGACCCAGTACCCGCCCGATTTTCCCTCGAAGCTCGGGCGGCCGGCGCTGATGGTGGGCGGGCCGGAGGGAACGGTGGCCGGCGTGGTGGCGCAGGCCAGGGCGAGCAGCGGGACGACGAGGAGCGAGACGCGCATGTGGAGATCCTCCTGCACCGGTCGTCGAGCAGGAAACCACGACCGGGCGTCGGAGTCGAGCC
>CAIQRS010000080.1 GCA_903874275.1 uncultured Anaeromyxobacter sp.
GACAAGCTCGACGAGGTGAGGCGCGCCTACCCGGCCGGCGCCACCGACGTCCCCTTCCTCACCAACCACGACATGCGCCGCATCGCCTCGGACCTGAAGGACGACCCGGGCAAGCTGCGGAGCGCGGCGGCGGTCCTGCTCACGCTGCCCGGTACCCCGTTCCTCTACTACGGCGAGGAGATCGGCCTCCTCAACGGAACCACCGACGACGACGAGTCGAAGCGGACGCCCATGCCCTGGGACGGGACCGCCGGTGGCGGTTTCACCACCGGGAAACCCTGGCACCGCTTCGCGCCCGGGCTCGAGAAGACCAACGTCGTGGCCCAGTCGGGCGACCCCGCATCGCTGCTCTCTCATTACAGGGGGCTCATCCGGGCCCGGCACGCCTCCGCGCCCCTCGCGGTCGGGGGGCTCGAGCTCCTCGGCCGGGAGGGGCCCGTGCTCGCCTTCCTCCGGACCGAGGGGAAGGAGAGGGTGCTCGTGGCCCACAACCTGAGTGGCCAGCCGGTCGAATCCGAGGTGGCTGTCCTCGCCCGGACTGCGGCCCGGCTCTTCGCGACGCCGGGGGCGTCGGTCGCCCTCGCCGGGGGGTCGGCCCGACTCAGCTTGCCGGCCCACGGGAGCGTCGTTTTCCGGCTCGACGATGTACCCTGAAGGGCTTGCCTTCGGGACAACGGCCGGTTAGCGTCGCTGCGGTATCGGACGGGGGGGGTATCGTGCCGCGCTGGGTGGCTCGTCGAGCAATCTGGATGGCGTTGGCTGGGCTGGCTGCCTGTGGCGGCGGAAGCTCACCTTCCCCCACACCGCTCTCGAACGACGGCTGGTGGCGCGACAAGGTCGTCTACGAGGTCTTCGTCCGCAGCTTCGCCGACTCCAACGGCGACGGGATCGGCGACCTCCAGGGCCTGACCGCCCACCTCGACGACCTCAACGACGGCGACCCGGCCACCACCACCGACCTGGGCGTGGACGCGGTGTGGCTCATGCCGGTCTTCCCGTCGCCGAGCTATCACGGCTACGACGTCTCCGATTACCGCGGGGTGAACCCCCAGTACGGCACCCTCGCCGACTTCGACGCCTTCGTGGCGGCGGCCCACCGGCGCGGGATCAAGGTCATCCTGGACATGGTCCTGAACCACTCCTCGTCGGTCCACCCGTGGTTCCTCGATTCCCGGCAGGGGACCTCCTCCACGAAGCGGGGCTGGTACGTGTGGAGCGACGCCGACCCGGTCTGGCAGAGCCCGCTCGGCGGGGGATCCCCCTGGCGGGCCGGCCCGGGCGCGTATTTCTACGGCGTCTTCTCCCCCAGCATGCCCGACCTGAACCTGGGGACGGCGGCGGTGGAACAGGAACTGGTCGACTCGATGAAGTTCTGGCTCGCCCGCGGGGTGGACGGCTTCCGCCTCGATGCGGTCCGGTACTTCTACGCGAACGGACCCGACCCCACCCAGCAGCGGGACCAGCCGGAGAACCACGCCTTCCTGAAGCGGGTGCGCGCGGCCCTCCAGCGCGACTACCCGGAGGTCCTGCTCGTGGCCGAGGCGTGGGCCACCCAGGAGGTCGTCGCCACCTACTACGGCCAGGGTGACCAGGTTCAGCTCGCCTTCGCGTTCGACCAGTCGGACGCCACCCGGGCGGCCATCGCCGGCGGGTCGAGCGACCCGCTGGTGAACAGCCTGGCCGTGACCGAGGCCACGCTCGCCGGCAAGGACCGCGGCTATGACGCGCCCTTCCTCTCCAACCATGACCAGGTCCGGGTGGCCCGCACCCTGGGTGGAGAGGCCCCGTCGCTGCGGCTGGCCGCGGCCACCCTGATGGCTCTGCCCGGCACGCCGTTCCTCTACTACGGGGAGGAGATCGGCATGCAGGGCGGCCCGGCATCAGCCGACCAGGACAAGCGCACGCCGCTCCGGTGGACCGCAACCCCGCCCGGGTACGGGTTCACCACCGCCTCCACGACCTGGTTCGGCCCGACCACCGAGGCGGCCGGGGTGGACGTGGCCAGCCAGCGCACCGCCCCGGGCTCTCTGAGGAGCCTCTACGCCTCCCTCATCGCCCTGCGCCACGCCCGCCCCTCGATCGCCACCGGTGACACCGTCCGCCCTGTCGTGACCGGCGGCGGGTCGAGCGCCCTGGCGCTCCTGCGAACGACCGCCTCGCAGCGCACCCTCTTCCTGGCCAACTTCGGAACGGCCCCCATCGGACCCGTCCTCGTGGACGTGTCCGGAACCCCCCACACCCTCCTCGCCGAGGGGCTCTCGGGCCCCGCGGTCGCCACCGGCGGCAAGCTCTCCGTCCCCGGGCTCGCCGCCCGATCCTTCGCCTTCATCGAGCTCAACTGAACCCGTCCACCGTCCCGGGAGATCCTCGCATGACCACCTCGAAAGCACTCCGGTTCCTCGTCGCGGCCGCACTGGTCGCGGGAGGTTCGGCCGCGCAGGCCGCCGACGCACCCGCCGCGCCCCCCAACGCGACCTGCAAGCCGAACGGCGCGTTCAGCTTCACCGATCCCACCGGCGACGATGACGGCCCGGGGACCTACAAGTACCCCACCGACGCCGTGTACAAGCCCGGCTCGTTCGACATCACCGAGTTCCAGGTGAACCCCTCGAGCGACTCGGTCGAGTTCCGCGTCACGGTGAAGTCCCGCATCGAGGACCCCTGGGACAGCCCGGCGTGGGGAGGCAACGGCTTCTCGGTCCAGATGGTCTTCATCTTCATCGACACCGACCACGTGGCGGGGAGCGGCGTGCGCGATTCCATGCCCGGCCTGAACCTCCGCTTCGCGCCCGACGAGGCCTGGGACAAGGTGGTGATCATCTCGCCGCAGCCGGTCGCCCGGTTGAACTCCGAGGTGGAGCAGAAGGCCGCCGGCGTGAAGAGCCGCGTCATCGTCCCGCGGAGCACCCGCGTCTCCGGGCGGACGCTGGTGGCCACGGTGGACAAGGCGCAACTCGGTGGGATGCCGACGCCGGCCTGGGGCTACCAGGTGGTGATGCAGTCCAACGAAGGCTTCCCGGCCAAGAGCGACCTGCTCACCCGCAAGGTGAACGAGTTCGAGGGGCAGCACCGCTTCGGCGGGGGCACCGACTACGACAGCGACCCGCACGCCATCGACATCATCGTGCCTCCCGGCGGCGACGCGACGGCGAAGCAGCACGAGATCCTCTCGAAGTACAACAAGACCGCGACCACGGAAGTGAAGCCCGAGGATCTGGCCCAGGTCCCGATGGTCTACCCGTGCGGGAAGTGAGGACCGACATGTTCCGGGGGACCAAGCCACTCCTGGTCGCGGTCGGAGTCGCGTTCGCGCTGTCGGTGGCGCCGCCGGCGCGCGCCGACAACCTGAACCTCGACATCAGCGGCCAGATCTACATGAAGTACATGTACCAGAACAACAACACGCAGGGCTGCCTCTCCATGTCCAACCCGTTCTGGGTGGACAACATCGGCGGCAGCAACGGCGTCTGCTCCGAGGCGGCGCTGATCTTCAACGCCAAGCTCGGCCCCAAGGTCAGCGCCGGCCTGGTGATCCAGAGCCGCTGGGGAGCGCTCTGGCAGGACTGGTGGGAGAACGGCGACCTGAAGCCGGGCATCCAGGACACCTCCGGCGCCAGCCTCGGCATGGACCACGCGGCCTACATGAAGCTGCGCTCCGCCTGGATCCGCTTCGCGCCCCCCATCCCCACGGTGAGTTGGGTCACGGTCGGCTCCTCCGACTTCTCGATGTGGAACGCCTGGACCATCGGCAAGTCCCGCTACATCGACCGCTACAACGGCGGCGGCGCCTTCGTCGAGGGCAAGATCATCCCCAACGATCTCCTCACCTACACCGTGGGCGCCATGGGGCTGCCCAAGCTCTGGGCCGGCCCGGGCTGGCAGACCGGCCTGAAGGACAGCGACCCGCTGGCCTACCTCTGGGGCACCGACTGGGCCTTTGCCCTCAAGCTCGGCACCCGTCCGTTCAAGGACCTCCGGCTCACGCTGGTCGCCACGCTCATCAAGGACTGGGAGGCCGACAAGTACAGCCCCATGCTCACCGGGCCGCCCAGCGCCGATCGCGGCGCCAACATGTCCATCGGCCTGGTCACCCGCTTCACCGGCATCAACGGGACGCTGGAGGCCGTGTACACGCCGTCGGCGCTCGAGTGGCTCTCGGTGAACGGGATGCTGGCCGCATCCTCCAACTACGTGAACCCGGCCTACGCCACCAACATGGTGCGCAACGGCCAGGGCTTCTCGCCGGTGGTCTTCAAGACCAACGACAGGCTCGAATCGATCCCGGCCGAGGCGCTGGCCGGGACGCTGACCCTCTCGGCCTTCGACCCGTTCGAGATCGGGCTCTCCCTGCAACTGCAGTATTTCAACATCGGGACCGACTTCAACGCAGTCATGGGCGCCCGGCGCGAGGCCGACGTGCTTCTCACCGACGGGATCATCACGGGCGGGTTCACCCGGGGCGGCCAGCTGCCCACCCTGAACGTCGCCAACGAGTTCCAGGACTGGGACGAGCCCTGGTACGAGTCCTGTATCGGCTGGACCGGGATCACCGGCGTCCTCGAGTACGTGAACGCGGGGTTCAAGGGCGGGCTCGAGTACACCTACATCGGCTACAACACCAACATGCAGGACCGGGACGTGAAGAACCAGTACCCGGACTTCCTGTACACGAACGGGTTCACCGACACGACGGCCTTCACGTCGCAGGCCGACTACGCCAACGTGTACGACCGCGGCAAGGACCCCCGCAGCGTCTACGAGCAGTTCCAGCAGCGCTCCACGCACGTGGCGGTGCTGAACGTCCAGCAGCTCCTCCCGTTCCTGCCCGGCGGCGTGCTGAACGGGAAGCTCAAGTACATCCACGACGAGGACAAGCGGAAGCTCAGCGATCCGAACAGCGTCTACCTCGGGGAGGAGTACCTGGGATTCCTCTCGGTCGCGCTCCAGCCGCTGCCCGAGCTCAAGACCACGGTCGGCTACGAGTACACCTACTGGAACGAGCTGGGCCGGGAGGGCACCTACCAGTCCGGCTTCACCCCGGCCAACACCTACCGCCAGACCGCACAGGCGGGCATCGCCTACGCCTTCGGCGGCGTGCTGTTCAGCTACACGCTCCAGTACTTCTGGAAGAACCTGGATCGAGCCCCTGCCAACTACAACATGCACTGGAACGTGTGGCGGTCGAAGGCGACCATCGAGGTGGCCTTCTGATGCGCGCGCCGACCGAGAAGAACGGCCACGGGTTGCGCTCCCGGGGTTGCGGCGCTAGATCAGCCTCCTCAGTCCGACCCGAAAAGGGGGTCCGGGAAGGGGCAAACGTCCCCCGGGGTTCAGCGTCCATGCGAAAGAATCTGATGCTCCTCGGTTTCCTCGCGTTCTCCGTCGCGGGTTGCGGCCTGGAGAACCTCCTCGGCACGCTGGGGCGCTCCCCTGATGCGCGCCCCGCCTCCACGCTTCAGGGATGGTTCCCCTGGGCCGGCGTGAAGACCACCAGCATGGTCGTCACCGACGGGGGAGGGAACACCGTCGTCCCCTTCGATACCGTCATCGGAGCCGACGACTCCTACACGCTGAAGCTGCCCTCGTCGAAGTACCAGTTCCTCCGGGTCCAGGCGCGCCTCGGTGACATGGAGACCCGCACCATCGTCCCTTCCATCGGCGAGGAGTCGCTGGTCACCGGGGTGGACACCGACGACCGGAACGTCACCGAGACCATCATCGTCGAGGCCCGGCTCGCCCACGACGGGCAGACCTTCCAGTTGCTCTCTCCGGAGGTCTACCAGGGCACCCGCACCCTCATCCGCGCGGCCTTCGACGTGCCCGGCCCCACCCAGGACCTGCTCAACATGGTGGGCCGGATCATGCCCAAGGCCGACCCGCTCTCGGCCACCGCCGACCCGTTCTTCTTCCGCGTTCCCGAGGTCGGGAGCGACTGGACGGTGAAGTCGAGCCCGCTCGACTCGGGCTGGATCGCCCGCAACCCCTTCGACTACGTCGGCAACGGGGTCGTCCAGACCGACACGCTGGCCCTCGACGCGGCGCTGGTTGCGGCGGCCAAGCTCTACCAGCCCGCCGGCTGCATCGACCGCACGCGGATGCGCGTCGTCTTCAGCGTCGACTTCAACCAGGGCGCGCTGAACGGCAACGGTGGTTCCATCGACCGCTTCAAGTGGGCCAAGGACAAGCCGGGCAAGCAGATGTTCTTCGTGGGCTGGGTCCACAAGGACTCGCCGGTCCAGGACAGCAAGGTCAACAGCGACCTCGGCGCCAGCACGCCCAACATCGTCAAGATGTACGACGACGGGACCAACGGTGACGAGGTGGCAGGCGACAACATCTGGACGGTCTACTTCGACGTCCCGCTCGACCCCAATCCGGCCAACGTCCTGCGCATCGGCTACAAGTACACCTGGGGGACCCGGGGAGCAGCCTGGACCGGCAGCGAGGAATGGCCGGGCAACTCCCGCATCATCGAGGTCGTGGACGTGAACGGCGACGGGTTCGTCAACCGGCGCGACGTGTTCGGGGACGAGGCCACCAACAAGGACAACTCCAACCTGAGCCTCAGCCCGAGGAATACCGGGAGCATCACCTGGACCACGGACCTGCGAGGCTGCGGCCCCGAGGCCCGGGAGCAGAAGACGACGCTGCACAATGCGGCCACCTGCGAGCAGTGGCTGACGCCGAAGTCGATCGGTCCCATCACCGGTGCTTGCACGGGTACATGAGCGGCTCGACCGGAATTCTCCCGGGCGCGCCCTCTTCACGACGGAGGAGCAAAACACATGAAGCAGCTCAAGATGCTTGGACTCGCAGCTTTCGCGCTGGTTGCCGCCGCTTGCGGCTCGAGCAACGACCCCGCGCCGCCCGGTCCCACCCCGTTTCCTCAGCCCGCCGGGACGGTGGCGGTGAGCTTCGCGGTCAACGACACCGCGAACAAGGTCTTCGGCGCCGGCCAGCTGGCGTGGAAGGGCTCGATGATCTACGACGCCACCACCCGCAAGGTCACGGCCGACCCCACCTGGGGCGGCCCGTGGGCCACCCTGTATGACGACGGTCCCTGGACCGCCGGCGGCCACGAGGGCGCCGGGTCGGTCGCGGGCGACTCCATCTGGGGAGTCACGGTGTTCGTGACGCCTCCCGCCACCGGCTCGACCACCTACGAGTACGGCCTCATCAACACCCTCTACGAGAGGAACTTCGGAAACGGCTGGATCTGGACGGGGACGAACGGAAGCTTCGCAGTGGCGGCTGGCGCTGTTGCCCCGGTCACCGCGCCGGGAACCTCCCTCCCGGCTTTCGGCACCACCGACGTGCAGGTCCTCATCAACACGGCCAACCTCGCCCCTGGTACCTGGGACACGAGCGTCGTGAAGGTGAAGGGATCGGCCTGGGCCTGGGCGGAGCAGACCATGGTGAACAACGGCACCGGCGTCTTCAGCTTTGCGCTCTCGAGCGTGGTCGGTGCGGGCAAGCCCCTTTCCCTCTCGGGCCTCGCCAAGTCGGGAGACAAGCCGGAGTTCATCTTCGTGTTCAACGGCAAGGAGTACAAGCTCGACGACGGTACGGCAGCCACGACCGGCGTGACCGCGGGCACGAAGCTCTCGGGCGCCAGCACCTACGTCCTCACCCCGGTCCTCATCAACGCGTCGAACAAGAACTCTTACATCAACGTTCCGTAGCATCCTGATGTAACCTGGGCCGGCGGAAGAAGGCTTCCGCCGGCCCTTTCCCTTTCATGCGCCCCGAATCCCGCCTCCTCGCGCCTCTCCTCGCGCTGACGCTGGCGTGGGGAGCACCCTCGCCCGCCAAGGCCTCCGCCCCGCAGCTGGTGGC
>CAIQRS010000081.1 GCA_903874275.1 uncultured Anaeromyxobacter sp.
CCGAAGAGTCCCGACCAGGTCGCGTCCTACAACCTCATCGTCCAGGACCTCCTCGCCGAGCAGCAGCGGCTCAAGCTCGCCGGCAAGCCGCTCGACCTCGACACCGTGAAGAAGCGGCTCTCCTACTGGACGACGAGGGGTACCGTCGAGGGCTCCGGCATCGCCGGCACCGGCATCTTGCAGGACACCGGCGTCCCTCGCGCGAAGGCCCAGGTCAAGGCGGATTACGAGGGCAAGGCCTTCATCGAGGACATCCCGGAGAAGGCGACGAAGGCGCTCAGGGACCAGGCCCAGAAGCTCGGCCGCCCGACGTCGCCGGAGTGGCTGCGCTGGTACTACAACGACTCGCTCGGCATCCCGGAGGAGCAGAACCCCAGGCCGCCCGAGCCCTCGACGGCGCCGGCGTACCCGGCTGACGGCGCGCGCACCTCTCCCCCGGTTCCGACCGGCGGACGCCCGACCGTGTGGGTGCCGTAGTGGCCGACCTGGACTTCACCGCCTCGATCGAGAGGTCCCGGCCGCGGGCAGTCCCGGCGGACCCGCTCGCTCCGGCCCCGCTCGAAGCGGTGCCCGAGCCGACGTCGTTCGGTCCCCCGGCCGCTCCCAAGGCGCCGGCGGCGGAGTTCGACTTCTCGTCGTCCATCCGCAAGAGCGCGGACCTCGCGCAGCGGGACGGAGACCTGCGCGCGGGCATGGCCGCCTACCGGGCCACCCAGAGCGATCTCACCCCGGAGAAGGGCGTCGAGATCGCGCAGCTCGCCCACTCCACGGGGAAGCCGGTCCAGTTCGTCGCCGACAACCTGGACGAGCTCCGGCGGACCACCGACGCGGAGAAGCTCAAGGCGGCCATCCTCGAGTCGCCGGTCCTCCAGGAGATGCTCCTCGACCCCTCGAAGGCCGGGGTGTTGAAGGACCAGATCGCCGACGCGAACACCTGGGAGTGGTGGTTCGGCCGCTGGGACTTGAAGCCCCAGTCGATCAGCGGCCCGGATGGGAAGCCGCTCATCCAGTTCCCCATGCCCTCGCTCGAGGTCGGCCCCGCGTGGGCGCGCGCTGGCGTGGCGGGCGGGCGCGAGCAGCAGATCACCTACCTCGCGAACAAGCAGCTCCTCGGGGTGACCTCCTCGGAAGAGGACAAGGAGCTCGAGGGGCTCGAAAAGCAGTACGGGAACCGGGACTTCGGCGCCAACAACCCGTTCACGAAGGGCGTTGTCGGTGGCGTGAAGATGGCGCCGTACATGCTCGGCGCGGCCGTCGCGCGACTGGGTGGCGGCGCAGCGGCGGCGGCAACTGGCGCCGGTCCCGTCGGCTTCATGGTGGGCCAGTACGCCGGCGGCGCTGCCTGGGACTTCTACCAGAACGTCGGCCCCCTCTACCGCCAGCTCCGGTCCATGAAGCGCGGGGATGGCACGCCGCTCCTCACCGACGAGGAGGCGAAGGGCTACGCCGTCCCGATCTCCGCGGGCATCTCGGCGGCCACGTCGGGCCTGGGCACCGTCGCCCTCAAGGGGTTCCCGTTGACCCGGGAGCTTCTCCAGAAGGCGACCCGCAAGGGGGTCGAGAAGGCCTTCGTCGAGGTCGGTGGCGAGCAGGCGGTCCGGTCCTTCATGACCCGATGGGGCACTCACGTCGGCGCCGGCGGCGCGATGATGGCCGTCCAGGGCGGCGGCAACGCCGCGGCGGCCGAGCTCGCGAAGGGGCAGCACGGCGAGGAGTGGTCGGTCCTCCCGGTCATCGACGCGGCGAAGAGCGCCTTCCTCACCGGCATCCAGGACATGAGCCTGATCGCCATGTGGGGGCCGGGGCGCGAGTACCTGCGGGAGCGCGGGCTGCGCACCGTCGTCGACGCGGAGGCGGCGAAGTACCAGGGCATCGTCGACCAGGCGCAGTCGAGCACCATCCTCGAGCGGCTCAAGGACCACCCCGACCAGGCGGCCCAGATCCTCGGGAAGCTCTCCCTCGGACAGAGCGTCCTCGCCGACCCGGTCGCGTGGGACGCCTACTGGACCTCGAAGAAGTTCAACCCGCGGGACGTGGCGGCGGAGGTCGTCGGCGACGGCGGGAAGCTCTACGACATGGCGAGGAGCGGCGTCGCGCCTGACCTCCAGCTCCCCCTCGATCGCTACCTCGCGCGCTTCGGCAAGACCGAGCACATGGCGGGGCTCCAGCCGGACGTCAAGATGACGCCGGACGGGCTCACCCCGCGGCAGATGGAGATCCGGGAGAAGCTCGCGGCGCAGCTCGACGCGGCCGAGTTGCCCCCGGCGGAGCAGGACGTCTTCACGGAGCAGCTCGACGGCTTCGAGCGCGCGGCCATGGCGGAGCTCCTGGGAGGGACGAACCCGCGCTCCCCCCTCGAGGCGCAGAGCGCTGTGGCCATCGCCCGGTCGGCGCTGGCCGCGTTCGCCTTGAAGGAAGGTCTCCAGCCGGCGGACATCCTCCAGAAGTACCCCATCACCTTCGAGACCATCGGCACGAAGCGGCCCGCGGCGCCGGCCCCGGCCGCCAGGGAGGCCCCTCCGGCGCCGGCGACCCCGGTAGAGAGCGCGCCTGCCCCGCGGGCCAGCGTCGTTGCGGCGCTGCGCGGAGACCGGGCCGCCCTGTCCGAGCTCGCCCGGCCCGACCTGGTCGCGGACCGCGCGGTCGAGGCGGAGAACGTCGGCCGCGCCTGGTCCCTGCTCAAGAAGGGCGAGGCGGCGCCGGGCCTCGAGGACCTGGTCCAGACCGCCCGGGAGGCGGCCGTGGCCCGCGGCGAGGGCGCCATCCCGAAGGCGATCCGCGCGAACATCGAGAGGGTCGACTCCCAGATCCGCAAGGTCGAGCTCCAGAAGCAGAAGGAGGTCGCCGAGCAGAGCGGCGGCAAGAAGCTCAACGCGAAGGACAAGGCGCTCCTCGCGGCGAAGCTCAAGGACCCTCTCAGGGCTCCGAGTTCTACCCGGCCGGAGCGGATCGCCGTCGGCAGGGATGCCGAGGGGCTCGCCTTCACCGTCCCCCATCCCCGGAGCGAAGCCGCGCCGGAGGGCGCCCGGCTCATGGACGTGCGACTCCCGTCCTGGCTCCCGGCGGAGGCCTACCTCGCCGACCGCTTCGGGTGGGACTGGACCTTCGCCGCGGCGGGTGGGCCGGACGCCCCCGAGCACGTCCAGAAGCTCGTCCACGCCTTCATGCAGCAGGCCCACGAGGGGTTCCCGTTCAACGAGTGGGCCGCGAAGCAGGGATGGACCGTCGCCCGCCTGGCCGCCGGCAAGGGAGGCAAGAAGTTCGCGAGCCTCCGTCAGCGCCTCGCCGAATGGGCCGCGGAGCCGGAGGGCGCGCGGGCCGAGGACCCGATCCCGGAGAAGGTCTGGGGCGCCCTCATCGACACGGCCCGGAAGGACACGGTCTACGTCTCCGCCGGACGGTTCCAGAACAAGACCCGGCCGGACGCCCTCGCCGGCTGGCTCTCGGCGACCAAGGCGGAGCTCGACCCGAACCGTCCGACCTACGAGGAGCGGCCCCCGGCCTGGTATGGGAAGCCGGAGGAGGGTGCCGCGCACCCCCTCGACGCGAAGCTCGAGGAGCTCCGGGCCCAGCGCGCCACCCTCGAGGCAGAGGGCCGGACCGCCGCAGTCGCCGGGGCGACGCCGCGGATCCGCCTTGACCGGGACGCGGTCGCCGCGGCCGTCGGCGCCGAGGTCGACACCGTCTTCCGCAACCTCACCGAGCCGGGCGGCATGGCGCCGGACGAGCTCGCGAAGCGGCTGGGGTGGCCGAGCGGCGACGCCATGCTCGCAGCGATGGCGCGGGCGGCCCGGAAGGACGGCGCCACGGCGATTGCTGCCCTGGACGAGGGCGTGGTCGTCCTGGGGCAGGCGTCGCGCCGCGTAGTCCACGGCCGGGTGCAGATGAGTCCCGACCGCATGGTCGGGCTGGTCCAGAGTTCCGCCGACGTAATGCGCTCTCTTCCGGCGGGGACTCACGGACCTTCCGTCACCAGGGATGCGGTGCAGAAGCATCTGGAGGGCACCCTCCAAGGTGAGGTAGTTCCAAACCGCGACACGGGCTGGGACATCGGGATCGGGGCTCGGGGGATTCGCGAGAGCACGCTTCACACCGACCGACCCAGCCTGCTCGCCGCGCTCCACATGGGGGAGTTGCTTCGGGTGGCAGTGCGCGGGTCCACGCACGAGGACGCGAAGGAAACGAAGAGCATCCTTGCGATTCACGCCCTCTACGCCGGCTTCGCGGAGGGCGGGCGCGAATTCCGAGTGAAGATGCGAGTGCGAGAGCACGCGCTTGGGAAGCGTGACTCTGAGTTGAGGCAGTACAGCCTCGAAGCCGTTGAGTTGGAAAGGTTAGGCCCGGCGCCGGCAGCAGGTGGGTCCGTCTCTAGACGGGTAGCCGATCCTGCACGCGCCGGAAACACCGAGCCCACAATCAGCGTAAGTAGGCTCTTTGCTGATGTCAAGGACCACCCGGATTCGCCTGAGTTCTCCGGCGAGAAGCCGATCACGCTGGGGCAGCCGAGAGAGATCCCCCCGGTGCGGGCTTCCGGGGACGCCATCTCCGGCATGGCCACGGCGCTGCGGGCCGCGCATCCCGACATTAAGTTCGACCTCACCGGAGGCGCGGGCGGAGTCGTCGTTCTCTCGCGCATCGTCGTACCGGAGGATCGGCGGAGCACGGGGCTCGGGTCCCGCTTCATGCTCGACCTGGTGCGCCTCGCCGACCGGCGCAACCTGGTCCTGGCAGCGACCCCGTCCTCCGACTTCGGCGGCACGAAGAGCCGCATCGTCGAGTGGAACAAGCGCTTCGGCTTCGTCGAGAACAAGGGCGCGACGAAGGACCTCGCCATCTCCGAGACGATGTACCGGATCCCCCAGGACGTCCCCCTGGTAGAGGGCAACGCCAGAACCGCGACGCCAGCGTTCAAGGCCTGGTTCGGCGAGTCGAAGGTCGTCGATGCCGAGGGCGTGCCGGTCGTCGCGTTCCACGGCACGAAGAGGCCGGACCGAGTCGGCACGCGATTCCGCAAGGACCGGGCGACTTCCGGTCCGATGGCCTTCTTCACCGACGGCGCGGATCTGGCGAGCCAGTACGCGATGACGAAGGCCGACACGAGCCTCGAGGCGCCGGCCGATTACTCCGCCTGGTTCAAGATGAAGGTCGGCCGCTCCACGGTCGAGCTCGACCGGGCCTGGTGGCATCTCGCACCCGAGGAGCGAGCGGCCATCGCCGAGAAGCTCCCGCACGTCGTCCTCGACGACGCGACCGGCGAGTACCGCTACGACGCGAAGGAGACGGGGCTCGCGGACGCGAGACACTGGGACCACGAGATCCGGCAGGCCGGCGGGAACGTCCTCAAGGCGGCCAAGGAGATCTGGCTCAACGGCGGGACGCTCGTGAATTCCGAGAGGGAGTTCCTCGAGGTCCTGCGACTGGGCGGAGCCGGCGACAAGTTCCAGTTCGACAGCCCTTGGGCCGAGTCGCCGGCCGTCTATCCGGTCTTCCTGTCGATCAGGAAGCCCCTCGACACCTCCGCCATCCCGCCGGAGACCATCGCGGCGCTCGAGCAGGCCGCCAAGCGGCGCCGCGCGCCGCGAAACGAGCACGGGGCGGACCTCTGGGACAAGGCGACGCGCGACCCGAAGGAGTGGATCGCCACCCTCAAGGCGGACGCCGAAAGCGGCACCAACTCCCACGCCTGGACGAGCATCCCGGACTGGGTGACGGAGACGCTCCAGCGGCTCGGCTACGACGGCATCCGGGACCGGAGCGGGAAGGGTGGGGGAGACGACAGCCGCACGGTCTGGATCCCCTTCGACGAGATCCAGGTGAAGAGCGTCTTCAACCGCGGCGCGTGGAGCCGTGAGTCGAAGGACATCCTCCGCCAGGACCGCCGCGGGGAGATCCAGTTCGTCCCGCCCGACGCGGCCGGGAAGCCGGTCGCCTTCAACGCCCGCATCCTCGAGGGCGCCGACGAGTCGACCGCGGCGCACGAGG
>CAIQRS010000082.1 GCA_903874275.1 uncultured Anaeromyxobacter sp.
CCGATGGCCGCCCCGAACGGCAACTCGAGGAACAGGAAGAGCCACGGCCGGGTGAAGCGCTGCTGCTCGACCTCGACGTGCTCGGTCACCGGCGCTCCTCGCGCGCGGCCAGCCATGCGCCGACGGCCGGCCCCACCCGCTCCCAGAGCTCGACGTCCTGGGAGAGCCGCTCCAGGGTCTGGGAGATGGCCTGGCGGGCGGAGGGGACCTGGTTCGCGGCGAAGAAGGATCGGGCCTCCTCGAGCTCCTTCCTGGTGGTGAAGGAGCCCAGCCCCTCCACGACGCGCCGGAGCATGAGGGGGGCATCCCCCAGGCGGGCCTGGAATCCGGCCCAGCGCTCCCGGAGCCGTTCCCAGAACGGGGCGGCGGCGGCACGGTTGCCGAGCAGCACTCCCGCGAATCCCGCCAGGTCCTGCAGCGGCACCTCGTCGCCGAACGGGACCTCCACGGCCTGCCGGACCAGGCCCGGGGCCTCGAAGAGGGCCACGCCCATCCGGTAGCGGCGCTTGAGCGCCGGGTCCTTCTCCTCCCGGGCGAGGCGCCGGAGGAGGGCGAACCGTGCCTCGTCGCCGTCCCGCGCCGCGACGGCCACCGCGGCCTCGTGCAGGTTGGGCTCGAGCGCCGCGCGGTCGCCGCCGAGGAAGCGGTCGAGCCGGGACACCAGCGCGGCCGAGACCGCCGGGTCGCGGGCCACCACCGCCAGGCCGCGGACCAGCGCGGCACGGCGGAGGCGCGCCTCGCCGTCGTCACCGTCGGCGGCGTCGAGTCCGGCCCGGTCGAGCGCCGGGCCGAGGAGCGAGGCCGCGAAGGACCGGAACCGGGTGCGCGCGGCGGGGTCGGGCAGCCGGTGCTCGACCGCACCCAGCCTCCCGACCAGCTCGTCGAGGACCGCCCGGTCCTGCTCGCCCGCGAACGCGGCCACGAGTTCCAGAAACGGCTCCGGGGTGCGGTCGCCTGCGCGCAGGAGCGCCCATTCGTCGGCGAGCAACGCGATGCGCTCCTCGGGGCGGAGCTCCGCCAGGTGGCGGGAGAGGGCGGCGCGATCGGAGGCCTCGTGGTCCACCCGGTAGAAGCCGGTGGACCCGCCGTTCCCGAAGACCCAGCGAACGGCCCCGACGGCGTCGAGCGTCACCTCGGCAACGGGCCCCCGGAGGATGAGGCGCTGCTCCTGGGCGCCCCGGTCGTCGGCGTAGCGCAGCACCACCGGCACCGGCCATGCCCCCTCGGCCCGGGCACCGGCCTCGGAGAGGAACCTGCGCTGGGTGAGCCGGACCTTCGCCCCGTCGCGGGAGAGGCCGACCAGCGGGAACCCCGGCTGGTGGATCCAGGAGTGGGCGAGCTCGATCACCGGCTGCCCCGACGCCTGCTGAAGCGCCGCCCAAAGGTCGGCGGCCTCCGCATTCCCGCGGGCGAAGCGGCGCATGTAGAGCCGGATGCCGAGCCGGAAGGGCTCCTCCCCCAGCCAGGACTCGATCATGCGGAGCACCGCCCCGCCCTTCTCGTAGGTGATGAGGTCGAAGGCCTCCCCCATGTCCTCGGGGTTCCGGACCTCGGCGTGGATGGGGTGGGTGGAGCGAAGCGCGTCGAGGCCAAGCGCCGCGGCCTTGCCCTGGTCGAAGTCGAGCCAGATGCGCCACTCCGGCCTCCAGGCGGCCACGATCTTGTAGGCCATCCAGGTGGCGAAGGACTCGTTCAGCCAGAGGTCGTCCCACCAGCGCATGGTCACCCAGTTGCCGAACCACTGGTGGGCCAGCTCGTGGGTCACCACCTCGGCGATCCGCTTCCTGACCGGGAGTGAAGCCGTGGCCGGGTCGAGGAGGAGCGCCGTCTCCCGGTAGGTGACCAGGCCGGCGTTCTCCATGGCGCCGAACTCGAAGTCGGGCAGCCCGATCTGGTCGAGCTTCCCGAATGCGTAGGGGACGTCGAAATAGTCCTCCAGGCGCGGCAGGACCGCCACCGCGGCCTCCTGGCCGAAGGCGGTGAGATCGGCCTTCTCCGGAACGGACCATGTGCGCACGGGGACGCCGCGAACCATCTCCTCGGCGCAGGACCCCATCGGCCCCGCGACCAGGGCCACGAGGTAGGTCGGAAGCGGCGGGGTCTCGGCGAAGGTGACCATCTCGCGCTCCCCGCGGGGCTCCCTGCTGACCTCCCTGCCGTTGGCGAGAACCGGGGTGCCGCGGGGCACCTCGACGGCGACCGACCAGGGCGCCTTGAACCCGGGCTCGTCGAGGCAGGGGAAGACCCGGCGGGCGTCGGCTGCCTCGAACTGGGTCGCGACCAGGGGGCCGGCCCGGTAGAGCCCGCGCAGGCCAGCGCTGAAGGTGCCCGACCATTCCAGTTCCACCTCGGTCCGGCCCACCGGGATCATGTCCCCGGTGGCCAGGAGGATGGTCTCGCTCGAGGCGAAGGCGTCCACCTTCCCCTCGAGCACGGTCCCTCGCACGGTCACCGTCGCCCGGGTCACCCTCAGGCCGGCGGAGTGGAGCGCGATCCAGGCAGCCTCCCGCTCCACCGAGAGGGAGATGGTGATCCGGCCCGTGAAGGCGCCCCGACCCTGGTCGATGGACAGGAAGGCATCGTAGCGAACCGGCCGGATACTCTGGGGAAGACGGTAGTTCCGGTCGGTGGGGGGAAGCGCCATGCGTTGACCTCCGGGTCGTCGGGACGTTTACCGGGGTGCGCCGCCCCGGGCCAGCCGATTCCTCCGCCGGGAAGGCCGGGTCGGTGGAGGCGGTGGTGCTCCTGCCGTGAGGATATACCCTTCAGGGGCGGCACGGACCCACCGGGACCACCCAAACGCGCTCTTGCCGCGTACACGCTGGGTCCTGGTAGATTGACGGCTCATTCCCCGGAGGGATCGCGGTCGGCGCATGGGCGCCGATGCGACCGGGATCGAACTGGTGAGGTCTTCATGTCGAGGCGCATCGCAGCTGTGCTCTTTTCGCTCGTGGTGGTCTCGGCTTCGCCGGCCCGAGCCGCCGACCCCGCTCCCGCCGCGGCGACGCCGGTGGAGACCGGGTGCAAGGGCACCGTCTCCGGGGCCGTCACCGCGACCTTCACCTGCGACGTCACCGTCGTGAAGAAGGCCGACGGGGTGGTGAGCTTCACGTTCAAGCCCAGGGCCCCGGTGAAGGGGTTGAAGGCCTTCGAGCCGGGCACCTTCTCGATCAAGACCCCGATCAGCGTCAAGGTCTACTCCCACCGCGACCTGGTCACCGGGTCCGCCTCGGCCACGACCGACGCCGGGAAGAAGTTCAAGGCCAGCGAGAGGCCCGGCGACCTCGGCGACTTCGAGGTCCAGGTCGGATCGGTGGAGAAGAACCGAGGCGGCGTGTTCGGGACGGTGAAGGCCCACGCCCATATGGTCCCCGCCGACGCGAAGGACAAGGCCGAGATCCAGGTCAGCGTGGAGTCCCTGGTCGGCTGGTAACCGTCGCCTCATGCAATGATGGGGAATGGACCTCGTCACCGGCGCGACGGGCTACGTCGGAGGGCGGCTCGTGCCCCGGCTCGTCGAGGCCGGACGACGCGTCCGCGTCCTGGCCCGGGACCCTGCCCGCCTGGCCGGTCGTCCGTGGGCCGGTTCGGTCGAGGTCATACAGGGCGACGTCCACGATCCCTCCACCCTCCCCGCGGCGCTCGACGGGGTAGAGGTCGCCTACTACCTCGTCCACAGCATGGGCGAGCACGCCTCCTTCGCAGCCCGCGACCGGGACGCCGCGCGGGCGTTCGGGCTCGCCGCCCGCGATGCCGGGGTGAAGCGCATCGTCTACCTGGGAGGGCTGGGCGCCGCCGATTCCCGGCTCTCCGACCACCTGCGTTCTCGCCAGGAGACCGGGGAGGCGCTGCGGAGTGGCGGAGTCCCGGTCACCGAGTTCCGGGCGGCGGTGATCGTGGGGAGCGGCAGCATCTCCTTCGAGATGATCCGCTGGCTGGTCGAGCGTCTCCCGGTCATGGTCTGTCCGCGCTGGGTCTTCCAGCGCATCCAGCCGGTGGCCATCGCCGACGTCCTCTCCTACCTCCTCTCGGCGCCCGGAGTTCCGGAGTCGGCCAACCGGGTCGTCGAGATCGGCGGTGCCGACGTCATCACCTACCGGGACATGATGCTCGGCTACGCCGCGAAGCGGGGGCTCCGGCGCCACCTGGTCCCGGTCCCGGTGCTCACTCCCCGGCTCTCCTCCCACTGGGTGCGCTGGATGACGCCGGTCCCCGCCGCCATCGCGCGCCCCCTGGTCGAGGGACTCCGCAACGAGGTCATCGTCCGGGACGACTCGGCCCTGCGCCTCTTCCCATCGATCCACCCGCTCTCCTACGCGGAGGCGCTCGATCGCGCGCTGGAGAAGCTCGAGCGTGGCGAGGTGGAGACGGCCTGGAGCGACGCGCTGTCGAACTCGCCGCCGGGCGTGCCCACCGTGACGCTGACCACCGTGGAGGGCATGATCATCGAGCGGCGCACCGTGCAGGTGGACCTCCCGCCCGAGCCGCTCTTCCGCGCCTTCACCGGGCTCGGAGGCGAGCGCGGCTGGCTCTACATGGACTGGGCCTGGAAGATCCGGGGCGCCCTGGATCTGCTGGCGGGCGGCCCGGGCTTCCGGCGCGGCCGGCGCGACCCCGACCACCTCCGGCCTGGCGACGCACTCGACTTCTGGCGCGTGGAGGCCGTCGAGCCGGGTCGCCTGCTCCGGCTCCGGGCCGAGATGAAGGTCCCGGGGCGCGCCTGGCTCCAGTTCGAGGCCCAGCCGCGTGACGGCGGCTCCCTCCTCAGCCAGACCGCCTACTTCGCGCCGCGCGGCCTGGCCGGGCACCTCTACTGGTACCTGCTCTACCCCGTCCACGCCGCAATCTTCGGGAACCTGGTCCGCCGGATAGCCGAGCGCGGCCGCTCGCTGGCGAGGGGCCTGCTCCCGGGGAGTACACCGTGAGTCACGTCCCCCCCGAGCGCATCCGCGCGGCCAGCGCCGCCCCGGTCCGGCGCGACGGGGAGTACGTCCTGGTCTGGACCACCGCCTTCCGCAGGACCTCCTGGAACTTCACCCTCGACCGGGCCGTCGAGTGGTCGCGGGACCTCCGCCGTCCCGTCCTGGTCCTCGAGGCGCTGCGCGCCGCCTACCCGCACGCCAGCGACCGGCTCCACGCCTTCGTCCTGCAGGGGATGGCCGACAGCGACCGCACCTACGCCGACGCCGGCATCGCCTACCACCCCTTCGTCGAGCCCGCTCCCGGGGCGGGGCGCGGCCTCCTCGCGGCGCTGGCCGCACGCGCCTGCGTGGTGGTCACCGACGACGCGCCCTACTTCTTCCTCCCGCGCATGCTGGCCGCCGCGGCGGAGCGGCTCCCGGTCCGGGTCGAGGCGGTGGACGGGAACGGCCTGCTCCCGGTTCGGCTCGCTCCCACCACCTTTCCGACGGCTTACGCGTTCCGCCGGTTCCTCCAGGTCGAGCTGCCGGAGAGGCTCTCGGCCTTCCCGTCCACCGACCCCCTCGACTCCGACGGGGCGGCGGGAGCCACGGTTCCCGACGAGATCTCCTCCCTCTGGCCCCGGGCTTCGCCGGAACTCCTCCAGGCCAGCCCCGCCGCCCTCCGCGCCCTCCCCATCGACCACGGCGTGCCCCCCGTCGCCGACGCACGGGGCGGAAGCGTCGCCGGACGGGCAGTCCTGTCGTCCTTCGTCGGCGAACGCCTGCAGAGGTACCTCGAGCGCAGCAACCCGGACGCCGACGGGTCGAGCGGCCTCTCCCCCTGGATCCACTTCGGCCAGGTCTCGACCCACGAGGTGTTCCGGGCCCTGGCCCGGCACGAGTCCTGGAAGCCGGCCCGGGTGGTCCTCGGTCGGGGCGGGAAGCGGGAGGGATTCTGGGGCATGAGCCCCCAGGCGGAGTCCTTCCTCGACGAGCTGTTGACCTGGCGCGAGGTGGGATTCAACATGCTGGTCCGCCGTCCGGAGGCGGCCCACGACTTCGAATCGCTTCCCCCCTGGGCCATCCGGACGCTCGACGCCCACGCCGGCGACCGGCGCGACCCGCTCTACGACCGGGGGACGCTGGAGCGGGCGGCGACCCACGACGAGGTCTGGAACGCCGCGCAGCGCGAGCTCCTCGTGCGGGGGCGCATCCACAACTACCTGCGCATGCTCTGGGGCAAGAAGATCCTCCAGTGGAGCGCCTCGCCGCGGGAGGCGCTCGCGACCATGCTCCACCTGAACGACCGCTGGGCACTCGACGGGCGGGACCCCGGTTCGGCCTCCGGCATCTTCTGGTGCCTCGGGCGCTGCGACCGGCCCTGGGCCCCGGAGCGCCCCGTCTTCGGGGTGATCCGCTACATGTCGTCGGAGAACACCGTCCGGAAGCTCGAGCTCTCGGCCTACCTGCGCCGCTTCGGCCCTACACGTGATTCCGGAGCATGAGCTCCTTCGGGTGCGGCGCCAGGTGGGTCTGCCCCTGGAGGTAGACGACGTCGAGCTTGCGGACGTGGTGCCGGATGAGGGTGAGCGGCACGACGAGCGGCACCAGCTTCTGCCGGTAGTCCCGGATGGCGTCGTGGAGCTCCGCCTTCTCGTCGTCGGGCAATAGATCCTTGAAGTAGCCGGCCATGTGCTGCATCACGTTCACCTGCCTGCCCGGCGTGGCGGGTTTGGCCATGGTCCGCATGAAGATCTCGCCGTAGCGGGCGGCCATCTCGTCGCGCGTCACCTCCTTCGCCTTCGCGACGATCGGGCCGAGCTTGCGGTAGCCGTCCGGGTCGTGGGCCAGGAGCAGCAGCTTCTCGGAGGTGTGGAAGGCCACCAGCCCTCCCACCGTCCACCGACCGGTGAAGAAGTCCTTGAGCCGGCGGTAGGCGAAGACCCGCTCGACGAAGTTCTCGCGAAGCTCCGGATCGTTGAGCCGCCCCTCCTCCTCCACCGGGAGGAGCGGAAGCCGGTCGAGCAGCGCCGCGGCGAAGAGGCCGCGCCCGGTCTTCGTGGGGGCCCCCTTGGCGTAGACCCTCACCCGCTCCATGCCGCAGGTCGGGGAGTCCTTCTTGAGCACGTAGCCGCAGAGCTCGAGCTTCTCGATCTCCGACACCTTCCGCGCGGCCCAGCGCACCATGGCCTCGGTGTGGTCGAGGCCGTTCTTCGGATCGACGAGGTGGACCGACTCGCCGCGCCGCTCCAGCCGGATGGTCGGGCGCGGGATGCTCATCCCGACCTCGACCTCGGGGCAGATGGGGACGAACTCGACGAAGCGCCCCAGCAGCCCGGTGACGAAGTCGTCCTTCCTGTGGCCACCGTCGTAGCGGACGTTCTGCCCGAGCAGGCAGGAGGAGACGCCGATGCGGATGGGTGCGCCCGTGGCCGCTTCGCTCATTGGATCTCCCCGGGTCAGCGCCTGCGCCCGCTCCCGAACAGGCTGCCCAGCAGGCCGCGCACCAGCTCGCGCCCGATCTGGGTGCCCGCCGACCGCGCCACGCTCTTGGCCATCGAACCGAGCGTGTCGGCGATCTCGCTCCTCGGCTCCGCGGCCCGTCCGCGCGTGCGGGGCGAGGGTTCCTCCGCCACCCGCTCCGCGGCCCGGGCCCTGAGCCGCTCGAAGGCCGACTCGCGATCCACCGGCTCGTCGTACTTCCCCTTCGCCGGCGAGCCCCTCATGACCCGCTTCCGCTCGTCCGGCGTCAGCGGCGCGAGGCGCGACCGGGGCGGCAGCACGAAGGCCCGCTCCACCATCGTGGGCGTGCCCTTCGGGTCGAGGAGCGACACCAGCGCTTCCCCCACCCCGAGCTCGGTGATCGCGGCCGCCGCGTCCAGCTTCGGGTTCTGCCGGAAGGTCTCGGCCGCCGTGCGGACCGCCTTCTGGTCACGGGGGGTGAATGCCCGCAGCGCGTGCTGGACCCGGTTGCCGAGTTGCCCGAGGACGGTCTCGGGCACGTCGAGCGGGTTCTGGGTGACGAAGAAGACCCCCACTCCCTTCGAACGGACCAGCCGGACCACCTGCTCCACCTTCTCGAGGAGCGCCCGCGGCGCGTCCCGGAAGAGGAGGTGGGCCTCGTCGAAGAAGAAGACCAGCCTGGGCTTCTCGACGTCCCCCACCTCGGGCAGGTGCTCGTAGAGCTCGGAGAGCAACCAGAGCAGGAAGGTCGAGTAGAGCCGCGGGGACAGCAGCAGCTTGTCGGCGGCGAGCACGTTCACGAGCCCCTCGCCCCGCCCGTCCACCTCGAGCAGGTCGCCGAGGTCGAGGGCCGGCTCGCCGAAGAAGCGGTCGGCCCCCTGCTGCTCGAGGGTGAGGAGCTGTCGCTGGATGGCGCCCACGCTGGCCGGGGAGACGTTGCCGTGGGTCCGCTGCAGCTCGCCGGCCCGCTCGGCCACGTGGGCGAGGAGCGCGCGGAGATCCTTCAGGTCGAGGAGCAGGAGCCCGTCGTCGTCGGCGATCTTGAAGGCCAGCGAGAGCACGCCCTCCTGGACGTCGTTCAGGTCGAGCATCCGGGAGAGGAGCACCGGCCCCATCTCGGAGACGGTGGCCCGGAGCGGGTGGCCCTGTTCCCCGAAGACGTCCCAGAAGACCACCGGGGTCCCGGCCGGGTCGAGGGTCGCCCCGAGTCGCTTCACCCGCTCGAGCATCTTCTCGTCCGGCTCGGCGGCCAGCGCCATGCCCGAGAGGTCCCCCTTCACGTCGGCGAGGAAAACAGGGACGCCGATGCGCGAGAGCCTCTCGGCGAGAACGCGCAGCGTGACGGTCTTCCCCGTTCCGGTGGCCCCCGCCACCAGGCCGTGGCGGTTCGCCATCCCGGGCAGGAGCGACAGGATCTCTTCCCCCTTGGCGACGGGGAGCGGCGGTGCGGACATGCTCGATTCTCCTCCCACACCTGGAATAGCACGACGGTGGGCGGGGTGGGACCGGCCCTATCCGCTCCAGCCCGTGCGCACTCCCAGCGCGGAAGCGACCCGCAGGACGTCGGTGAGGACGCCGCCGGCGGTGAGCGCGCCCCCCACTCCCGCCCCCTGGACGACCAGCGGGGATCCGGAGCGGCGGACCGTGCTGGCCGCCACGTAGGCCTCGACGTCGCGCAGCCGCGCCGCCCGGTGATCCGGGCCGACCTCCTCCGGCCCGACGCGGATCCGCCCGGCGTCCACGTCCACGTGGACCAGGTAGCGCAGCACGCGCCCCCGGGAGCGCGCCGCCTGGACCCGATCTGCGAAGGGGCGGTCCAGCAGCCGCAGCGATTCGACCAGCTCGCCCGGGGCCGCCGACCCGAGCGCCCCGGGCGGAAGGAGGGGCTCGAGCACGACGTCGGTCACGTCCACCCTCATTCCCAGCTCCCGGGCCAGGATGACCGCCTTGCGCGCCGAGTCGAGACCGGAGAGGTCGTCCCGGGGATCCTCCTCGGTGTAGCCGAGCTCCCGGGCCCACCGGAGCGCCAGGGAGAGTGGAGTGCCTTTCTCGGCCTCGGCGAGCAGGTAGCCGGCCGTGCCGGAGAGCGACCCCTCCACCGAAAGCACCCGGTCGCCGGTGCGGACCAGGTTCCGGAGCGTCCCCAGGAGCGGGAGGCTCGCGCCCACCGAGGTCTCGTAGTGGAAGTGGACGTGGGCCTTCCGCCGCGCCGCCGAGAGCCGGTCCCGCTCGCCGGTGCTGGTCGCCAGCGGCAGCTTGTTGGCGCCGACCACGTGGATCCCGCGCCGGAAGGCCTCCTCGTAGACCGGGACGAGCCCGGCGTCGGCGGTCAGGTCCACGAGCACCGCACCCGGGAGCCGGGCCAGCCGGTCGAG
>CAIQRS010000083.1 GCA_903874275.1 uncultured Anaeromyxobacter sp.
CGAGGTGGTCCTCCTGACCGGACACGCCACCATGGAGTCGGCGCTCGACGCGGTGCGGGCGGGCGCCTGCGCCTACCTCCAGAAGCCGGTCAACCCGCCCGAGCTGGTGATGACGCTCGAGATGGCCATGCGCCACGTGCGGCTCCACTCGGAGAAGCGGGAACTGGCGCGGCGCGCCGCCATGGCCGAGAAGCTGGCCGCGGTGGGCACCATGACGGCCGGTCTCTCCCACGAGATCCGCAACCCGCTCAACGCCGCGGCGCTCCAGCTCGTGGTCCTGGAGCGGCGGGTCGGAAAGCTCCCGGCCGGGGAGCAGGGACCGCTCCTCCAGCCGCTCCACCTGGTGCGCGACGAGATCCGGCGGCTCGACCACATCCTCGAGGACTTCCTCCAGTTCGCCCGGCCGCGCGAGTTCTACCCGAAGCCGGTGGACGTGGCGCCGGTGCTCGACCGCGTGCTCACCCTCCTGGGCGGCCCGGCCGACAAGCGGCACGTCCGGGTCATGCGCGACTTCGAGGAGGTTCCCCCGGTGGCCGGCGACGTGGAGCGGCTGCAGCAGGTGGTGGTGAACCTGGGGCTGAACGCCCTCGACGCGGTCCGCGAGGGCGGCTGGGTCCGCGTCTCCTGCCGCCCCTCCGACGACCCCGAGATCGTGGAGATCCTCATCGACGACAGCGGACCGGGCGTCCCCCCCGAGATCCGCGAGCGCATCTTCGAGCCCTTCTTCACGACCAAGGCCGAGGGCTCGGGGCTCGGGCTCCCCATCGTCCACGCCATCGTCACCCAGCACGGCGGGACCATCACCGTCGAGGACGCTCCCGAGGGGGGCGCGCGCTTCGCGCTGCGCGTTCCCCGGGCTCGCTAGCCGGAGCCGGCGGAGTCGTCGCCGAGGTCGTCGTGCCCGCCCTGCCCGGCGCCGCCGCTGGCGTACTCCTTGAGCCGGTACTGGATCTTGCGGACGCTGATGCCGAGGATCTCCGCGGCGCGGGAGGTGGAGCCTCCCACCATCTCCAGGGTGCGCAGGATGGCCTCGCGCTCGATCTCGTAGAGGGTGGCGCCGGGAATGAGCGCGCCCGGGCTGCGCTCGCGTGGACGCGGCCCGCGCAGCGTGGGAGGCAGGTCGTCGGCGGTCATCTCCGGGCCCTTGGCCAGGACCACCGCCCGCTCCACGACGTTCTCGAGTTCCCGGACGTTGCCCGGCCAGTCGTGCGCCAGGAGCGCGTTCAGCGTGCCGGGGGCGAGCCCCCGGATCTCCTTGCCGTAGGCCTTGCCGTACTTCTCGACGAAGTGGCTCACCAGGGCGGGGATGTCCCCCTTGCGGTTGCGCAGCGGCGGCAGCGTGACCGCGACCACGTTCAACCGGTAGTAGAGGTCCTCGCGGAACTTCCCGGTCTTCACCTCGGCGGCCAGGTCGCGGTTGGTGGCGGCCACCAGGCGGACGTCCACCTTCAGCGTGGAGACCCCGCCCACCCGCTCGAACTCCTTCGCCTGCAGGACCCGGAGGAGCTTGATCTGCAAGGCCGGGGAGATGTCCCCGATCTCGTCGAGGAAGAGCGTGCCCCCGTCGGCCAGCTCGAAGCGCCCCTCCTTGCGGCCGATGGCCCCGGTGAAGGACCCCTTCTCGTGGCCGAAGAGCTCGCTCTCCAGCAGCGTCTCGGAGAGGGCCGCGCAGTTCACCTTGACGAAGGCCTGGTCGCGCCGCGGTGACTCCTCGTGAAGGGCCTGGGCGATGAGCTCCTTGCCGGTGCCCGACTCGCCGAGGATGAGGACGGTGGCGCGCGTGGGGGCGGCCCGCTTCACCACCTCGTAGACCGCCTGCAACTCGGGGGCGTCGCCCACGATGTTGTGGAAGCGGTAGCGCTCGCGCACCCTCTCGCGGAGGTTCTGGGTGTCGCGCTGGAGCCGCAGCTTCTCGAGCGCCTTCTCGAGGACCACCAGCACGGCGTTCACGTCGAGCGGCTTCACGAGGTAGTTCTCGGCGCCGGCCCGCATGGCCTCCACCGCGGCCTCCACGCTCGCGTAGGCGGTCATCATCACGAAGACCGCGTCGGAACCCTGCTCCCGCGCCCTCTTGAGGAGCGTGATGCCGTCCATGTGCGGCATCCGGACGTCGGCGAGGACCGCCGCCGGGGCGAACGACTGCATGAGCTGGAGAGCCTCCTCGCCGTCCGCAGCCTCGACGAGCTCGGACCCCTCCTCGGTCAGGATGTCCTTCAGTGCCTGGCGGGCGTTCCCCTCGTCGTCCACGACGAGGATCCGCTCCTTGCCACCGCGCGCAGGATTCTTGGCCAGCGTCATCTTTCCTCGCCCACCTTGCTCCTCCGCCTGGTCGCGCAACGTATGCGGATGGCCGCATCTTATGCACGGTTTGCCGGCCGGGATCCACCCAATTGCAGCTCAAACTGGCGAAGGTGCGGGGTTCTTCCCCCGGGTCGGAAGGGTTCGCGGCTGGCGAAAGGGTTGCGGTCAGCCCCGCGAGGGGGCCGGATCAGGCGTTCCCGCCCAGTTCCTTGAGCCGTCCGACCCGGTCGTACGGCCGCCAGCGGAACCGGGCGCCCAGCGACTCGGCGGCCGTCCGGCAGTCGTCCATGGCGAGCCCCGGGACGGCCACGAAGCTGGCGTGGACCTCCGGGACGTAGCGCACCGCGGCACGGATGAAGTCCCGCACCGCCTCCCAGGCGGACTCCCCGTACCGGTTCGGACAGAGGCGGAGGTAGGTGGAGGCGTCGGGCGCGTTCAGCGAGACCACGACTGCTCCGAGCCCCGCCGCGGCCAGGTCCGGGGTGACGTCGCGCCCTTCCCGGAGGTTCGCCAGGCCGTCGGTGTCGAGGCGAACCCGCGAGATGCCCGACCGGACGAGCCGCCGGGTGATCTCGAGGAGCACGTCGAGCCTGCGTGTGGGTTCGCCGAGCCCCGTGAAGACGACCTCGGAACGGCCCGAGAACCCCTGTCTCTCCACCTGCTCCCAGACCTCGTCGGCGGAGGGCGCGCGCGAGAGGCGCAGGTCGTATCCGCCCACCACCCAGTCGTCGTCACGGATCTTCGGGCAGAAGACGCAGGCGAGCGTGCAGGCCGAGGTGAGGTTCAGATAGAGCGCGTCGCCGAGCTCATAGGCGAGGACCGGCGACGCGGCCGTGGTGCCGTCGTTCACCAGGAGGACTTAATCGTCCGCGGGGCGGTGGCCACTGCACCCGAGGCAGAAGCGCGCCTCGGGAATGGCGCGGAGGCGCTGCAGCCCGAGCGGGCCTCCGCAGGAGCTGCAAGATCCGTAGCTTCCCTGCGCGATCCGGCCGAGCGCCGCCTCGACCTCGGCGATCTCGCTGGCCACGCTCGGGGCGGGCACCGCTTCCGGGATCACCTCTTCCGGCGCGTAGCGGGCGGGCCCGTGGATGTCATGGGCACGCTGCAAGGCCTCTCTCCGGGTGAGGAGGAGGGAGCGTGCCTCTGTTTCGATCCGGCTCATGCTCTCGTTGCGTCTCCCGCCACGCTGGGCGCGAGGAGGTCCTTTACACGTGGCGTGCCGAACCGGAACCCACCGAATTCAGGGGATTTCCGTTGCACCCCTTGCGCCAGGGCGCCGGACGCACGCATCCGTTGCGTGTCAGCGATTGATTTTGTCGCCTTCGCGCCCAGCCCGGTCGTCGCGCAGCAAGGCCACCAGGGCGCGAAGCGCGTCGGTGGAAGTGAAGATGCCGACCAGCGTGGCGCTCTCCACGACGATTGCCGAGCCGTGCTTGCTGTTGGCCATCGCCTCGGCGACCTCGGCGAGCGAGGCGTCCGGAGCGACGACGAACGGCTCGTCGCTCATCGCCTCCTCGACCATCTCGCGCCCGACGTCCACGCCGCGGAGGGTCTCGAGAAGGTAGAGGTCGCGCTGCGACACCACGCCGACGAGCTTCCCATCCAGGACGACCGGGAGGTGGCGCACGCCTCGCTCCCGCATCGTCTGGTGGGCCTCGGCGAGCGTCTGGCGCGTCGAGATGGTGTGCGGCGTCGGAGTCATGAAACGGCGGATCTCGTGGCGCGGCATCGCGTCCTCCCTTCGATTCCCCGACAAGCGTAACTCCGGAACCGGCGGTTGTCTCTGGACCCCTCCTGGGTTAGCTTCCGCGGACCATGGAGAAGACCTGGGTCAAGGACGTGAAGGAAGGCGAGCGCGTGAAGGCCATCTTCGCCGTGGCTCGCAAGGCCGTGCCGACCGCCAAGAGCGGCAAGAGCTACCTCGCGGCCACCCTGGTGGACCGCACCGGGGAGATCGAGGCCCGTTCCTTCGACCGTGTCGAGGAGTTCTCGGCCCTCTTCGAGGAGAAGGACCTGGTCGAGGTCGAGGGCGCCATCGGCTCCTTCCAGGGCAAGCCGCAGCTCCGCTTCGAGTCGATCGTCAAGGTGGACCCCTCCACCGCCGGGATCGACGCCGCCGACTTCGCCTGGGTGGCGCCTCCCGAGCCGCGCAAGCCGGAGAAGGCTCCGGCCGACGACACCACCGACGCGACCTGGACCGAGCTGGTCGGCCTCGTCGAGGCCATCACCGACGTCCACGTGAAGGACCTCGTGAAGGCCTTCCTGGCCGACGACGACCTGGTCTCCCGCCTGCGCCGCGCGCCCGCCGCGAAGAGCGTGCACCACGCCTACGCCGGAGGGCTGCTCGAGCACACCGTGGCCTGCATCAAGCTCTCCCACCGGGTCGCCGATCAGTACCCGCAGCTCGACCGCGACCTGCTCGTGGCAGGCGCCTTCTTCCACGACCTGGGCAAGATCCGCGAGCTCGGGTACGAGCGCGGCGTCGAGTACACCGACGAGGGGCGGCTGGTCGGCCACCTGGTCATGGCCGCGCAGTGGATCCACGAGAAGGCCCGGCGCGTGGGCGTGCCCCGCGAGCTCGAGCAGCACGTGGTTCACCTCGTTCTGGCCCACCACGGCCGGCTGGAGTTCGGATCGCCGAAGACCCCGGTGACCCTCGAGGCGCTGGTCACCCACTTCATCGACGACCTCGACAGCCGGGTGAACTCCTGGCTCGGGCTCATGGGGCGCGAGAGCGGGTCGCGCCGGTGGACCGACTCCCAGAACATCTACGGCCACCACATCTGGCGCGGCACGCTGCCGACGGCCCAGGTGGAGAAGAAGGCCCCCCCGCCCGAGCTCATGACCCCGGTGATCTACGTCCCCCGGCCTGGCCCGAACGGGCAGGCCCAGCGGAAGGCGCAGGAGAAGAAGGCCAAGCCGGTCCGGCCGCCTCGTCCCGAGCGCACCGAGCCGAGGCCCGCGACCGAGGGCACCGCCGCCGCGGCACCTGCCGCGGAGGGCGCCCCGCCGCGCCCGGAGCGGACCGAGGCTCCTCCCCGCGCCGAGCGCCCTCCCCGGCCCGACCGGCCCGACCGGCCCGATCGCGGCCCGCGCGGCCCGGGCGGTCCCGGAGGTCCCGGCGACCGCAAGCCCAGGTACATGGGGCCGCGTCTCCCCGGCGACAGGGGCCCGACCGCCCGCCCGGACAAGCCGAAGAGCCTGACCCACAACCCCTTCGCCGCGCTCGCGGCCAAGGTCGAGGCGGAGCGGGCAGCACCGGTGGCCGAGCAGCAGCCGGAGGCGCCGCCTCCCGATGCCGCCACCGAGGCCGCTCCCGCCGCCACCGAGACGACCCACGAGTCCGCGCCGGTCGCCGCTCCCGAGATCTCTCCTCCGGTCGAGGCCGCACCGGCCCCGGCGGGCGGCGATCCCGCCGCCTAGTCCCCCGGTCCCAGTGCTCCCGTTCGGCCGCACCGCCGCGATCTTCGACGTCGACGACTCGCTCCTCGACGGCAACGCCGGCACGATCTTCAGCTGGTACCTCTACAGCGAGAAGATCATGCTCCCGGAGATCCGGGCGCGGATCCCGCGGCTCGTCTACGAGTTCGCGCGCCGTCGCCTGGGCGAGAAGGACATGGTCGAGCTGGGCTCGCAGTGCCAGGCCGGACTCTGGGTGGACGACATCCGGACCCACGCCCAGGCCTGCTTCCAGCAGCACCTCCGGAAGCGCATCACCGAGGGTGCGGTGCGGCAGATCCGCAAGCACCTGCTCTCCGGCCACTACGTCCTCATCGCCTCCGGCTCGCCGCAGGCCATCGTGGACGAGGTGGCGCGCCACCTGCGCGTCCACGGCGCCATCGGGACCCGCACCCGCTCCGTGGACGGCAAGGCCACCCCCGACATCCTGGCTCCCATCGTCTTCCAGGACGGCAAGCGGCAGGCCGTCGCCACCGCCCTGGCAGCCCACGGCATCCCCCTCTCGCGAAGCTGGCTCTACTCCGACTCGGCGGCGGACGTCCCGCTCTTCGAGGCGGTCGGCCACCCGGTGGTGGTGAATCCCAAGGAGGCGTTCCGGATCGAGGCGGAGCAGCGCGGCTGGCCGGTGGTCCGCTGGAAGGAGCGCACCAAGGAGGCCCAGGCCGACCTCGCCTCCGAGTGGACCAGCTGGGATGGCTGAGCACCGCCTCCCTACGGGAGGCGGAAGAACCTCTTCACGTTGGCGGTGGTCACCTCGGCAACCTCGCCAGGACTCACCCCCCACAGTTCCGCCACCTTCGCCGCCACGTGGACCACGTGGGCCGGCTCGTTCCGCTTCCCTCGGAACGGCACCGGCGCCAGGAAGGGGCTGTCGGTCTCCACCATCAGCCTGTCCCGCGGGATCCTCCGCACCGCCTCCCGGATTGCCTCCGCCGCCTTGAAGGTGACGATGCCGGCCACCGAGACGTGCATCCCCAGGTCGAGGTAGGTCCGCGCCGCCTCCCAGTCGCCGGTGAAGCAGTGGATGACCCCGCCCGCAGCCGGCAGCCCCTCCTCGCGCAGGATCGCCGCGCAGTCGGCGTCGGCCTCCCGCACGTGGACCACCACCGGCTTCTCGACGCCTCGCGCGATCCGGAGCGACCGCCGGAAGCTCTCCCGCTGCACCTCGCGCGGCGAGAGGTCGTAGTGGTAGTCGAGCCCGGTCTCGCCCACCGCGACCACGGCGGGGTCGGCGGCGAGCCGCGCGCTCTCCTCCCAGTCGGCCTCGGGAACCTGGGCGCACTCGTGCGGGTGGATGCCGGCGGTGGCGGCGAAGACCGCCGGCCGGGCCCGGGCCAGCTCGACGGCATTCCCGAAGTTCCCCGGCGACCGCCAGAGCCCGACCACGACGATCCGGTCCACGCCGACCGCGGCGGCGCGCGACACCACCCCGTCCACGTCGCCCTGGAAGTCCTCGAAGTCGAGGTGGGCGTGGGAGTCGATCAGGTTCACTTGACCCGCGTTCCGGGAGCCACCCCCTCGTCCACCAGAATCACCCGGGGTGGATCCCCCGCGGCCAGCAGCATCCCCTGGGAGATGATGCCGCGCAGCGCGCGCGGCTCGAGATTGGCCACCACGACGATGCGCCGGCCCACCAGCGCTTCCGGCTCCGGGTAGGACGTCGCGATCCCGGCCACGATGGTGCGGGGGTCCGGCTCGCCGACGTCCACGGTGAGCTGGAGAAGCTTGTCGGCCTTGGGGACCCGCACCGCGGCGCGGACGAGCGCCACCTTGAGCTCGACCTTCATGAAGTCGTCGAAGCCGATGAACCCGGTCGCCGGCGGTGCAGCCGGCGCGGGGGCCGAAGCCTCGGGCGCTGCCACCAGCTTCGCCACCTGCTTTGCGTCGAGCCGGGCGATCTGCGGCGGCTTGGCCCGCGCCACGACCGGCGCCCCCACGAAGGGGTCGAAGTCGGCGGCCCAGGTGCCCGGTCGCGACTGGCCGAAGGCCGCGCAGAGGTCGTCGGCGAAGACCGGCATCACCGGCCAGAGCATCACCGAGATGGCGCGCAGGGCGCGGCCGCAGGAGAGGAGCAGCGTCCGGGAGGCCGGCGACGTCGGGGCCTCCCAGGGCTTCCCCTCCTGGAGCCTCTTGTTGCAGGTGTCGGCCACCTGGTTCACGAGCCGCACCACCTCGCGATACTCGAGCGCCTGGTAGGCCGGGCGCGCCAGCCGCAGCGCCTCGCGGGTCACGCCGGCGATGCCCTCCTCCGGATCGCCGGTGAGATCTCCTCCGGCCCGCTCCAGCAGCGCAAAGACGCGCGAGGCGAGGTTGGCCACGTTGTTGGCCAGGTCGGCATTGATGCGGTTCCGGAACTCGTCGAGCGAGAGGTCGAGGTCGGAGACCCCCGGACCGAGGTTGGCGGCGTAGTAGTAGCGCAGCAACTGCGGGTCGAGGCCGGCGTCGAGGTAGGTCCTCGCCGTGACGAAGGTGCCCCGCGACTTGGACATCTTCTCGCCGTTCACGGTCAGGTGGCCGTGCACCGCGAGCCGGTGCGGCAGCTTGAGCCCCGCGGCCCCCAGCATGGCCGGCCAGAAGACCGCGTGGAAGCGCAGGATGTCCTTGCCGATGAAGTGCTCGAGGCGCGAGGGCGATCCGGGGGCGAGGTAGGTGGCCTCGTAGGCCGCCGGGTCGAGCCGATCGGCGGAGGGCGCCTCGTCGGCGAAGTAGCGCTCCCCGGACGAGAGGTAGCCGATGGGGGCGTCGAGCCAGACGTAGATGAACTTCCCCGGAAAGTCGGCGTCGTTCACCGGGAAGCCGAAGTAGGGAGCGTCGCGGGTGATGCACCAGTCCTGAAGGTCGTCGAGCCAGCCCTTCACCTGCTCCCGGACCGCCGCGTCGAGGTGCCCCTCCCCCTCCACCCAGGCCCGGATGGCCGGCTCCACCTTCTTGAGATCGACGTAGGCGTGGTCGCTGGCGCGGACCACCGGGGAGGTCCCGCAGATCGCGCAGCGCGGGTCCTTCAGCTCCCGCGGGTCGTAGGTGGTCCCGCACTTCTCGCAGACGTCGCCGTACTGGCCGGGCGTGGCGCACTTCGGGCAGGTGCCCTTCACGAAGCGGTCGGGGAGGAACCGGCCGTCCTTCTGGCAAAAGAGTTGCTCGACCGACTTCTTGTAGATGAGCCCGCGCGACTTGAGCGCGTCCCAGATGCGCCAGGCCCACTTCCGGTTCTCGTCCGAATCGGTCGTGTAGTACGTGGAGAAGTCCACGCCGAAACGCTGGAAGTCCTGGTGCTGCTCCTTCCGGTAGCGCTCCACGAATTCCTTCGGCGACACGCCGGCCTTCGACGCGTTGACCTCGATGGGCGTGCCGTGCGAATCGGCCGCGCAGACGTAGGTGACGTCGTCCCCCAGCGAGCGCCGGTAGCGGACGTAGACGTCGGTCTGGATGTACTCGACCAGGTGGCCGAGGTGGATCGACCCGTTGGCGTAGGGCAGCGCGCTGGTCACGAGGATCTTCTGGCTCAAGCGGTCCTCCTCTCCCGGTCGGGCGCGCCGAGCACCCCGACGAGCCAACGCTCGACGAGGATGGCGCCGTCCGATCCGGTCTTCATGGAATGGTCGGCCTCGGCGAGCGAGGCGAGCCCGGTGAGGAGCTCCTCGCGTCCGAAGCGCAGTGCGGCCTGGTACTTCATCCAGAGCCCGTAGGGCTTGCGTTCCTTCAGTTCGGCCGGGTCGATGGTGGGCAGCACGCTCGCGTTCCACTCTGCGAACGAGCCGACCCGACGGCCCCCCGCGGCGATCCGCCCCCGCTCCCGCTCCACCAGCATGCGGCGGACCGTGCCGGCGAGCGAGCCCACCAGCATGTGGGGGCTCGCCCCGTCGGCGAGGCTGCGGCGGAGCACCGCCACCGCCCCGGGAAGATCGCGCGACTCGACGGCGTTGCCGAGCGCGAAGAACGGGTCGGCCGCGGTCCGGACCACGAGCGCGTCCACGTCCTCGGCGCGGATCACCTTGCGGTCGCCCACGAAGGTCGCGAGCTTGGCCACCTCGGCGGCGAGCGCCCGGGCGTCCGCGCCCACCAGCGCCGCCAGCCGGGCCTCGGCCCCGGCATCCACAGTCTTGCCGGTGCCGGAGAGCGTCTCGGCGAGCAGCGGGCCGATGACGGGTCGCTGCGCGTCCCAGGTGCCCTCGCTCTGGATGGCCACCGGGATCCGGCAGCCGGCCGCGGCGAGCCGCTTCACCAGGGGAAGCCGGCCGTCCACCTTGCCGGCCGCCAGGACCAGCACGTGACCGGGGGGGAGACCCTTCTCGAGGAGCGCCTCGAGGGCGGACGTGTCGTCCCGCGCCGCCTGGAGGTTCTTCTCCCCGGCATACCGGCCCGCCTCGGAGAGGAAGGCCCCGTCCTCCGGACGCAACCCGTCGTCGCCCTGGAGCTTCTCCTCCCACTCGGCGGGCTTCGGCGGCGAATCGCCGGCCAGGTCGGCGGTGGACCATCCGAGGCGGGCGGCCAGCGCCACCAGCCGCCGTGCCGCCTCCCGCTGCCGCCCCTCGCGCCACATGTCGCTCGCCTTGGCGAAGGCGCCGGCCAGGTCCTCCTTGGACTGGAGGAAGGCCGGCTCGACCACGAGCACCACCTTCGCCCCGCCGAACAGGCCACGGGTGGCGAGCTCGGCGGCAACCTCCCCGGGGCCAGCCGCGCCGTCCACCTCGACCAGGTTGAGGGAGCGCTGCGCCTCCGGGACGAGCGCCTCGGCGATGGTGCGCGCCGCCCGGAGCGTGAGGAAGGAATCGCCGTCGAGCAGGTAGACCGGTGAGGGCGCCCCTCCCCGGATGGCGGCGAGCGCGTCCTCCAGGGTCAGCGCGGGCTCCTTGGCCTTCCGGGCCGGAGGCCTAGCCATGGAACCACCCCACCAGCATGCGCTCGAGCGCGAGCGGCCCAGCCGCGTTGTGGCGGAGGGCGAGGAGCGCGCGGCGCACCGACTCGATCCGGCGCAGCGCCGCCTCGGGGCCCAGCCGGGCCGCGGCGGACGTGGCCTCCTCCAGGTCGGCGAGCGCGAGGGGGGCGCCCTCCCCGGCCGCGGCGCGGGCGAGGACGTCCCGCAGCCAGATCAGCAGCAGCTCGCACACCTCCCGCGCGCGCTCCCGCTTCGCCCCGTGGCGCGCCGCGAAGGCGATCCAGGGGCGGGCGTCGTCGGCGGGGAGCGCCGCCGCCTCCAGGACGGCCTCGCGCCGCGCGCCCATGGCCGCCTCGTCGAGCAGGAGCGCCTTGCCGAGCGAGCCACCGGCCAGCGTGACGGCGAGACGGGCCGCCTCCGGGGAGCGACCGGCGGCGGCCAGCCGCTCCTCGAGCAGCGCGTCGGGCAACGGGGCGAAGGGGAGGCGCAGGCAGCGGGAGCGCACCGTGGGGAGCAACCCGTCGGCCGCCGAGGAGACCAGCACCAGCGTGGTGTCCGGCGGCGGCTCCTCGAGGGTCTTGAGAATTGCGTTCTGGGCCTGCGGGTTCATGGCGTCGGCCGGGTCGATGAGCACGAAGCGGCGCCGTCCCTCGAAGCGGCGAAGCGAGAGACGTCGGTCCACCAGCTCCCGGACCTGGTCCACGACGATGTCGCGCGACGGCGTCCGCCCGCCCTTGGGCTCCCACCGGCCGGCCCGGGCCATGTCCCGCTCCCGCTCGACCACCAGGACGTCCGGGTGGACCCCGCGGGCGATCTTGCGGCAGGGCGGGCAGGTCCCGCAGGCGTCGCCGTCGGCGCGGTCGCAGTTGGCCGCCTGGGCGAGCAAACGGGCCACCGTCCCCTTGCCAATCCCCTCCGGGCCGGCGAAGAGGTAGGCGTGGTGGAGTCCGCCCAGGCGGACCGCGGTGCGCAGGGCGTCTACGGCCCTCTCCTGGCCGATGATCTCCGCGAAAGGCATTGGGCGCGGGGAAGATAACACGGAGGCGGCGCCGCCGCGGGGGCGCCGGGCCGGCCCTACGAGCTCCGTCCCGCCAGCCGGGCCACCGCCGCCGCCAGCTCGCGCGGGTCCACGGGCTTGGCCAGGAACGCCTGGAATCCGGCCGACAGCGCCCGCTCCCGGTCCGAGGCCTGGGTGTAGGCGGTGAGCGCCGCCGCCGGGACCTTCCCTCCCCGTTCCGGGTCGAGCGCGCGCACGCGGCGGATGAGCGAGATGCCGTCCTCGCCGGGCATGCCGATGTCGGAGAGGAGGACGTCGGGGGGCTCCCCCGAGAGCGCCTGGAACGCCGCCGACGCCGAGGCAGCCGTGGAGACTCTCGCCCCCGCCAGCTCGAGGAGGTGTTTCAGGGCGTCGAGCGTGTCGTCGTCGTCGTCCACCACGAGCACGTGGATCTCGGCGAGGCTCGGCGCCTCCCCGGGCGGGTGCCACGGGCGTCCGGAGCCCCTGGAGCTCGAGCGCGCCGACGGGCGCGGAGCGTCGAGCGGGGTGGGAAGGTCCACGATGAGGGTCGCGCCCTGGTTGCGCCCCGGACTCGACGCGGTGACGCTCCCGCCGTGGGCCTCGACCAGGTTGCGCACGATGGCGAGGCCGATGCCCAGCCCGCCGTGGGCGCGGGTGGGGCTCGAGTCGGCCTGCCGGAAGCGCTCGAACACGTGGGGCAGGAACTCCGGGTCGATGCCCACGCCGTCGTCCCGGACCTCGAGCCGGACCAGGTCGGGGAGGCGACGGAGCCGGACCTCCACCCTGCCGCCGGCAGGCGTGAACTTGATGGCGTTGGCAAGCAGGTTCCAGACGATCTGCTGCAGGCGGGCCGGGTCCCCACGGACCGCTCCCGCACCCTCCTCCAGGTCGATCTCGAGCCCGATCCCCTTGGCGCTCGCCGCCGGCCGCACCGTCTCGGCGGCGGCCTCCACGGCGGCTCCGAGGTCGGCCTCCCGCACGTCGAGCTTCAGCCTCCCGCGCACGATCCGGGCCACGTCGAGCAGGTCGTCCACGATCTGCGCCTGGGTCGTCGCGGACCGCTCGATGGCCTCCATGGCGCGCTCCGTCGCCGAGGCGTCCAGTCGCCCGGTGCGGAGCAGCCGCGACCAGCCCAGAACGGCGTTCAGCGGAGTGCGCAGCTCGTGAGACACGGTGGCGATGAACTCGTCCTTGGCGCGGCTGGCCCGCTCCGCCTCCGCGCGCGCATCCTGCTCCCGGGCGAGCAGCGCGGCTCGCTCGGCCTCGCTGCGCCGGGCCTCGGTCCGGTCCCCGAAGACCAGCGCGACACCCTGCGGCTTGCCGCCCTCGGCGCGGATGGGGGCCACCGAGCCTTCGATGGGGTACTCCCGCCCCTCCGGCGCGAGCAGCGTCACGCCAGCCCCGAGCGGGGTTGGCCCCCCTGCCGCCATGGCCGCGATCACCGGATCGGGCACCGGCCGCCTCTCCTCGTCCACCGCCCGGAACACCTCGGCGAGGGGGCGGCCGACGGCCCCCGGGCCGGCGCCGACGAGCTTCTCGGCGGCGGCGTTCACCAGGGTGACCACCCCCCTCACGTCGGTCGCGATCACCGCGTCGCCGATGGATGCGAGCGTGATGCGCAACCACTCCCGCTGCTTGCGCTCGGTCTCCTCGGCGCGCATGCGGTCGGCCTCCATGTCCCCGAGCGCCAGGGCGTTCCAGTAGACGACCGCCGCGGCCACGACCACGGCGCTGACCACCACGAAGGATGCCCCGAGGAGCGCCTCGTACTTGCCGGCCCGCAGACCGACCACGAGGAAGAACCAGCCCAGGCCGATGGGCACCACGAAGACGGCGCCGATGAGGCGGCGCGCCATGAACCCGGCCAGCCCGGGGGCGGTGAAGACCCGCATCACCCCCGCCTGCGGCCGGTCGAAGAGCAGCGCCGTGACCAGCAGGAAGAAGCCGATCCCGGCGTAGAAGGGGACCCGGGTATTGGCCGCCAGCCCCTCCATGGGCTCGACGCCGTAGGCGTAACCGATGATGGCCTGCAGGGGGACCAGGGCGGCGGCCAGGGCGAGCAGCTGGGCCGGGCGGGTCCCGGCCTCCGTCTCCAGGTCGTGGACGGCGAGCGCGATGCCGATGAAGAGGAAGGCCAGCGCGGCGTTGGGGGCCATCCGTCCGGGGTGCGACCGGACCCCTGACTCGTGGAAGAGGATCTGGTCGATGCCCAGGTTCACCTGGGCCACGTACTCGACGAGCGTGAAGAACCCCACCGCCGCGACCACCACCCCGGCCACCTTGGCGACGGTGCGGCTCCGGGGTCCGGACCGGCGGGATGCCAGCGTGCGGGCGGCCAGTCCCGCCGCCACGAACCCCATGGCGGAGTTGGCCTTCACCGCGAGTGCACCAGGGATGCCGGAGCGGAGGAGCGGGAGGTCGAGCGCCCAGCCGATGAGGATGGCGAGCCCCAGGAACGCCGCCGCCTCGGCTGCGGATCGCGCCAGCATCTCGAGGTTCTTCGGGAGTCGCCGGGTGTCCACGGGCATTGGGGGGCGAGGCCCGGGAGTCCGGTCCGCCGCGGGACCATGTTCGCCCCCCGGCCCGCCGGGCGCAAGCGAACGGGTCGCGCGGGGCCGCCGAATGGACCGGAATGGGGCGCGTGCTACCCTGGATCGAAGGGGTCGCCATGAAGATCACGCCGCTCGACATCCAGCAGAAGCGCTTCTCCCGGGCGATGCGGGGCTACGATCGGGAGGAGGTCGAGGCCTTCCTCTCGCTCGTCGCCTCATCCTTCGAGGACCTGGTGAAGGAGCTCAACTCCCTGCGCGAGGACCTGGCGCGCCGGGACGAGGACATCGCCGCCCACCGAGACCTGGAGCGCACCCTGCAGGAGACGCTGGTGACCGCCCAGCGGGCCAGCGACGAGATCCGCGAGTCGGCCCGCAGGGAGGGCGAGATCGCCATCGGCGAGGCCGAGCTCCAGGCGGAGAAGATCGTGCAGGGCGCCCACCAGCGGTTCCTGCGGATCGTGGACGACATCCAGGAGATGAAGCGGCTGCGGGTCCAGTTCGAGGCGTCGGTCCGGTCGCTGGTGGACGGGCACGCGAAGCTCCTGGATACGTTCCGCGACTCCGATATCGGGGATCCGGTCGAGTACCTGGCGGGGCGGAAGAAGGGGTCCGCGGAGTAGGGACCGAAGCCGATCCCGAGGACCGTGGACCGAGACCGATCCCGTGGACCGAGACCGATCCCGTGGACCGAGACCGATCCCGTGGACCGAGACCGATCCCGAGGACCGAGACCGATCCCGAGGACCGAGACCGATCCCGAGGACCGAGAC
>CAIQRS010000084.1 GCA_903874275.1 uncultured Anaeromyxobacter sp.
GGGGGCGGCGGCGGCCGGCGCAGGGGCCGGGGCGGCGGGCTTGGCGGCGGGGGTCTGGGCGAGGACCGGGAGGGCGAAGGCGACGGCCACGAGGGCGCTGAGGATCTTCTTCATTTGGAGTCTTCTCCTTGGGGGTTGTTCTGACTGGCGGGTAAAGCTCTTCCAGTGTCCTAAGCAGCGTCCGTGCCATGACATGGCCCGCCATGGGTACCGTGAAAACAGGTACTTGGCCGGTGGTCGCCGGGCTGCCTCCCACGGATCGGGGAGTTCTGGGACGCCCCCGGCAGGAACTGGGTAGGAGTTCCACGGGGTTCGCGACTATAAGCGGCGGATGCCCACCGACTACACGGATCGCCGGACCATGCGGCTCGACGTCGAGTTCTACTTCGCCGCTGCCCACCGTCTCCCCCGGTACGAGGGACCCTGCTTCCGGCTCCACGGGCACAACTACAAGTTCTTCGTGGGCGTGGAGGGCGAGGTCGATCCGGCCACCGGGATGATCGCCGACTTCGGGAAGATCAAGGAGGTTGTGGCCGAGGAGGTCCTCTCCCGCGCCGACCACCGCAACCTGAACGACGTCCTCGACAACCCCACCGCCGAGAACATCGCGCGCTGGATCTGGGAGGTGCTGGCGCCGCGGGTGACCGGACTCTGCGAGGTGCGGCTCTACGAGATCCCCGACTGCTGCGTGACCTACCGGGGGCCGGGTGGGCGCTAGGAGACGGCCTTCCACGGGAGCGGCCGCTGCGGCCGTCGCGCGCTTCCTCGCCGAGGTGGTCCCGGCCGCAGCCCTGAAGGATGCCGACGTGAAGGGCACTCCGCGCCGCGTGGCCGAGGCCTTCCGCGACGACCTGCTCGACGGCTATCGGGCCGACCCCGTGGAGATCCTCGGGCAGGCCATGGAGGTCCCGGGGCGTGATCTGGTGGCCCTGGCCGGGATCGACTTCCACGCGGTCTGCCCGCACCACCTCCTCCCGTACCGGGGCCGGGCCTGCGTGGCCTACGTGCCCGGCGGCCGGGTGGTGGGCTTCGGCGTGCTGGCGCGCCTCCTGGACTGCTTCGCCCACCGCCTGGTCATCCAGGAGGTCCTGGCCCGGCAGGTCGCCGACGCCCTGGTGCGCCACCTGGGGGCGAACGGAGCGGCCTGCATCCTCGACGCGGAGCAGATGTGCCTCACCGTGAGAGGCGAGCGGCGCCGCGAGGCCAGGGCCCACGCCCAGGCCTTCGCCGGGTCGATGGCGCGGAGCGCGGCCTGGCAGCGGCGGGTCCTGGGCATCGCCTCGGGCCAGCCCGCCGGGTCCCCGGGGAGGAGACGCCGGTGACCGGGGGGCCCGACGGGCGGCTCGACGGCCGGACCGCCATCGTCACCGGCGGTGGAAGGGGCATCGGGGCGGCGGTGGCCCGGGAGCTGACCCGCCGTGGGGCGCGGGTGACCGTCTTCGCGCGCAGCGCTGCCGAGGTGGACGGGGTGGCGGCGTCGGGCGGGGCGGCGCTGGCCGTCGCCGGCGACGTGTCGGTGGAGGCCGACGTGGTGCGCTTGCGCGCCTCGCACGAGCGGGTCCTCGGCCCCTGCGACGTGCTGGTCCACGCCGCCGGGATCCTGGTGCGTGGACGCGTCGAGGTCCTCGACCCGGCCGCCTGGCGCCGCGTGCTCGACGTCAACCTGACCGGGGCCTTCCTCCTGGCCCGCGCGGTGCTGCCGGGGATGCGCGCGCGGGGCCGGGGGCGGATCCTGGCCATCGCCTCCATCTCCGCCCACGTGGGGACGGCCGAGGGGTCGGCCTACAATGCCTCGAAGTGGGGACTGGTCGGCTTCGCGAAGAGCCTGGCCGAGGAGGTGCGCGGGTCCGGCGTCCAGGTGATGACCATCTCCCCGGGCGGGGTGGCCACGCGCATGCTGGCGCAGACCCCGTTCCCGCCCGCCATGGAGGCGGACGACGTGGCCCGGGTGGTGGGCTGGTGCGCCGCGGAGGCGCCGGACGCGATGAGCGGGAGCGACGTGGAGGTGTTCGGGTGACGGCGGGGACGGGGACGGGGATGACCGAGGCCTTCGCGGAACTGCGCGCGGCCTTCCCGGCCGAACGGCTGGTCGAGGACGCGGAACGGCTCGCCGAGTACGGCAAGGACGAGTCGGACCTGGGGGTCTTCCCGCCAGGACTGGTGGTGAAGGTGGACTCGGCCGAGGAGGTGCGCGCCGTCTTCGCCATCGCCTCGCGCCACCGGGTCCCGGTGGTTCCCATCGCCGCGCGCACCGGGAAGTCGGGAGGGTCGCTGGCCATCCACGGCGGGATCGGGGTGTCGGTGGAGCGGATGAACCGCATCCTCGAGATCCGGCCCGGCGACCTCACCGCCCGGCTCCAGCCCGCGGTGATCACCGGCGTGTTCCAGGCCGAGGTGGAGAAGCACGGGCTCTTCTACCCGCCCGATCCCAACTCGCTCGACACCTGCTCGATCGGCGGGAACGTGGCCGAGAACGCCGGGGGGCCCCGGGCGCTCCGCTACGGCGTCACCCGGGAGTACGTGCTCGGCCTCGAGGTGGTCATCCCCACCGGCGAGATCCTCCGGGTGGGGCGGCAGACCATCAAGGGCGTGGCGGGCTACGATCTCACCGCGCTCTTCGTGGGGAGCGAGGGGACGCTCGGCATCGTCACCGAGGTGACGGTGAAGCTCCTCCCGCGCCCGCGCCACGTGGCCACCGCGCTGGTCTGCTTCCCCGACCTGGCCACCGCCGCCCGGGCGGTGAGCCGCGTGCTGGCCGAGGGGGTCATCCCGCGCTGCCTCGAACTCATCGACGACGTCTCGGTCCAGGCCATCGCGAAGGGCTCGCCGTTCCAGCTTCCGCCCGGCGCCGGCGCGGCGCTCCTCTTCGAGACCGACGGCAACGACGAGGAGCAGGTCTTCGCGGAGATGGCCCGGGTGGCCGAGATGGTCCAGGGCAGCGCCTCGGGCGAGGTGATCGTGGCCCAGAACGAGGCCCAGCGCCGGGACATCTGGGAGACCCGCAAGTACCTGTCGGTGGCACTGAAGAAGCTCGCCGCGGCCAAGCTCTCCGAGGACGTCGCCGTGCCCCGCTCGCGCATCCCGGAGATGGTGGCGCGCAGCCGGGAGATCGGGAAGTCCCACGGCCTGCTGGTCGCCACCTACGGCCACGCCGGGGACGGCAACCTCCACTGCAACGTGCTCTTCGACGGCGAGCGGCAGCGGGAGGCGGCCGAGGCGGCCGTCGCCGACATCCTGCGGGCTGCCGTGGACATGGGCGGGACCATCACCGGGGAGCACGGGGTGGGGCTCGCCAAGCGGGACTTCCTCGAGTACGAGCAGGGCCCGGCGGTCCTCGGGCTGGAGCGGCGCATCAAGGCGACCTTCGATCCGCTGGGGATCCTGAACCCGGGGAAGATGTTCCCGGAATCCTGAGGGCCCTCCAAGGCGCCGGCAGAATCGCGCTGTGGTTGCGGCAGCTTCCGCTCTTCCCGGGGGCTGGATCTTGCCTTGACAACGATCCACCGATCCGGCATCAAGTTAACCCCCTTGGTACCCGGTCAGGACGTTTCTGCCGCGCCAGGCCCCCTCCCGCGAAGGCCCCCCCTCAAGGAGACGAAGGACGACATGCAACCCAACACTGGAAAGACCCGGCCGGTCGAGCAGGTCGAAGGCGTCACCATCCGCTTCGTCGGCGACTCCGGCGACGGCATGCAGCTCGTAGGCTCGGAGTTCACCAAGGCCTCCGCCATCGCCGGCAACGACCTGGCGACGTTCCCCGACTTCCCCGCCGAGATTCGCGCCCCCACGGGCTCGCTGGCCGGCGTCTCCGGTTACCAGGTCAACTTCGGCTCCAGGGACATCTTCACCCCGGGTGACCAGCCCGACGTCCTCGTGGCCATGAACCCGGCCGCCCTGAAGACCAACCTCCAGGACCTCCGTCCCGGCGGCATCCTCATCACCAACAGCGGCGCCTACACCGAGGGCAACCTCGAGAAGGCCGGCTACAAGTCCCACCCGCTCGACGACGACGCCCTGAAGAAGAACTACAAGGTCGTCTCGGTCGACATGGACAAGCTCACCCAGGCCGCGCTGGCCGGGTCGGGGCTCTCCAACAAGGACGTCGCCCGCTGCCGGAACTACTTCGCGCTGGGCATGATGTACTGGCTCTACAGCCGCCCGCCCGAGGCGCAGCTCGAGAACATCCGGGCCAAGTTCAAGAAGAAGCCGGAGATCGCCGAGGCCAACGTCAAGGTGTTCCAGGCCGGCCACGCCTTCGGCGAGACCACCGAGCTCTTCGTCTCCCAGTACACGGTGCCGGCGGCCAAGCTGGCGCCGGGAACCTACCGGAACGTGACCGGCAACGGCGCCGCGGCCCTGGCGCTGGCCACGGTGGCCAAGCTCACCGGCCGCGAGGTCTTCCTGGGCAGCTACCCCATCACCCCGGCCACGGAGATCCTCCAGGACTCGTCCTACTTCAAGGACATGGGGGTCGTGACCTACCAGGCCGAGGACGAGATCGCCGGCATTGGCTCCGCCATCGGCGCCTCATTCGGCGGCTCGCTGGGCGTGACCACCACCTCCGGCCCGGGCCTGGCGCTCAAGTCGGAGATGCTGGGTCTCGCGGTCATCGCCGAGTTGCCGCTGGTCGTCATCGACGTGCAGCGCGGCGGCCCGTCCACGGGCATGCCCACCAAGACCGAGCAGTCCGACCTCTACATCGCGCTCTTCGGCCGCCACGGCGAGGCGCCCATGCCGGTCATCGCGGCGCGCAGCCCGGCCGACTGCTTCTACGCCACGCTCGAGGGATTCCAGATCGCCACCAAGTGGATGACCCCGGTTCTGGTGCTCACCGACGGCTACCTGGGCTTCGGCTCCGAGCCGTTCCGCATCCCGGAGGAGGGTGAGCTCGCGCCGTTCGAGGTCAAGTACCAGACCACGCCCAACTACAACGGCCAGTACATGCCGTACCTGCGCGACGCCAAGCTCATCCGCCCCTGGGCCGTCCCCGGGACGGCCGGCCTCGAGCACCGCATCGGCGGCCTCGAGAAGGACTCCATGTCGGGCATGGTGTCCTACGACGGCATGAACCACGAGAAGATGGTGAAGACCCGCGCCCAGAAGATCCGCAACGTCATCGAGGACGTCCCCGACGTCGTCGTGGACGGCGAGCCCACCGGCGACCTGCTGCTCCTCTCCTGGGGCGGCACCTACGGCTCGGTCCGCGGCGCCGCGGCCAGGCTCCGCGGCCAGGGCAAGAAGGTCGGGCACGTGCACCTGCGCTGGCTCAACCCGCTGCCGAAGAACCTCGGCGCGGTGCTGAAGGCCTTCAAGAAGGTGCTGGTTCCCGAGGTCAACGACGGCCAGCTGGCCAACTACATGCGCATGTCCTTCCCGGGTCTCGATCCGCTGCAGTTCAACCGGATCAACGGGAAGGCCATCAAGATCAGCGAGCTCACCGCCAAGGTGAACGAGATCCTGGGCTAGGCCCGGAAGGAATAAACGACCATGAGCGCAAACGGCCAGACCCAGAATCCCGTCCCCACCTACACCAAGAAGGACTTCGAGTCCGGAGTCGATCCGCGCTGGTGTCCCGGGTGCGGCGACTTCTCCATCATCAACCAGGTCCAGAAGGCCATGCCCAACGTGGGCGTGGCCCGCGAGAACATCGTCTTCATCTCCGGCATCGGGTGCTCGTCGCGCTTCCCGTACTACATGAACAACTACGGGATGCACACGCTGCACGGCCGCGCGCCCTCCTTCGCCTCCGGGCTCAAGGTGTCGCGTCCGGAGCTGATGGTGTGGGTGATCACCGGCGACGGCGACGCGCTCGCCATCGGCGGCAACCACTTCATCCACACCATGCGGCGAAACCTGGACCTCAAGGTCCTGATGTTCAACAACCGCATCTACGGCCTCACCAAGGGGCAGGTCTCCCCGACCTCGCTCCTCGGCCAGAAGACCAAGACCACGCCGCACGGCTCCCCCGACTACCCGTTCAACGCCCCGGCGCTGGCGCTGGGCGCGGGCGCCACCTTCGTGGCCCGCTCCATCGACGTCGAGGGCGCCCACATGGGCGGCGTCATCGCCGCGGCCGCCGCCCACAAGGGCAGCACCTTCGTGGAGGTCTTCCAGAACTGCCCGGTGTTCAACGACGGCGCCTACACGTTCCTCACCGACAAGGCCGTCAAGACCGAGGCCATCCTCCGCATGGAGGCCGGCAAGCCGCTGCTCTTCGGCAAGGACAACAAGAAGGGCATCCGCTTCGACGGGCAGAAGGCCGAGCTCCAGGTGGTGACGCTGGGCGAGGACGGGGTCACCGAGAAGGACATCCTGATCCACGACCCGACCCGCGCCGACCCGACCATCGCCTTCATGATGGCGAACCTGTCCGACCGGGCCGGGTTCCCGACCCCCATCGGCATCTTCCGCGACGTCCGCAAGCCCACCGCCGACGAGATGACCTGGGAGATGATCGGCGCCACCAAGGCCAAGAAGGGCGAGAGGTCGCTCGTGAAGTTCCTCTCCGACGCCGACACCTGGCAGGTGAAGTAGCGCCGGGCTCCGGCCTCGAGCCGGTTTCGATTCATGGGGCGCCGGTGCGAGCCGGCGCCCCTCCTCGTTGGTGTGCCGCGCAGCGGGCTCCGGCCGGCGAGGCGGGCGGCGCAGCCTCGGTGCAGCGCGCGCAGGCGGCCTCGGCGTCCGCGCGCCTCCCGGCGGCCTCGAGCGCGGCGCAGGCGCCCAGCCAGGCCTCGGCCATCGACGGGTCGAGCCGGGCGGCCTGAGTGTAGCTCCCGGCCGCGCCGTCCAGGTCCCCCTGCAGCCAGGAGACCCATCCCAGGTCGTGGTGGACGAGGGCCACCCCGGGGCGGGCCTCCACGGCGTGGAGGATGTCGCGCCGGGCCCGGTCGAGCAGCAGGCGCCGCTCCTCCCCGGCGACCCGCAAGGCGCGGCGGGCCAGGAACCGGGCCCGGACGAGCCGGGGCGCGATCTGGTCGGGATCGACTCGGAGTGAATCGCCCAGGGCCGCCTCGCCGGAGACCGCGTCCCCCAGCGCGAGCAGGGCCTCGCCCCGGCCGGCGTGCCCCTCGGCCAGGTCGGGGTCGGCGGCCACCGCGGCGTCGAACTGGGCCAGGGCCTCCCGGACCCGCCCGTCGCTGCGCAGGGCGACGCCCAGCCCGGCCCGGGCCTCGGCCAGGTCGGGCGCCATCTCCAGGGCGTGCTCGAAGGCGACCTCGGCCCGCTCCCGGTCCCCGGCCGCCAGGTGGGCGTAGCCCCGGCGAACCTGCTCGACGGCCCGGGGGTGGGGGGAGGAGGCGACGCAGGAGAGGGGGAGAAGGGCGGAGAGGAGGAGGGCGCCGAGGGAGGGGGCGGTGCGCGCGGAGCGGGCCATCGCCGCCGGTGGAGCGTCCGGCGTGCCGGCGCCGGGGCGCGAATGCACGGACCCTCCGTCGCGCCGAGGGCCGCGGTCCGGACGCGAGGGTGCGCCGGCGACTCGTTGACACTACATGCGTGGTCACATAGTTTCGCAGGACCGATGGCCCGGAAGAAGATCTCGACGACCGTGTACATCACGCCCGAGCAGGACGAGCGGCTGAAGCTGCTCAACGAGCGGACCAAGGTTCCGGTCGCGGAGTACATCCGGCAGGGGATCGACCTGGTCCTCGAGCGGTACCGCACCGCGCTGCCCGGTCAACTCACGCTGGACGAGCTGGATCGGAAGGGATAGCGGTCACCCGCATGGGAGAGAAGCGCGTCGTCATCCTCGGAGCCGCAGGGTTCATCGGAAGCCACCTCACCGACCGGTTCCTCTCGGAGGGATTCTCGGTGCTCGGCGTGGACAGCCTGATCACCGGCACCATGCGCAACCTTCGCCACCTGGAGGGGAACCCCCGGTTCACCTTCTCGAAGGGCGACATCTGCGACGGGCTCGACTGGGTCGAGGGGCCGGTGGACGCGGTGCTCGACTTCGCCTCGCCGGCGTCCCCCATCGACTATCTGGAGAAGCCGTTCGAGACCCTCAAGGTCGGCTCGGTGGGCGTGGAGAAGGCGCTCGACCTGGCCCGCGCGAAGGGCGCGACCTTTCTGCTCGCCTCCACCTCCGAGGTCTACGGCGACCCGCTCGAGCACCCGCAGAAGGAGACCTACTGGGGAAACGTGAACCCGGTGGGGCCGCGCGCCGTCTACGACGAGGCCAAGCGCTTCGCCGAGGCCATCACCATGGCCTACCACCGCTACCGGAAGGTGGACACCCGCATCGCCCGCATCTTCAACACCTACGGGCCGCGCATGCGGCTCGACGACGGCCGGGTGGTCCCCACGCTGGTGGCCCAGGCCCTGCGTGGCGAGCCGCTCACCGTCTTCGGCGACGGATCGCAGACCCGCAGCTTCTGCTACGTGGACGACAACGTCGAGGGAATGTGGCGGCTCCTGCGCACGCCGGACCACGACCCCGTCAACATCGGCAACCCGGAGGAGATGACCATCCTCGCGTTCGCCCGCTCGGTGCAGCGGCTCTGCGGACGGGACCTGCCCATCGTGCACCGGCCGCTGCCGCAGGACGACCCGCGTGTCCGCAAGCCCGACATCACCCGGGCCCGTGCGCTCCTCGGATGGGAGCCCAGGGTGGGCTTCGACGAGGGGATGCAGCGCAGCATCGAGTGGTTCCGCCAGCAGATCTGAGGGAGGGGCGCATGGCCGCGAGGATCCTCATCACCGGGGGAGCCGGGTTCATCGGCTCGACCATCGCCGACCGCTTCGTGGCGGCGGGGTGGGACGTGGCGGTGGTGGACGACCTCTCCTCGGGCAAGCGGGAGAACGTGCCGGACCAGGCCCGCTTCTACCCCTGCGACGTGCGCAGCGCCGCAGCCGCCGAGGCGGTCGAGCGGGAGCGCCCCGACGTCCTCTGCCACCACGCCGCCCAGATCGACGTGCGCCGCTCCATGGCCGATCCCCGGTACGACGTGGACGTGAACCTGGGAGGGCTGGTGAACCTCCTCGCCGCCTCCGCCCGGGCCGGGGTGCGCCACGTGACCTTCGCCTCCAGCGGCGGCGCCGCCTACGGCGAGACCGACCGCATTCCCACGCCGGAGGACGAACCCACCCGTCCGGTGTCGGTCTACGGGGCCTCCAAGGCCGCCAGCGAGCTCTTCCTGGGAGTGTGGCGGGCGTCCCACGGCATCACCTCCACGGCGCTCCGCTACGGCAACGTATACGGGCCCCGGCAGGACCCGCACGGCGAGGCCGGCGTGGTGGCCATCTTCGCCGGGCGCCTCCTGGCCGGGGAGCCCTGCACCGTGAACGGCGACGGCGGCCAGACCCGCGACTACGTCTTCGTGGACGACGTGGCCCGGGCCAACCTGCTCGCCGCGGAGAAGCGGCACGACGGGGCGCTCAACGTGGGCACCGGCGTGGAGTCCGACGTGAACCGGATCTACCGGATCCTGGCCGACGCCGCCGGCGTGCCCACGGAGGCCATCCACGGGCCCGCCAAGCCGGGTGAGCAGCGCCGGTCCTGCATCGACCCGTCCGCCGCAGGACGCGCGCTGGGCTGGCGGGCCTCGGTCTCCCTCGAGGAGGGGCTCCGGCGGACGCTGGAGTGGTTCCGCGCCAGGCGCTGAAAACGCCGCCCGGTTGGCGCCATGAGGCCGGACGCCGGCGCTACCGGTCATCGGGCGGCTCCTCCTCCACGTCGGAGGGGAGACTGGCGGGCGTGGACAGGAGCCGCTCCAGCTCGGCACGCGCGGCCAGGGCCTCTCCCGCCGTCACCGTTCCGTTGCGCTCGAGCAGCCCCAGGATCCGGCGCGCCCGGCGGGCCAGCCAGCGCGGCGCCGGGGTGAGGGCCGCGCGCCGGGGTGCGGGCAGCATGGCGGCGAGCACCGCGGCCTGGGCTGGAGAGAGGTCCCGCGCCGAGGCCCGGAACCAGTGCTGCGCCGCGGCCTCGGCGCCGAAGACCCCGTTCCCCCACTCGGCGACGTCCAGGTAGAGCGTGAGGATGCGCCGCTTCCCGAGGGAGCGCTCCATCTTCACGGTGAGCAACGCCTCGCGTGCCTTGCGCAGCCAGCTTCGTTCGGTGCCCAGCCAGAGGTTCTTGGCGAGCTGCTGGGTGATGGTCGAGGCGCCGCGGATGGTGCGCCCGGCCTTCCAGTTCTGCGCTGCCGCGTTCTGGATCTCGTCCCAGTCGAAGCCGGCGTGACCGAAGAAGGAGGCGTCCTCGGAGGCGACGACGGCGCGCTGCAGGCGCGGCGAGATGCGGTCGAGCGCCACCGGGCGGTAGTCGGGCCGGAAGGGCTTCCCGGAACGGGTCGCCTCGGCGCGCCGCTGGTCGATGAGGGCGGTGGTGGCCGGCGTCCGGGTGGCGAAGGCGGCGGGGTCGGGCAGGGAGAACCAGAGGGCGGCGGCCGCGCCGGCGGCCAGGGCGAGGAGGGTGAGGAGGGCCAGGCCGACCCTGCCGAGGCGCCCGGTGCGGCCCGTTCGGGGCGCTCGGGGCGCGCCGGCCCGGTTTCCACCCTTTCGCCTGGACGCGGCCACGCGCTTGCCTACCACATGGGCGAGCGGACCGGGGGCCGGTGGATTACATGCGAGGGAAACTCCCGACGAGCGGCACGCGTTGCCGCGGAGGAACACAGACATGAGCGTGAAGCTCTACAAGCCCCAGGACTTCTCGAAGGTGCGCGGCCTCGCCGGAATCTCCAACGACCAGATCGAGGAGCACCTCAAGCTCTACGAGGGCTACGTGAAGCGCACCAACGCGCTCACCGAGAAGCTCGAGGGGCTGGCCAAGGAGGGCAAGGCCTCCGGCGCCGACCCGGTCTACGCAGAGCTGACCCGCCGGCTGGGCTTCGAGTACGGCGGCATCGTGAACCACGAGTACTACTTCGGGAACCTCACCGCGGGCGCCCAGGCCGAGCCGCCGGCCGGCTCCAAGCTGGCCAAGGCGATCGAGGGCTCCTTCGGCAGCCTCTCCACCTACCTGGCCGACTTCAAGGCCATCGCCACCATGCCGGGCATCGGCTGGGCCATGACCTTCCAGGATCCGGGCACCGGCTGGCTCTCCAACCAGTTCGTCACCCTCCACGAGAACGGCGTCCCGCCCGGCTTCCGGCCGATCCTGGTCCTCGACGGCTGGGAGCACGCCTTCATGCGCGACTACAAGGCCTTCGAGCGCGGCAAGTACGTCGAGGCCTTCTTCAAGAACGTGGACTGGGCGGCGGTCGAGGCCCGGCTGAAGTAGTCCGCTGGCGACGCCCGCTCCCATCCCGTCCCCGGCGCGTCGCGCCGGGCTGCGCCGTCGCCTGCTCTCCTGGTGGGACGCCGGGCACCGGGACCTGCCCTGGCGCTTCCCGCAGCACGCCGCCGATCCGTACCGGGTGTGGGTCGCCGAGGTGATGCTGCAGCAGACCCGGGTGGAGGCGGCGGCGCCCTACTACCGCCGCTTCCTGGCGCGCTGGCCCACGCTCCCGGCGCTGGCCGGGGCCGACGACGCCGAGGTGCTGGCCGCCTGGAGCGGGCTCGGCTACTACGCGCGCTGCCGCAACCTCCTGGCCGCGGCGCGGACCGCGCTGGCGCGGCACGGGGGGCTGCCGGCCTCGCTCCCGGCGCTGCGGGCGCTGCCCGGCTTCGGCCCATACACCGCGGGTGCAGTGGCGAGCATCGCCTTCGCCATCCCGGTGGCGGCGGTGGACGGCAACGTGGCCCGGGTCCTCTCGCGGATCTTCCTCGTTGACGGACCGTCACAGTCACCCAAGGTGAAACACCGGCTGGCCGCGCTGGCGGCGCGGCTGGTGGACCCGGGCCGGCCCGGGGACTGGAACCAGGCCCTCATGGAGCTCGGGGCCACCCTGTGCATGCCCCGGCGCCCGCGCTGCGCGGCCTGCCCCCTGGCCCGGGGGTGCGCCGCGCGCGAGGCCGGGCGGGAACAGGAGATCCCCGAGCCGAAGGTGCGGCGGAGGCCGGTCCGCCTGGAACTGGCCCTCCTGCGGGTGGAGCGGGGAGGGCGGTTGCTCCTCTGCCGGGCCCTCGACGACGGGCTCTTCCCGGGGATGTGGGGGCTGCCGGGGATCGTGGTCCCGGAAGGGGAGGACCCGGCCGGGTTGCTCCGCAGCAGGGGCCGGGCGGAGCTGGGGTTCCGGGTCGAGGTCGGGGAGGAAGTGGCCGTGGTGACGCGCCTGCTCACCCACCGGCGGCTGGAGCTCCGCGTCTACCGGGGCTCCCTCCTCGGCCGCCCCCCGCGTGACGCATCGCGGTGGGGCTTTACATCCGAGGGCGAGGCGAGTAGGTTGCCCGCCTCAACGGCGATGCGCCGTGCCATCGAAGCCTCCGGCGGCTGGAAGCCTGCTCGTCGGAGGGACCGTGGTGCGAAAATCGTCTCCGGGGAGAACCGGAAGGCCTTGACTTCCCGAGGCCGAACCGTATAATTCGCGCCCTTTTTGACGATGAAGCCGTCGCAGGTGCACCGGGTTCGCCCGCCGCGCCTCAGGAAAGAACCGGATCGAATGCCGACGATCAGCCAGCTGGTCCGCAAGGGCCGCGAGAAGCTCAAGACCAAGAGGAAGGCTCCCGCGCTGGTGGAGTCTCCCCAGAAGCGTGGCGTGGCCACGCGCGTCTACACCACCACCCCGAAGAAGCCCAACTCGGCCCTTCGCAAGGTGGCGCGCGTCCGCCTCACCAACGGCTTCGAGGTCACGAGCTACATCCCCGGCGTCGGCCACAATCTCCAGGAGCACTCGGTGGTGCTCATCCGCGGAGGGCGCGTGAAGGACCTCCCCGGCGTCCGCTACCACATCATCCGCGGGACCCTCGACGCAGTGGGCGTCCAGGGCCGCAAGCAGAGCCGCTCGAAGTACGGCGCCAAGCGCCCGAGCTAGGCAGAGGATCCGATGCCCCGTCGTCGCGTAGTCGAGAAGCGGAAGATCCTGCCCGATCCCAAGTTCCAGGATCGGACCGTGGCCAAGTTCATCAACAACCTGATGCGCGAGGGCAAGAAGTCCACCGGCGAGCGGATCATCTACGGCGCCTTCGCCGTGGTCGAGAACCGCCTCAAGGACGACCCCCTCAAGGTCTTCAAGAAGGCCCTCGACAACGTGAAGCCGGTGGTCGAGGTCAAGTCCCGCCGCGTGGGCGGCGCCACCTACCAGGTTCCCGTGGAGGTCCGCCAGGACCGGCGCACGGCACTGGCGATGCGCTGGCTCATCGAGTATGCCTCGTCCCGCGGCGAGAAGACCATGGTCGAGAAGCTGGCCGGGGAGATCCTCGACGCCGCCAACAACCGCGGCAACGCGGTGAAGAAGCGCGAGGACACCCACAAGATGGCGGAAGCGAACAAGGCGTTCGCGCACTACCGCTGGTAGTCCGGGAGGAGAATCGAGGATCGAAGACGCCGACTCGGTCGGCCGGGGCCCAGAGGGACCCGAAGGTTCTTTGACAGCTCGGTCAGGTCGGGACGTCGCCAGGCGACGTCGGGTTTCCGTACGCAACGGTTCGAACGGTTCGAAGGATAGAGAACATGGCCCGCGTTACCCCAATCGAGCGCTACCGGAACATCGGCATCATGGCGCACATCGATGCCGGCAAGACGACCACGACCGAGCGGATCCTCTTCTACACCGGGGTCACCCACAAGATCGGCGAGGTCCATGAGGGCACGGCCGTCATGGACTGGATGGAGCAGGAGCGCGAGCGCGGCATCACCATCACCAGCGCGGCCACCACCTGCTTCTGGCGCGAGCACCGCATCAACATCATCGACACCCCCGGCCACGTGGACTTCACCATCGAGGTGGAGCGCTCGCTGCGCGTCCTCGACGGCGCCGTGGCGGTCTTCGACGCGGTGAGCGGCGTCGAGCCCCAGTCCGAGACGGTGTGGCGCCAGGCCGACAAGTACAAGGTCCCCCGCGCCTGCTTCATCAACAAGATGGACCGCGTGGGCGCCGACTTCTACGCCTCGGTGGCCTCCATCAAGGAGAAGCTGGGGGCCCGCCCGGTCCCGCTGCACTTCCCCATCGGGGCCGAGGACAAGTTCCGCGGCATGGTGGACCTCGTCAAGATGAAGGGCATCACCTTCGACGACGAGACCATGGGCGCCGGCTACCAGGAGATCGAGATCCCGGCCGACCTGCTCGAGCAGGCCAAGGAGTACCGGCAGGCCATCGAGGAGGCCGTGGCCGAGGCCGACGACGACCTGATGGCCAAGTACCTCGACGGCCACCCGCTCACCAACGAAGAGGTGAAGCGCGGGCTGCGCAAGGGCACCATCGACATGAAGTTCTTCCCGGTCATCTGCGGGACGGCCTTCAAGAACAAGGGCGTGCAGCAGTTCCTCGACGCCGTCGTGGACTACCTGCCCAGCCCGGTGGACAAGCCCCCCGTCCACGGCATCACGCCCAAGGGCGTCGACGTCATCCGCAACACCGCCGACACCGAGCCCTTCTCCGCGCTCGCCTTCAAGCTCATGAACGACCCGTTCGTGGGCAACCTCACCTTCTTCCGTGTCTACTCCGGCAAGCTGGAGAGCGGCTCCTACGTCTACAACGCCTCCCGCGACCGGAAGGAGCGGGTGGGCCGCCTGCTGCAGATGCACGCCAACAAGCGCGAGGAGATCAAGGAAGTCCTCGCCGGCGACATCGCGGCGGCGGTCGGCCTGCGCTCCACCACCACCGGCGACACCCTCTGCGACGAGGACAAGCAGGTCATCCTCGAGAAGATGGAGTTCCCCGAGCCTGTCATCTCGGTGGCCGTCGAGCCCAAGACCAAGGCCGACTCGGACAAGATGGGCGTCGCCCTGCAGCGTCTCCAGATGGAGGACCCCAGCTTCCGGGTCCACACCGACGAGGAGACCGGGCAGACCATCATGCGCGGCATGGGGGAACTCCACCTGGAGATCCTGGTGGACCGCATGCTCCGCGAGTTCAAGGTCGAGGCCAACGTGGGCAAGCCCCAGGTGGCCTACCGCGAGACCATCACCCGGCAGATCGAGTCGGAGGGGCGCTACATCCGTCAGACCGGCGGCCGCGGCCAGTACGGCCACTGCTGGCTGCGCCTCATCCCGCAGGAGCCCGGCAAGGGCTTCACCTTCGAGAACGAGACGGTGGGCGGCTCCATCCCCAAGGAGTTCGTCGAGCCCATCCGCAAGGGCATCGAGGAGGCCATGACCGGCGGCATCCTGGCCGGGTTCCCCATGGTGGACCTCAAGGTCGAGGTCTTCGACGGCTCGTACCACGACGTGGACTCGTCCGAGATGGCCTTCAAGATCGCCGGCTCGATGGGCTTCAAGGACGGCGCCGCCAGGGCCACCCCGGTCCTGCTCGAGCCCATCATGGACGTCGAGGTCGTCACCCCCGACAGCTTCATGGGCGACGTCATCGGCGATCTCAACTCGCGTCGCGGCAAGATCCAGGGTATGAACCCGCGGTCCGGGGTCCAGGCCATCACCGCCCAGGTCCCGCTGGCCCAGATGTTCGGCTACGCCACGGACCTCCGCTCCAAGACGCAGGGGCGTGCGACCTACACCATGCAGTTCGGGCATTACGCCCAGGTACCGAACAGCATCGCAGAGACCATCATCACGAAGAGCAAGGGAGCTGCCGCCCCAACCAAGTAGTCCGGCGCGCAACGACGGAGGAGAGGACACATGGCCAAGGAAAAATTCAGCCGCAGCAAGCCCCACGTGAACGTCGGAACGATCGGCCACGTGGACCACGGCAAGACCACCCTGACCGCCGCCATCACCAAGGTGGCGGCCCAGCAGGGCCTGGCCGCCTTCATGGCCTACGACCAGATCGACAAGGCCCCCGAGGAGAAGGCGCGCGGCATCACCATCGCGACCGCCCACGTCGAGTACCAGACCAAGAACCGGCACTACGCGCACGTGGACTGCCCGGGTCACGCCGACTACGTGCAGAACATGATCACCGGCGCAGCGCAGATGGACGGCGCCATCCTGGTGGTCTCCGCGGCCGACGGCCCGATGCCCCAGACCCGCGAGCACATCCTCCTGGCCCGCCAGGTCGGCGTGCCCTACATCGTGGTCTACCTGAACAAGGTGGACATGGTGGACGACCCGGAGCTGCTCGACCTGGTCGAGCTCGAGGTCCGCGAGCTCCTCACCAAGTACAACTTCCCCGGGGACAAGACCCCCATCGTCCGCGGCTCGGCGACCAAGTCGCTCGAGGGCGACAAGGGTGACCTGGGCGAGCCGTCGATCGCCCGCCTCATGGAGGCCATCGACACCTACATCCCGCAGCCCCTTCGCGCCAAGGACAAGCCGTTCCTGATGCCGGTGGAGGACGTGTTCTCCATCTCCGGCCGCGGGACGGTGGCCACCGGCCGCGTCGAGCGTGGCATCGTCAAGGTCGGCGAGGAGATCGAGGTCGTGGGTCTCAAGCCCACCGCCAAGACCGTGGTCACCGGCGTGGAGATGTTCCGCAAGCTGCTGGACCAGGGCGAGGCCGGCGACAACATCGGCGCGCTGCTCCGCGGCCTGAAGCGCGAGGAGATCGAGCGCGGCCAGGTGCTCGCCAAGCCCGGCTCCATCACGCCGCACACCAAGTTCAAGGCAGAGGTCTACGTGCTCACGAAGGAGGAGGGGGGACGTCACACCCCGTTCTTCAACGGCTACCGGCCCCAGTTCTACTTCCGCACCACGGACGTGACCGGTTCCATCGAGCTCCCCAAGGGGGTCGAGATGGTGATGCCGGGTGACAACATCGGGATGGACGTGGAGCTCATCACGCCCATCGCGATGGAGAAGGAGCTCCGGTTCGCCATCCGCGAGGGTGGTCGCACGGTGGGCTCGGGCGTCGTCGCTGAAGTGATCCTGTAAACAAGGAAGAGGCAGCCCCGGCGAACGGCGGTGCAGTTCGGCCGCGCCGCGCCGGGGCCAGAAGCCGAGGACGTGAAGATGGCAATGCAGAAGATCCGCATCCGGCTCAAGGCCTACGACTACAAGCTGCTCGACCAGTCGGCCGGCGAGATCGTGGAGACCGCGAAGCGGACCGGCGCCAAGGTGGCCGGTCCGATCCCGCTCCCCACCCGGATCAACAAGTTCACCGTCCTCCGCAGCCCGCACGTCGACAAGAAGTCGCGCGAGCAGTTCGAGATCCGCACGCACAAGCGGCTTCTCGAGATCCAGGAGCCCACGTCCCAGACTCTGGACGCGCTCATGAAGCTGGATCTCTCGGCGGGTGTTGACGTGGAGATCAAGTAGTCGAGGACGCCATGGCAAAGTTCGACGTCTACAGCCTCGACCGGACGAAGGTCGGCGAGATCGACCTCAAGGACGAGGTCTTCGCAGGCCCGGTGAACGAGCACCTCTTCTGGGAGGTCGTGAAGGCCAAGCTCGCATCCGACCGTTCCGGAACGCACGCGGTGAAGAACCGCTCCCTGGTGTCCGGCGGAGGCAAGAAGCCCTGGAAGCAGAAGGGCACCGGCCGGGCCCGCGCCGGCTCGATCCGCGCCAGCCAGTTCGTCGGCGGCGGGAAGGCCATGGGCCCGAAGCCCAGGGACTACTCCTACGACGTGCCGCGCAAGGTCCGGAAGGCCGCGCTCCGCTCGGCGCTCGCGCTGCGCAACTCCGAGCAGAAGATCCTCATCGTGGATCGCTGGGCCCCGGAGGCGCCGAAGAGCGCCGCCGCCGCCCAGGTGCTGGGGAAGCTCGGCGTGAAGAAGGCCCTGGTGGTGGACGGAGCCGAGAACGCCGCGCTGCAGAAGTCGATTCGCAACCTGGTGGGCTTCGACTTCCTGGCCACCCAGGGACTGAACGTGTACGACATCCTGGGCCACGAGTACCTGGTGCTGACCGCCGATTCGGCCAGGAAGGTGGAGGAGGCGCTCTCATGAACCTGACCGTCCAGGACGTGATCGTCCGACCCATCATCAGCGAGAAGGCGGAGCGCGGCCGCGAGGCCGAGCGTCAGTACGCCTTCCAGGTGCACCGCGAGTCCACCAAGATCCAGGTCAAGGGCGCGGTCGAGAAGCTCTTCTCGGTGAAGGTCACCGCGGTGCGCACTTCGATCGCCCGGGGCAAGAACAAGCGCGTCGGCCGGCAGGTTGGCCGCCGTCCCAACTGGAAGAAGGCCATCGTCACCCTCAAGGAAGGCGACACCATCGCCCTCTTCGAGGGGAAGTAGGCCAGGGGAACGAGCATGGGCGTCAAGAGCTACAAGCCGACCAGCGCAGCCCGCCGTCACATGACGGTGGCCGACTTCGCCGAGATCACCAGGGACCGTCCCGAGAAGAAGCTGACCCGCTCGAAGAAGCGGACCGGCGGACGCAACGCGCACGGTCACATCACCACGCGTCACATCGGCGGCGGCCACAAGCAGCGCTACCGGGTGATCGACTGGCGGCGCGACAAGGACGGGGTCCCGGCCAAGGTCGCCACCATCGAGTACGACCCCAACCGCACCGCGCGGATCGCGCTTCTCCACTACAAGGACGGGGAGAAGCGCTACATCCTGGCGCCGCTCGGGGTCAACGTGGGCGACCAGCTGGTGTCCGGCGACTCCGTGGACATCCGGCCCGGCAACACGCTCCCCATCCGCGGCATGCCGCTCGGCACCCAGATCCACGGGCTCGAGCTGCAGCCCGGTTCGGGCGCCAAGCTCATCCGCACCGCCGGCTCCTTCGGGCAGGTCATGGCCAAGGAGGGCGACTACGCCCAGATCCGCATGCCCTCCGGAGAGATCCGCAAGGTCCTGCAGGTGGTCCGGGCGACGGTGGGCCAGCTCTCGAACATCGAGAACGCCAGCATCCGCGTGGGCAAGGCCGGCAAGTCGCGCTGGAGGGGCATCCGCCCCACCGTCCGCGGCCTGGCGATGAACCCGGTCGATCACCCGCACGGCGGCGGTGAGGGCAAGTCCGGTCAGGGCAATCCGCACCCGGTCTCGCCCTGGGGACAGAAGACCAAGGGACTCAAGACCCGCAACAACCGCCGCACGGACAAGTACATCGTTTCGCCCCGCAAGCGGGGCGTGCGCAGCCAGGCAACGTAGCGGCGAGGACTGAAGACACATGGCGCGTTCCATCAAGAAGGGCCCCTTCGCCGACAAGCACCTCCTCAAGAAGGTGGAGGACGCGAACAAGGGGAGCAAGAAGTCGGTCATCAAGACCTGGTCCCGGCGGAGCACCATCATGCCGGACTTCGTGGGCCACACGTTCGCGGTCCACAACGGGCGGAAGTTCGTGCCGGTGTTCGTCCAGGAGAACATGGTCGGGCACAAGCTCGGCGAGTTCTCCCCGACCCGCACCTTCCACGGGCACACCGGCGAGAAGAAGGCGGTCGCGGCACCTTCCGCGCCGCCTCCGAAGAGGTAGAGGACGGACATGGCCGACACCCAGAAGAAGACCGCCGCGACCCCGGCCCCTGGCCGCAAGGTCAAGGTCACCCGCAAGGAGCGGCGCGCCCGCACCGAGGCGGCCCGCCCCAAGCCGGGGCCGCACGCCTCGCTGCGCCAGCTCCGCGTCACCCCCCGCAAGGTCCGGCTGGTCGCCGACCACGTGCGCGGGATGCCGGTCGGCGCCGCGCTGGCCATGCTCAAGTTCACGCCGCAGGCGGCCGCGCCGCACCTCGCCAAGCTGCTCCGGTCGGCGGTGGCCAACGCCGAGAACAAGGGCGGCCGCGTCGACGTGGACGCGCTGTTCGTGAAGACGCTCACCGTGGACCACGGCCCCAAGACCCGCCGCTTCATGCCGCGCGCCATGGGACGGGCCACCCGGATCGACAAGAAGACGAGCCACGTCTACGTGGAACTCGGCATCGCGGGGCGCGCGTAAGCGCGCCGCAAGGAGATCACGTGGGTCAGAAAGTCCATCCGATCGGGTTTCGTCTCGGGGTCATCCGGACCTGGGAGTCGAAGTGGTACGAGGAGAAGAACTACGCCAAGTGGCTGCACGAGGACATCAAGATCCGTGAGTTCGTGAAGGAGAAGCTCGGCCAGGCCGGCATCTCCAGGATCGAGATCGAGCGTGCCGCCAACAAGGTGAAGATCAACGTCCACACGGCGCGCCCGGGCATCGTCATCGGGAAGCGCGGGGCGGGGATCGAGACCATCAAGAAGGACCTCCAGGCCCTCACCGAGAACGAGGTCTACCTGAACGTCGTCGAGGTCCGGAAGGCCGAGACCGACGCGCAGCTGGTGGCCGAGAACATCGCCACCCAGCTCGAGCGCCGCATCGCCTTCCGCCGCGCCATGAAGAAGGCGGTGCAGACCGCGCTCAAGTTCGGGGCCAAGGGCATCCGCGTGGCAACCTCGGGCCGCCTGGGCGGCTCCGAGATGGCGCGCTACGAGTGGTACCGCGAGGGTCGCGTTCCCCTCCACACCCTGCGCGCCGACATCGACTACGGGTTCGCCGAGGCCAAGACCACCTACGGCAAGATCGGCGTGAAGGTCTGGATCATGCGCGGCGAGGTCCTGCCCCAGTCGGCCAAGGCGCCGCGGGCCGGGGTCGGCGGTCGGGCCTAGCCTTCCCCGTCGGGAACACTTCCAGGAGAACCAGAAATGCTGCAGCCGGCGAGGACGAAGTACCGGAAGATGATGAAGGGGCGCATGCGGGGCAAGGCCTACCGCGGCTCCGAGCTCAACCAGGGCTCGTTCGGCCTGTCGGCCACCGAGTGCGGCTGGCTGACCAGCCGCCAGATCGAGGCCGCCCGCGTCGCCATCAGCCGCTACGTGAAGCGGGGCGGGAAGCTCTGGATCCGGGTCTTCCCGGACAAGCCCATCACCAAGAAGCCCGCCGAGACCCGCATGGGCACCGGCAAGGGGCCGGTGGAGTACTACGTGGCCGTCATCAAGCCCGGGCGCGTGCTGTTCGAGATCGAGGGTGTCACCGACGACCAGGCCGCCAAGGCCTTCTCGCTGGCCGCCCACAAGCTGCCCGTCTCCACCAAGCTGGTGAAGCGCGGCGTGACCCTGTAGGAGGCGACATGTCGACCAACACCGAACTGCGCCAGCTGTCCACCGAGGAGCTCGAGGCGCGCGTCGCCGAGCTCAAGCAGCAGATGTTCGAGATGAAGAGCAAGCTCAACACCGGCGTGCTGGACTCGACCGCCGACCTCGCCAAGACCCGGCGCCTGGTGGCGCGCTGCAGGACGCTGGCGCGCGAGAAGCAGCTGGGCGTCGTCCGCAAGGCGAAGACCGAGAACCGCAAGGGCGAGAAGGAGTAGTCATGGAACGCGGCAAGGCCAAGTCCCGCGTCGGGGTGGTGGTCTCGAGCAAGATGCAGAAGACCGTCGTGGTGCGGGTGGAACGCCGCACCGCCGACCGCAAGTACGGCAAGATCATCCGCCGCGCCGAGCGCTACAAGGCGCACGACGAGGGCGAGACCTCCAAGGCCGGCGACAAGGTCCGGATCGTCGAGACGCGCCCCATGTCCAAGGACAAGCGGTGGCGGGTGGCCGAGATCATCGAGAAGGGCCCGGAGGTCTAGCCATGATCCAGCAGCAGACGATCCTGGACGTCGCCGACAACTCGGGCGCCAAGAAGGTCCAGTGCATCAAGGTGCTGGGCGGCTCGCGGCGCAAGTACGCGTCCCTGGGCGACGTCATCGTGGTCTCGGTGAAGGAGGCCATCCCGCAGTCGAAGGTCAAGAAGGGCGAGGTCGCCCGGGCCGTCATCGTGCGCACGGCGCGCGAGGTGCGGCGCCCCGACGGCAGCTACATCCGCTTCGACGGCAACTCGGCGGTCCTCATCAACAAGGACCTCGAGCCGGTCGGGACCCGCATCTTCGGGCCGGTGGCCCGCGAGCTGCGCGCCCGCAAGTTCATGAAGATCATCAGCCTGGCGCCGGAGGTTCTGTAGGCCATGGACGTCCACAAGAACGACACGGTGAAGGTCCTCTCCGGCAAGGAGAAGGGCAAGTCGGGCAAGGTGCTCGAGGTCCTTCACGAGAAGAGCCGGGTCCGGATCGAGAAGCTCATGACGGTGAAGCGCCACCTCAAGAAGGGGCGCAGCCAGGTCAACCCGGACGGCGGCATCATCGAGAAGGCCGGCACCATCCACCTCTCCAGCGTCATGGTGGTGTGCCCGAAGTGCGGCAAGCCCACCCGCGTGGCCCACGCCACCCGGGAGGACGGCCGCCGGGTGCGGGCCTGCAAGAAGTGCAAGCAGCGGTTCGAGTAGGGAACGAACGCATCGCCCGGAGGCCTTAGGCCCCGGACGAAGGCAAGGAGCGAACGATGGCAGCGCGTCTGAAGGAACGGTTCGAGAAGGAGATCCGGCCTGAACTGGTCAAGGAGCTCGGGTTGAAGAACCCGATGCAGGCTCCTCGGCTGGAGAAGGTCGTGGTCAACATGGGGCTTGGCGAGGCCATCCAGAACGGCAAGATCCTGGATGCGTCGCTGGAGCAGCTGACCGCCATCACCGGGCAGAAGCCGGTGGTGACCAAGGCCCGCAAGTCCATCGCGAACTTCAAGCTCCGCCAGGGGCAGAGCATCGGGGCCATGGTCACCCTGCGCGGGAACCGTGCCTACGAGTTCCTGGACCGGTTGCTCAACGTGGCGCTGCCGCGCGTGCGTGACTTCAAGGGCGTGTCGCCCAAGGCGTTCGACGGGAAGGGCAACTACACCCTCGGGGTGAAGGAGCAGATCATCTTCCCGGAGATCAACTACGACAAGGTCGAGAAGATCAAGGGACTCAACATCACCGTGGTCACCACGGCGCGGAACGACGAGGAGGGCAGAGTCCTCCTCCGCCACCTCGGCATGCCCTTCCGCCAGTAGCCGGACCAGGAGACGGACACGATGGCAAAGCTTTCGAAGATGGCGCAGGCGGCACGCAAGTTGAAGTTCCCCGTGCGCCAGTACAACCGCTGCCCGATCTGCGGGCGGCCCCGCGCATTCCTGCGCAAGTTCCAGATGTGCCGCATCTGCTTCCGCAATCGCGCGCTCCGGGGCGAAGTCACCGGCGTCATCAAGTCGAGCTGGTAGGGAGACTCATCGATGAGCTTCACGGATCCCATTGGCGACATGCTCACCCGCGTGCGGAATGCATCCTCCGCGCGTCACGAGAAGGTGCTGGTCCCGGCCTCCAACCTCAAGGCGCGCATCGCCGAGGTGCTGAAGGCCGAGGGCTTCATCCTGGACTTCGTCCTGCACAAGGACGACGGGCACCAGGGGGCCATCACCATCCTCCTCAAGTACGGGCAGGACCGAGAGCCCGCCATCAGCGACATCAAGCGGGTCTCCAAGCCCGGCCTGAGGCGCTACGTGGACACCGCCCAGATTCCCCGCGTCCTCAACGGAATGGGCATCGCCATCCTCTCGACCTCGAAGGGCGTCATGGTCGATCGGGAGGCCCGCAAGCAGAAGGTGGGCGGCGAGCTCATCTGCACCGTCTGGTAGGAGCATCCATGTCCCGCATCGGAAAGCTTCCGGTCAAGATCCCGGAAAAGGTCAAGGTCATCGTGGATGGAACCACGGTGAAGGTCGAGGGGCCCAAGGGCAAGACCTCGTTCAAGGCCAACGCCCTGATGAAGTTCCAGGTGGACAAGGGCGAGGTGCTGGTCCTCCGCCCCGACGAGTCCACGCTGGCCCGCTCGCTCCACGGGCTGACGCGCACGCTCGTGCGCAACGCCATCGACGGGGTCACCAAGGGCTACGAGAAGACCCTCGACATCGTCGGGGTCGGCTTCAAGGCCGAGGGGAAGGGCAAGGAGATCAACTTCATCCTTGGCTTCTCCCACCCGGTGGTCTTCAAGCTCCCGGAGGGGATCACCGCCGAGGTCGATCCGAAGCAGACCAAGGTCACGGTCCGCGGCGCCGACAAGCACCTGGTTGGAATGACCGCTGCCCGCATCCGCGAGCTCCGGCCGCCCGAGCCGTACAAGGGCAAGGGCATCAAGTACAGCACCGAGATCATCCGCCGCAAGGAAGGCAAGACCGGCGCGGCCTAGCGGCCGCCCGCTCATGTGCCGGCTGGGTCTGCGCCGGCGCAAGGAGGAGCAAACATGGCAGAGAAGGTCACCCCGCGCGAGAAGCGCAAGGCGCGAATCCGCAAGAAGCTGTCGGGCACCGCGGAGCGTCCGCGCCTCACCGTCTACCGGAGCCTGAACCACATCTACGCCCAGCTGGTGGACGACGTGGCCGGCACCACCATCGCCTTCGCCGGGACGACGTCCAAGGCGCTGCGCGAGGCGGTGAAGGAAGACGACAAGACCGCCGCCGCCAAGAAGGTCGGGACGACGGTCGCCAGGATGGCGCTCGACAAGGGCGTCACCCACGTGGTCTTCGATCGAAACGGTTTCGACTACCACGGCCGTGTCGCCGCGGTGGCGGAGGCCGCCCGCGAGGCCGGCCTCAAGTTCTAGACACTTTAGGATTGAGGGACGAATGGCTGCTCCCATCAACGTGAACGATCTCGATCTGACGGACCGCGTGGTCCACATCAACCGCGTCGCCAAGGTGGTCAAGGGCGGCCGGCGCTTCAGCTTCTCCGCCCTCATCGTGGTCGGCGACGGCCAGGGGCACGTCGGCATCGGCCTGGGAAAGGCCAACGAGGTGCCGGAAGCCATCCGCAAGGGCGGCGAGCAGGCCAAGAAGAACGTCTTCAAGGTGCCCATGTCCGGGACCACCATCCCGCACCAGGTGATCGGTCACTTCGGCGCCGGGAAGGTGCTCCTCAAGCCGGCCAGCGAGGGCACCGGCGTGATCGCCGGCGGCGCCGTCCGCGCCGTGCTCGAGGCCGCCGGGGTGCGCAACGTGCTCACCAAGAGCCAGGGGTCGCGCAATCCGCACAACGTGCTCAAGGCCACGGTCGAAGGGCTCAAGCGGCTTCGCAATGCAGACCGCGTCGCGCAGATGCGCGGCAAGACCATCGCCGAAATGACGGAATAGGGCAGGGGACACGAGATGGCAGCCATCAAGGTGACTTTGAAGCACGGACTCTCCGGGATCCCGGCGGACCAGCGGGCAACCGTGACGGGAATGGGTCTGAAGAAGACCAATTCGACGAAGATCCTCCCCGACAACCCTGCAACCATGGGGATGATCCGCAAGGTGGGGTATCTTCTCGCCTGGGAGCGCGTGGACGCCCCGGCGCCGGTGGGCCGCCTGGCCAGGAAGTCGAAGGGCGCGTGAGGGCGCGCGGCGCCCCCCGCTCCAACGAGTGTAGAAAGGGAAGCTCATGTCTTCGCTGAACCAGCTGAAGGCGCCTCGCGGCGCCACCAAGGTCCGCAAGCGCGTCGGTCGCGGCCAGGGCTCCGGCCTTGGCAAGACCGCCGGCCGCGGCGGCAAGGGCCAGAAGGCCCGCTCCGGCAACATGCACTTCGAGGGCTTCGAGGGCGGTCAGATGCCGCTGCAGCGCCGCCTCCCGAAGTTCGGGTTCACCAACCACTTCCGGCTCGAGTTCGAGGAGGTCCAGGTGACCGACCTCGGCCTGCTGCCGGCCGGGAGCGTCGTGGACCTCCAGGCCCTGAAGGGGGCCGGGCTGGCCCGCGGCAAGGGCGACGGCGTGGTCGTGCTCGGCAAGGGCGAGCTCACCGGGGCCTACACCGTCCGCGTCGAGCGGGTCACCGCCGGGGCGCGCGAGGCCATCGAGAAGGCTGGCGGCAAGGTGGAGAACCTGCCGGCGCGCCAGACCATGGGCGACAAGCAGAAGGCCGAGAAGGCCGAGAAGAAGGCCAAGGCCAAGGGCAAGGCGTAGGCGGCGTGGGGGGATAACGGGATGCTCACCAACAGTCTGGCCAACATCTTCCGGGTCCCCGAGCTGCGCAAGCGGCTCCTCTTCACCGTGGGGATGCTCGCGGTCTACCGCCTGGGCGTCTTCGTCAGCACGCCCGGGGTGGACCGCGTCGCCATGCGCAAGGTCGTGGCCTCCCAGGGCGGCCTGCTCGGCCTCTTCAACCTCTTCTCCGGCGGCGCGCTCGAGCAGCTCTCCATCTTCGCGCTCGGCATCATGCCGTACGTGTCGGCCTCCATCATCCTTCAGCTCCTCACCGTCGTTGTGCCGGCGCTCGAGAAGATGCAGAAGGAGGGCGAGGTCGGCCGCAAGCGCATCACCCAGTACACCCGCTACGGCACGGTGATCCTGGCCGGCATCCAGGGCATCGGCATCGCCACCTACCTCGAGTCGCTGCGCGATCCCTCCGGGCTCGCCGTGGTCACCACGCCGGGCTGGTCCTTCCGGATCATGACGGTCATCACGCTCTCGGCCGGCACCGCCTTCATCATGTGGATGGGCGAGCAGATCACCGAGCGCGGCATCGGCAACGGCATCTCGCTCATCATCTTCGCGGGCATCGTGGCCCGCATGCCCGACGCCATCTTCCAGCTCTACGCGGCCTACAAGGCTCCGGGCGCGGGCATGGACGAGCTTCGCCTGGTCATCCTGGTCGCGGTCATGGTGGCGGTGATCGCCTTCATCACCTTCGTGGAGCGGGCCCAGCGGCGCATCCCCGTGCAATACGCCAAGCGGGTGGTGGGCCGGCGCACCTACGGCGGCCAGAGCACCCACCTTCCGCTCAAGGTGAACACCTCGGGCGTCATCCCGCCCATCTTCGCCAGCTCGGTGCTGCTCTTCCCGGCCACGCTGGCCTCCTGGTTCCCCTTCCTGCAGCGGGTCTCCGACCTCATGCAGCCGGGCGGCTGGGTCTACAACACCTTCTACGTCGTGCTCATCATCTTCTTCGCCTACTTCTACACCGCGGTGACCTTCAACCCGGTGGACGTGGCCGACAACCTCAAGAAGTACGGCGGCTACATCCCGGGCATCCGCCCCGGCAAGAAGACGGCCGAGTACATCGACTACGTCCTCTCGCGCATCACCTTCGGCGGCGCCCTCTACCTTTCGGCGGTGAGCATCCTGCCCACGGTGCTCATCAACCAGTTCGGCGTGCCCTTCTATTTCGGCGGCACGGCGCTGCTCATCGTGGTGGGCGTGGCCCTCGACACCGTGCAGCAGATCGAGGGGCACCTCATCACCCGCCACTACGAGGGGTTCACCGGGCCGCGCGGCCCCCGCATCCGCGGGCGCGCCACGGCGACCGGCATGAACGCCTAGACGCGCCGGCCGGCGCACCGGGAGAGCCGCATGATCCTCATCCTCTTGGGACCTCCGGGCGCCGGCAAGGGCACGCAGGCCAAGCTGCTGGCCAGCAAGCTGCAGATCCCGCACATCTCCACGGGCGACATGTTCCGCGACCACAAGGCGCGGGGCACCGAGCTCGGGAAGACCGTGGACGCCATCATGTCCTCGGGCGGCCTCGTGCCCGACGACGTCACCAACGCCATGGTGAAGGACCGGCTCTCGCGCCCGGACGTGGCCGGCGGCTTCATCCTCGACGGCTACCCCCGCACCACGGCGCAGGCCGGCTTCCTCGACCAGGTCCTGGTCTCGATGGGTCGAAAGCTCGACCGGGCGGTCTCCTACGAGATCGCCCAGGAGCTCCTGGTGGACCGCATGAGCGGCCGGCGCAGCTGCCCGACCTGTGGCGCGGTCTACCACGTCACCGCCAACCCGCCCCGCACGGCCGGCGCCTGCGACCGCGAGGGCGCCGCGCTCGTCCAGCGCGACGACGACAAGGCCGAGACGGTGGCCCGCCGTCTGCGGGAGTACGACTCCAAGACCGAGCCGCTCAAGCGCTACTACCACGAGCGGGGCAGCCTGTCGGAGGTGGCCGGGACCGGCGCGCCCGACGAGGTTCTCGCCGCGGCCCTGCGGGTCCTGGGCCGGGCGTCCTAGTGCAGCTCAAGTCGGCCGACGACCTCGCGCGGATGCGCGACGCGGGGCGGATCGTCCGCACCGTGCTCGACGAGGTCGCGGCGGCCGCGGTCGCCGGCGTCTCCACGGCAGAGCTCGACCGGCTCGCCGAGGCCCGCACCCGGGCGCTGGGCGCCGTTCCGGCCTTCAAGGGCTACCTGGGCTACCCGGCCAGCGTCTGCATCTCGGTGAACGACGAGGTGGTCCACGGGATCCCCTCCGAGAGCCGCATCCTGCGCGACGGGGACCTGGTGGGGCTCGACTTTGGCGCCATCCTGGGTGGATTCCACGGGGACGCAGCCGAGACCGTCCTGGTGGGGCAGGGGAGCCCGGAGGCCGAGCGGTTGCTGGCCGCCACCCGGGAGGCTCTCGACGCCGGGGTCGCGGCTGCCCTGCCGGGCGGCAGGGTGGGGGACATCGGAGCCGCCGTCCAGCGCAGCGCCGAGGCCCGTGGGTTCTCGGTGGTCCGCGAGTTCGTCGGGCACGGGATCGGGCGAAAGCTCCACGAGCCGCCCCAGGTGCCCAACTTCGGGGAGCCCGGCACCGGAGCCTGGATGCGCCCCGGATTGGTCCTGGCCATCGAGCCGATGGTGAACGCGGGGCTGCCCGGGGTCCGGACCCTGGGGGACGGCTGGACCGCAGTCACCGAGGACGGTAGGCTTTCGGCCCATTTCGAGCACACCGTGGCCATCACGGAGACGGGTCCGGAGATACTCACCCGGTCGGGGATCTGAGTTCCCCGGGGCCTAGGATCATGTGGCGCTTGCATGGCAGAATTTCGCATGTTATAGGGCGCCCTTCGCATCGGGCCGATGTGTGTGGTCCGGGTGCGTCAGGAGTCGAGGAAACTCGAGGGGGCAAGGCGCCTCCGACGGTCCCGCCGGCAGGCACGGCGGGGCTTTTCGTCTCGTGCCAGAACTTTTCGGTCGGGTGACAAGGTCATGAAGGTCCGCGCGTCGGTGAAGAAGATCTGCGACAAGTGCAAGGTCGTGAAGCGCAAGGGCGTCGTGCGGATCATCTGCGCGGCGAATCCCCGCCACAAGCAGCGCCAGGGCTAGCCTCGGGCTAGACCCGGAGAACCGGAGACAGAGGAATGGCTCGTATCGCCGGCGTCGACCTCCCCGCAGAAAAGCGCGTCGAGATCTCGCTCCAGTACATTTTCGGGATCGGGAAGGCCACCGCCAAGAAGGTCCTCGCCAAGGCGGGGATCGACCCGGTCACGCGGACCAAGGATCTGGACGACGATCAGATCCGCCACATTCGCGAGGCCATCGAGGCCGTCACCCAGGTCGAAGGCGACCTGCGGCGAGAGACCTCCATGAACATCAAGCGCCTCATGGACCTGGGCTGCTACCGCGGCCTCCGCCACCGCAAGGGGCTTCCGGTCCGCGGCCAGCGCACCCACACCAACGCCCGCACCCGCAAGGGCCCGAAGCGGGGCCTCGTGCGCAAGGCTGCGGCCGCACCGGCCCCCCGCTAGGATGCCCGGCGTGATTTCGCAGAGAACGGAGAGCCAGAGTGGCTGACGAGAAGCAGGCCGAGAAGGCCGAGAAGCCGGTGAAGAAGGCCGAGGCGGCTCCCGCCAAGGTCGAGGAGTCGGCGCCCCCCCCCGTCCCGAACCTGACCGGCATCGAGCCGGTGACCGCGTCCCCCGTGACCCCGAAGAAGGGGAAGAAGCGGGTCAAGAAGAACGTGGCCAGCGGGATCGTGTACATCAACTCCACCTTCAACAACACGATGATCACCATCACCGATCCGACCGGGAACGTCCTGTCCTGGTCGTCGGCCGGAGCGCGCGGCTTCAAGGGCTCGCGCAAGTCCACGCCGTTCGCCGCCCAGGTGGCGGCGGGCGACGCGGCCGCCAAGGCCATGGAGCACGGCCTCAAGGCCGTTGTGGTCATGGTCAAGGGGCCGGGCGCGGGTCGCGAGTCTGCGCTCCGGGCCATCGCCTCGGCCGGACTGAAGATCTCGCTCATCAAGGACGTCACGCCCATCCCGCACAACGGCACCCGGCCCCCCAAGCGCCGGCGCGTCTGAGACGGACAGGAGACGAACACAGTGGCTCGTTACACCGAAAGCGTCTGCCGGCTCTGCCGCCGCGAGAATCTCAAGATGTACCTGAAGGGCGACCGTTGCTACACGGACAAGTGCGCCATCGAGCGCCGTCCGTACCCGCCCGGACAGCACGGCCAGGGCCGCATCAAGTTCAGCGAATACGGCGTCCAGTTGCGCGAGAAGCAGAAGGTCAAGCGCAGGTACGGGCTCCTCGAGTCGGGCTTCCGGCACGCCTTCGCCGGCGCCGCCGCCGCCAAGGGGCGCACGGGTGAGAACCTGCTGCGCGGGCTCGAGCTCCGGCTCGACAACGCCGTGTTCCGGCTCGGCTTCGCCGACAGCCGCAACGAGGCGCGCCAGCTGGTGCAGCACGGCCACTTCCGCGTCAACGGCCGCAAGGTCACCATCCCCTCCTACCAGCTGCGCACCGGGGACGTCGTGGACGTCCGCGACCGCAGCAAGAAGGTGGCCCGTATCGCCGAGGCCATCGAGGCGGTGGACCGGCGCGGCGTCCCGGCCTGGCTGGAGCTCGACAAGGCGGCGTTCAAGGGCACGGTGCGGACCGCACCGTCGCGCGAGGACATCACCATGCCGATCCAGGAGCAGCTGATCGTCGAGCTTTACTCGAAGTGATACCCCGGGCGCGGCCTGCCGGCCGCGCCCGACGTCGTCGGATTCCAACACGAAGCGTCGCGCGCCCCACGGCGCCCTGACCCCGCCGGGCTGCGGAGGAAAGGGAGGGGGCGGCGGCCAAAGGAGAAAGCCCATGGCGGACGCCATCGTCACGAAGAACTGGCGCGACCTCATCAAGCCTCGCGGCCTGGTGGTCGACCAGGAGTCCCTCACCAACACCTACGGCAAGTTCGTCGCCGAACCGCTCGAGCGCGGCTTCGGGATCACCCTCGGCAACTCGCTGCGCCGCGTGCTGCTCTCCAGCCTGCAGGGCGCCGCCGTCACCTCGGTCAAGATCGAGGGGGTCGAGCACGAGTTCATGGCCATCCCCGAGGTGGCCGAGGACGTCACCGACATCATCCTCAACCTCAAGGAGGTCCTGCTCCAGATCCACTCCAACGAGCAGAAGACCATCCGCATCGAGGCCGAGGGACCGCGCGAGATCAAGGCCGGCGACATCGTCGCCGACGGCCAGGTCGAGGTGCTCAACCCCGGCCACCACGTCCTCACCCTCAGCGAGGGCGGGCGGGTGCGCATGGAGATGACGGCGCGGCGCGGCCGCGGCTACGTCCCGGCCGAGCGGAACAAGGTGCCGGGCCAGCCCATCGGGACCATTCCCATCGACGCGCTCTTCAGCCCCATCCGCAAGGTGAACTACCAGGTCACCAACGCCCGCGTGGGCCAGCAGACCGACTACGACAAGCTCACGCTCGAGGTCTGGACCGACGGCTCGGTGGCCCCGGCCGACGCGGTGGCCTTCGCCGCCAAGATCATGAAGGAGCAGCTCTCGATCTTCATCAACTTCGACGAGACCGAGGAGCCCGCCATCGAGATCGCGACGGTCCCGGAGCAGGTGATGAACGAGAACCTGTTCCGCTCGGTCGACGAGCTCGAGCTCTCCGTCCGCAGCGCCAACTGCCTCCAGAACGCCAACATCAAGACCATCGGCGACCTGGTGCAGAAGACCGAGGCGGAGATGCTGAAGACCAAGAACTTCGGCCGGAAGTCGCTGAAGGAGATCAAGGAGATCCTCGCCGAGATGGGGCTCTCCCTCGGCATGAAGCTCGAGAACTGGCCCCCCAAGACCGCGCCCCAGGCCCCCAAGGCCTAGGCGTCCAACGAACTCTCCGAGGGAGATGCCGAGATGAAGCACCGCGTAGCCGGCCGCCGGCTCGACCGAACCACCGAGCACCGGATTGCGATGTTCCGCAACCAGGTGACCCAGCTCCTGCGCCACGAGCGCATCGTCACCACCACGCCCAAGGCGAAGGAGCTGAAGCGCATCGCCGACAAGGTCATCACCCTGGGCAAGAAGGGCACCGCCCACGCGCGGCGCATCGCCTTCCGCGACGTCCGCGACGGCGAGGTGATCGAGAAGCTGTTCGGCCCCATCGCCGAGCGGTACGCCTCGCGCGCCGGCGGCTACAGCCGGATCATCCACAAGGGCAAGCGCCACGGCGACAACGCCGACATGTCGATCATCGAGCTCGTCGACCGCGTCGTCGTGGCCGAGGAGCCTGCCAAGGCCGAGAAGGCCGAGAAGAAGTCCGACAAGAAGGCCAGCAAGGCCAAGGGCGAGTAGCCCGGAAGGAGGAGTATCCGATGGCGGTTGTCCTTCGCCTTTCCAGGGCGGGAACGCACAAGGCGCCGTTCTACCACGTGGTGGCCACCGACTCGCGCAAGCCGCGCGATGGCCGCTACCTGGAGGACGTCGGCCAGTACGACCCGACCCAGTCCCCGATCCGCCTGCAGCTCAAGGTGGACCGCGTCGATTTCTGGCTCAAGGCCGGCGCCAAGCCGAGCCCCACTGTCGCAAAGCTCATCAAGCTGGCCAGGGCAGCGGTCCCGGCTCCGGCCTAGTCCCGGGCCTCCCGGGCGGCACGGCCATGCGCGACCTGCTTCTCTGGCTGGCGAGGGAGTTGGTGGACCGGCCCGACGAGGTCCACGTGGACTCCATCGACCGCGAGCGCAGCGTGGTCCTCGAGCTGGCCGTCGATCCGGACGACCTCGGGCGGGTGATCGGCCGCGGCGGCAAGACCGCCAAGGCCATCCGAACGGTGGTGGACGCGGCGGCGCGGCGTGAGGGTCGGCGGGCCGTCGTCGACATCCTCGACTGATGGCCTGGGTCCGGCTCGGCACGGTGGTCCGGGCCGTCGGCCTCGACGGCAAGGTCGGGGTGGCTGGAACCGAGGGTGCGCTCCCGCGGATGAGCACCGTGGCGCTCCGCAGGGCGGGCCAGGCGGAGACCGAGCGCAAGGTCCTCTCCGCCGGACCGCAAGGGCGGATCTGGTGGGCGCGCCTCGAGGGCGTGGAGGACCGGACGGGCGCCGAGGCGCTGCGGGGCTGCGAGGTGTGGGGGCGGCGGGAGGAGATGGGCGACGCCGGCGAGGGGCGCCATTTCTGGGCCGACCTCGAGGGGATGCCGGTGGTCGAGGCCAGCGGGGTCGAGCTGGGACGGGTGGTGGAGCTCTACGTGACCGGGGGCGTGGACGTGCTGGTGGTCCGCGGTCCCGGGGGAGAACGGCTGGTGCCGCTCGCTCCCTGGGTCACGGTGGATCGGGAGCAGGGCCGGGTGGTGGTGGACGCGCCTCCCGGGCTGCTCGAGCTGGACGAAGAGGAGGAACGCGGGACGCAGAGGAGACCGACGTGAAGCGGCTGGAGGTGGAGATCCTGACCCTCTTCCCTCGGATGTGCGAGGGGTACCTCTCCGAGAGCATCCTCGGGAAGGCGCGGGAGGCGGGGCTCCTCGACGCGCGGGTGACCGACATCCGCGAGTACGCCTCCGGGAAGCACCGGGTCACCGACGACGCTCCCTACGGTGGGGGCGGCGGGATGGTGATGAAGCCGGAGCCGCTGACCGCCGCCATCGAGGCCGCCCGTGAGCGGCTGCCCGGGGCCCGGGTGCTGCTCATGAGCCCACGGGGGGAGCCGCTCTCGCAGCGGCTGGTGGAGGAGCTGGCGGAGCACGGACGTCTCGTCATCGCCTGCGGGCGCTACGAGGGAGTGGACGAACGCGTGAGGACGGCAGTCGACATGGAGGTCTCCTGCGGGGACTTCGTGCTCACCGGCGGTGAGCTGGCGGCGCTCTGCGTCGTGGACGCGGCCGCCCGCCTGGTCCCTGGGGTTCTCGGAAACGAGACCTCGGCCGGCCGGGAGAGCTTCGCCGGAGCCCCCCTCCTGGAGTACCCTCACTACACGCGGCCGCCGGCCTTCCGCGGAGTGGAGGTCCCCGAGGTCCTCCTTTCCGGGGACCACCGGCGCGTCGAGAGGTGGCGCCGGCGCGAGTCGCTCCGGGTCACGCGGGAACGGCGCCCGGATCTGTTCGCGCGCCTGCAACTGGACGAAGACGACCGCCGGCTCATCGAGGCCGGCGACGACGAGCTGTAAGGGAGATGAGACGATGCTGCGCAAGGAAATCGCCGCCGTAGAGGCCAAGTATCTCCGCAAGGACGTTCCCGTCTTCCGTGGTGGGGACACCGTGCGGGTGCACACGAAGATCAAGGAAGGCGACAAGGAGCGCATCCAGCTGTACGAGGGCGTGGTCATCGCCTCGTCCGGCGGCGGCCCGCGCGCCATGTTCACCGTCCGCAAGGTGAGCTACGGCGTGGGCGTCGAGCGCATCTTCCCGGTCCACAGCCCCCGCATCGACCGCATCGAGGTGGTGGGGCGTGGCGCCGTCCGCCGGTCGCGCCTGTACTACCTGCGCAACCTCCAGGGGAAGGCCGCCCGCGTGCAGCAGGAAGAGGGACCGGGCGCGTCCAGCCGGACCGCCTAGCCCTTTCCGGCGCTCCGTACGCGGAGTACAGTTCCCGGCCGACGTGCTCCTGCTCGAGATCGCAGCCCAGGGTGTCCGCGGATTCGCGCCCGAGCGGGGGCGGATCCTCTTTCGCGCGGGCTACAACGTGGTCGCCGGTGACGGCGCGGCGCTCCGCCGTGTCGTCGCGGCGCTGTTCCACACCGATCTTCCCCCCGATCCGATCCTGCGCGGGGACGGCGCCGGCGCACCCGGGGCGGTCCGGGCCGGCCTGACGCTCGCCGGCGACGACGGGGTCACCTGGCGCGTGGTGCGGGACCTCGGCGGCGGGTGCCAGCTCCAGCGCTACGACGCCGAGAAGAGGACCTTCGAGTCGGTGCTCCAGGACCCGGTCCGCATCGCCGAGGTGCTCCGCGCCGCCGGTGCGCCGTCCCCGGAGCGCTACGCGGCGGTCCTCTCCGTGGCTTCCGCCGACTTTCCGTCCCGGCAGGCTCCCGGCGGGATGGCCGGCGTGGTGTCGGTCGTGGCGCCGCGCCGGTCCGTCGCCGATCCGGAGGGGTCCCGCAAGAAGCTCGAGGCCGCGCGGGCCGAGCTCGAGCACGCACGGTCGGCGGACCAGCTCCAGTCGCAGATGGACACCGCTCAGTCCCGCCTCTTCAAGCTGGAGGAGATGCTCAAGTCCGGGGAGCAGGTGAAGGAGCGGGTTCGCGCCGCGCAGGCCGGCATGGCCGCCTTCGCCGCCGGGGAGACGGCCCTGGCCGCCCTGGGCGACCCCGCGGCCCGGCTCGCCGCCTGCACCAGGGCCACGGCGCGGCGCGACGAGGCGCTCAAGAAGGTGGCGGCGGAGCGGGACGCGCAGGAGGGAAGCGCGGGACCGGGATCCCGTTCCCTGATCCAGCAGCCGGGCTTCGTCGCCGGCCTGGGCGTCGGCGCGGTGGCGCTGCTCGCCGGACTCTTCACGGATCTGAGGGCGCTGGCGCTCGCAGCCATCCCCGCCACGGGGTGGTCCGCGTTCGAGGGGCTCCGCTGGATCGGGCGGGCCGAGTCGGCGGAACTGGCGGGGCGCCGCTCCCGATGGCTCTCCGAGCGGGAGAAGAAGGCCCTCGAGCTCTGGGAGCGGGAGACCGCCGCGGTCCGGGGCGTGATGGCGGCGGCTGGAGTGACGACGCTCGCGGAGCTCGAGGACCTGCTCGGCCGGGCGCGGGAGGCGCGGGCCAACCTCGACGAGGCCGAGGCTGGGTTCACCGCCTGGCAGGCGCGCGCCGAGACCTCCGACGCGGAGGCGGAGCGGGTGGCGGTCCAGCAGGAGATCGGGGTCCTGGAGGGGCAGCTCACCAGCGGGGTGGGCGGCTTCGTGCGGGACATCCACTCCCTGGAGCAGGAGATCGCCCGGCTGGAGCGGGAGGTGGAGGCCGGTCCCTTCGAACCGCTCGGCGAGGCGACGGTGGTGGAGTCGAAGCCGACGCCGGCCCCACGAGGGGAGGCCTTGCGGACGCTCATGGAGCGGGCCTCCGCCGACCTGGGGCTCACCCCGGGGGCGGCGCTCCGGGCCCTTCAGCCGCGGGTCCTCCAGCTCCTGCCCGTGCTCTCCGGGCAGCGCCTCACCAACTTCTTCGTGGACGAGCGGGGGAACCTCCAGGTCCAGGCCGGCGGGAAGCTCGTCCCCACGGGGACGCTGGGGGTACCCGAGCGGGACGTCTGCTTCGCCGTGCTCAAGGTGGCGTTCCTCGAGCAGGGGCTCGCCGCCGGCAAGTCGGTGGCGGTTCTCGACGAGGCGTTCGGCGTCCTGCCGGAGGGCTCGCGGAAGACCCTGGCCCGCGTCCTCAAGCAGCTCGCCAAGGGGCGCCAGATCATCCACGGAACGGCCGATGTCCTCTTCCGGGAGGCGGCGGACCACGCCGGGTAGGGAGTGCCCACCACCCGGGACAAGGGGCGCGACGCGGAGCGGCTGGCCGAGGCCTGGCTGGTGCACCGCGGGTACGTCATCCTGGACCGCAACCACGCCACCCGGAGCGGCGAGGTGGACCTGGTCTGCCGCGACGGGCGCGTGCTCTGCTTCGTGGAGGTGCGGAGCCGGGCCGGCCGGGGGCACGGCGCACCGGAGGAGACCGTGGACCGCCGCAAGGCGCTGCGGGTGGTCGCGGCCGCCACCGACTGGGCCAGGCGCCACGGCTCGATGGACGACGACATCCGCTTCGACGTGCTGGCGGTGAACGGGAGCGGCGACGCCCCGGGGTTCGAGCTCTTCCAGGGCGCCTTCGACTCCTCGGGAGGGTCGCCGGGATGAGCGCGGGCACCCTCTACGTGGTGGCGACCCCCATCGGCAACCTGGGCGACCTCTCCCCCCGTGCGGCGGAGGTGCTGCGGACGGTGGGCGTGGTGGTCGCCGAGGACACCCGCCGGACCCGGACGCTGCTCGCCCATGCCGACGCCCACCCGGCCGACCTGCTCTCCCTGCCGGCCTTCGACGAGGCGGGTCGGGTGGAGCGGATCGTGGCGCGGCTCGCCGCCGGCGCTTCCGTGGCGCTGGTGACCGACGCCGGAACCCCCGGGGTCTCCGACCCGGGATGCCGGCTCGTCGAGGCCGCCTGGGAGGCGGGGGCGAAGGTGGTCCCGGTGCCCGGGCCGTCGGCGGCGCTGGCGGCGCTCTCCGCCTCGGGGCTCTCCGCGGATCGGTTCCTCTTCGCCGGCTTCCTGCCGCGCAAGGGCGGGGCGCGGGCCGAGGCGCTGCGCTGGCTCGCAGGCGTGCCGGCCACGCTGGTGCTGTTCGAGGCCGGGAACCGGGCGGCGGACACCCTCGCCGACCTGGAGGCCGCCTTCGGCGACCGCCCGGCGGCGCTGGCCAGGGAGCTGACCAAGCTGCACGAGGAGATCGCGCGCGGCCGGCTCTCGGAACTCCGCTCCCGGTTCACCGGAGCGCTCCGTGGCGAGGTGACGCTCGTGGTGGCCGGTGTCGCCGAGGCGCCGGAGGAAGCTCCCGTCGAGCCGCCCGAGGAGGAGATCCGGCGGCGGCTCGCGGCCGGGGAGGCGCCCACCGAGGTGGCGCGGGCCATCGCGAAGGGACGGGACCTGTCGCGGAGCGAGGCCTACGCGCTGGTGGAGCGGGTGCGGGGTCGTCGCTAGCTCAGATCCTCGGCGCCGCGCAGCCCCAGCTCCTTCATCTTCACCTGGAGCGACTTGCGGCTGATCTGGAGGTTCTTGGCCGCCCGGGTGACGTTCCCGCCGGTGGCCTCGAGGGCCCTGGAGATGAGCGTGCGCTCCAGCTCGGCCTGTGCCTGGCGGACGATATCCTTCATCGAAGCGCCGCTGGGAGCGGCGATGGCCCCGAGCGCGCCGAGCGGAGCCACCGGGCGCCCCGGGCCGGGAGCGCGCTCCCGCAGGGTCTCGGGGAGCTGAGCCACCGTGACGAGCGCGCCGTCGGCGAAGAGCACCGAGCGCTCCATGACGTTCTCGAGCTCGCGGATGTTCCCAGGCCAGCCGTAGTTGACGAGGATCTCCATGGCGCCGTCATCGACCCGCTCGACCCGCTTGCCCAGGCGCCGGTCGTACTTCTCGATGAAGTGCTGGACCAGCAGCGGGATGTCCTCCCGGCGGTCGCGGAGGGGCGGGAGCGCGATGGGGACCACGTTGAGCCGGTAGAAGAGGTCCTCGCGGAACCTGCCATCCGCGATGAGGGCCATGAGGTCCCGGTTGGTGGCGGCGATGAGCCGCACGTCCACCCGGATGGTCTTGATGCCGCCCACCCGCTCGAACTCCGACTCCTGGAGGGCCCGGAGGAGCTTCACCTGCATCTCGACGGGGATCTCGCCGATCTCGTCGAGGAAGAGGGTGCCCCCGTCGGCCAGCTCGAAGCGGCCGGGCTTGGAGCCCACCGCCCCGGTGAAGGCCCCCTTCTCGTAGCCGAAGAGCTCGCTCTCGACGAGGTCCTTGGGGATGGCGGCGCAGTTCACCTTGATGAGCGGCTGTGTGCGGCGCGAGCTGCCCCGGTGCAGGGCCTGGGCGACCAGTTCCTTGCCGGTGCCGCTCTCCCCGGTGATGAGGACCGTGGAGGGGGACTCGGCGACCCGGGCGATGACGTCGTAGACCGCCCGCATGGAAGGGGACTGCCCCACCAGAGGTGGGCGCTCCCCCTCGGCCGTGGGGGGGTGGACGTGCTGCCCCTCGAGGACGCGGGCCCGGGACGCCTTGGCGATGACCTTGCGCAGGTCGTCCTGGTCGAAGGGCTTGGTGATGTAGTCGAAGGCGCCGGCCTTCATGGCCTCGACCGCCGTGTCCACCGTCCCGTGCGCGGTGATCATGATCACCGGGACGTCGGGGTGGGCCGCCGCCACCTGGCGGAGCAGGTCCATGCCGCCCATGCGGGGCATGACGAGGTCGGTGACCACCACGTCCACGGGGGCCCGTTGCATGGCCGCGAGCGCCTGCTCCCCGTCCTCGGCGGTGGTGACCTCGTACCCGTCCCGCTTCAGCATCGCCGCGAGGACGCGGCGGATGTTGGTCTCGTCGTCGACGATCAGGACGTGCGCCACGGCCCGTCCTGTTAGCACGAGTGGCCGTGGAAGGGGAGCGAAGGGGAGACCCCTCAGCCGGGGCGCCGCCGCCTCCGGGCGCGCCGGCCGTCGGCTGCCCCCGTGACCGGACCGGCGAGGGGCTGCACGGCCGCCTCGACCGGGATCGACGGGAGGGAGACCGTGAACTCGGCCCCCCCTTCCGGCGGCGTGGAGACGGAGAGGGACCCGCGGTGCGCCTTGACGATGCGCTGGCTGATGGCGAGCCCCAGGCCGGTGCCCTTCTCCTTGGTCGTGTAGAAGGGGACGAAGATGCTCTCCCGCACCTCTGGGGGGATTCCCGGCCCGGTGTCGCGGAAGCGGACCTCGATGCGGGCGTCGCGGTAGCGGGGCTCGCGCCATCCGGCCAGGTCGTCGCGGGCGAGGGTGGCGGTGACCCGGAGCTTGCCGCCGCTGGGCATGGCCTGGAAGGAGTTGAGCGCCAGGTTCAGGAAGACCTGCTTCAGCTGCTCGGCGTCGCACTCGACCGGGGGCAACTCGGGCGCCACGTCGATGGCGATCTCGATGCCCTCCGGGATCTGGGGCGTGAGCAGCTTGAAGGTGCGCTGCAGGAGGTCGCCCAGGTCCCCGGGCGACATGCTCGTCTTGAGCGGGCGGGCGTAGTCGAGGAAGGCCGTGACCACCCCGTTGAGCCGATCGACCTCCTCGACGATGATCTCGAGGAACTCCCGGTCCTCGACGGGGAGGCGCCGGGGGTCGAGGTACTGGGTGGCGCCCTTGATGGCGGCGAGCGGGTTGCGGATCTCGTGGGCCAGGCCGGCGGCCATCTCGCCCAGGGCGGCGAGCCGGTCGCGCTCCTTCATCTGCTGGTAGAGCTTGGAGTTGTCGATGACCACCGCGCAGCGGTCGGCCACCTCGATGAGCGCCGCGATCTCGTCGGAGGCGAAGGCCTCCTGCACCCGCTCGTCCCAGCAGGCCAGGAAGCCGGCCACCCGGTCTCCGGCCACGAGCGGCATGCAGATGCCGGCCTTCATGAGCTCCATGGCCTCGCGGGCGTCCACGATCCGCTCCAGTTCCTGCGAGATGGCCGGGGGCATCGGGGTGGCGGCGGCGTCCCCCTTGGCGGGCGGGTACTCGGCCTGCAGCTCGGCGAGTCGGCGGTCCAGGTTCTCGAGCAGGAGGGCGCGCCGCCCGTCCCCTGCGGCGCGGAGCAACGCGCGGGCGGTGCCGGCGTCGAGGAAGGGAACGGGCTCCGGCCCGCGGAAGGCCAGCAGCCGGTAGCCCGGGCGGTCCTCCGACACGAGCCAGATCGACGCGTGGGTGACCCGCCGGGTCTCGGTGAGCCCGTCGAGCACGGCGCGGTCCAGATCTCCGGGGTCGATGACGTTGACCACGCGGTCGCGGAGCGTCTCCAGCTCCCGGACCAGCTCGTAGCGCTCCGGGAAGAGGTTCACCACCACCCACTCCTCGACCCTGGAGCGGATGGGGTCGAAGAGGGCCAGGATCACGAAGGAGGCCACCAGGGTGTTGAAGAAGAAGAGCCCCGGGCGCACGCCGACCCAGGAGACGAGTCCGCCGTAGATGCTCGCCAGGACGATCCCGAGGAGGGTGACCACCGCGATCTTCCCGAGGAACTCGTGGAGGTCGAGCAGGCGGCGGCGCAGGAGCGCCTGCAGGAGCAGGAACATGTACAGCGTGAGCGCCATGAACCCGAGCCCCTCGAGCGGGTAGGCGACGCCGAGGCGGGGGAGGAAGTCGAGGAAGGCCAGGGTTCCCACCACGGCGGCGCCGACGAGCACGTAGGTGAGCCGGGCGCGGTCGGCGCGGGTGGGCGCGGCCGCCGTCTCCCTCCACACCACCGAGAGCACGGCGGCGAGGGCCAGCAGCACGAAGACGGCCACCAGGAGGGAGGCCAGGTCCGACCGGGCCAGCGGCGAGGCGGCCACGACCAGGCCGAAGACGGACCCGCCCAGCATGAGGTCCCGGGCGCGCCGCGCCGGGCGTCGCTTCACTCCGAGGAACTCGAGGTAGAAGGCCAGCGCCGCGGCCGGCAGGAGCGACCCCGATCCGATGGCGAGCCGCTTCCAGACGTCGTGCCAGCCCGCGGCCCCCGAGAGGCCGTGGAGGAACTCGGCGGTGGAGAAGATGAAGAGGTCGAGCGAGAGGAGGGCGAAGAGGGTGAAGGACCGGGGGCGCGCCGGGCGGAGCAGCGCGGCCCCGGCGAGCGCCAGGGCGACGATGGCGGCGAGGAGCGCTGCCTGGTCGCGGATGTCCACCGGGGCCAATCCTAGGCCAGATCGGCTCTCCGGTCGCGCGCTTGACCGCCGGCCGGACGTCCCCCAGATTCCGTCCGGATGCTCCTCTCCACCGCCGCCGCCCTCCTGTTCGCCGTCTCGACCCCCGCCGTGGTCAGCGAGGCGGACGTCCACCCCCCGGCGGCTCGGCGCACCCTGGCCGAGCTCCGCTTCCTGCGGGCCCGGAGCGCCCTCGCCGCGGGCGACGCCGAGCAGGCCACCGGTGACCTCTCCGGGCTCGCCGCCTTGCTCCCGAGCATCGCCGACCGGGTGGATGCACTGTCGGCCGCCGCCGCCGAGGCGCAGGGGGACACGGGGTGGGCGGTGGAGGCCTGGGGGAGGGTGCCGAGGGAGTCGGTGCTCTGGCCGCAGGCCCGCGTCTCCATGGCGAGGCTGCTCAACGCGGACGGGAAGGGAAGGGAGGCCGTGGAGGCGCTCCGGCCGCTTCTCTCCCTCCCTGCGCCGGGCGACCTCTCCCGGGGGGACCCCGCGCCGCGCGCGCTGCTGCTCGCCGGGAAGATCCTGGCCGAGCAGCCCGGAGGGGGAGCGGAGGCGCGGCGGGTGCTGCTCGAATGCTGGGCCGGCCACGGGCTCTCCGCGGAGGCCAGGGAGTGCCGCACGCGCCTGGAGGCCCTGCCGCCTCCGGACGGGGGGCCGCCCGGTGACGAGGACGCGCTGCGGCGTGCCGAGGCGCTCCTCGACTGGAACCGCAACGAGCAGGCGCTGGCGGACGCGCGGCGGCTCGGGGAGCGGTTTCCTCCCGTGGCGGCCGATGCGCCGCTCTCCTGCCGGGCGGCCTTCGTCCGGGGCAAGGCCCTGCGCAAGCTCCGGCAGCACGGCGACGCGGCGGCGGAGCTCGAGCCGGTGGTCGAGCTGTGCACCGATCCGGCCCTGCGCCCCCGCGCCCTCTACCTGCTCTCGGTGACGCGGGCCAACGTGGCCAACGGGGCGGGGATCGAGGCCTACCGGCGCTTCGCGCGGGAGTACCCGGAGCACGCCCAGTCCGACGACGCCCTCTACTTCGCCTCCGACCTGCTCATCCGCGAGGGGAGGCACGACGAGGCCCTGGCGCTGCTCGCCGAGCTGGTGGAGCGCTATCCGGACGGGGACTTCCGCGCCGACGCCATCTTCCGCGAGGGCTGGATGAAGCGGCGCCGCGGTGACCTCGACGGCGCCGTGGCTGCGTTCGGGCGGATCGAGGAGCTCTACCGCGAGTCCGACCCCTACGAGCACGCCCGGGCCATGTACTGGCGTGGGCGGACGCTGGCCCAGCGCGCCGGGAAGGGGGACCGCGACCGGGCCAGGCAGGAATGGGTGGAGGTCGCGCGCCGCTATCCGGGCGACTACTACGGCCTGCTCTCGCGGGCACGCCTCGCGGAGGCGGGGATCAAGGTGCCCGACCACCGGCCCACCGGCGCGAGCCGGAAGGGGTTCCGCTACCGGTCCGGGCCGCTCGCCGGGGACCCGCACTTCCGCGCCGCCCTCCAGCTCCTGCGGCTCGGGCTCGACAAGGAGGCCGCCGAGGAGCTCAACGCCGCGGACCGGAAGGGGCTAACCGGGAGCAAGGAGCACCCCGAGCCGCTGCTCCTGCTCGCCGAGCTCCTCGAGCAGGCCGGGGACTCGCGGGCCTCCCACCGGCTCCTGCGCGCCCAGGGGCGCCAGGTGCTCCGGGAGCCGCCCGCCGGCATGGGGTTGCGGGTCTGGCAGATGGCCTATCCCCCCGCCTGGCGCGACCTTGTGGTCCGCTTCGCCCCCGGGGCGGGCGTGCCCCCCGACCTGCTGCAGGCGCTCATGCGGGAGGAGAGCGCCCTCGACCCCGCCGTGGTCTCGTCGGCGGGAGCGGTCGGCCTCACCCAGCTCATGGTCCGCACCGCCGCCCAGACGGCCAAGCGGCTCGCCTTGCCCGCTCCCTCGGCGGCCGATCTGACCGACCCACGCCTCAACATCCGGCTCGGAGCCGCCTACCTGGGAGATCTGATGAAGCGCTTCGGCGGGTCGGCGCCGCTGGCGCTGGCCGCCTACAACGCCGGAGAGGGGAACGCCCGGGCCTGGTGGCGGTCGCGGGGCTCCCTGCCGCTCGACGAGTTCGTGGAGGAGATCCCCATCCAGGAGACCCGCGGCTACGTGAAGCGGGTGCTGCGCAGCTACTCCGCCTACCGGATGCTCTACGGCCGGGACGGTGAACGACCCGTACGGCTGGTGCAGCAGCTCCCCCCGGCGCCGCCATGAGAGCGTGACTCCAGGCCCCGTGGTAGGGTTTCCCCGATGCTCGACACCTCGGTCCTGGTCCTCAACAGGGTCTACCAGCCGATCCACGTCACGTCGGTCCGGCGGGCCGTGTCGCTCCTCTACCAGGGAGTGGCGAGGGCCATCGACGACGAGTTCCGGCTTCTCGACTTCGAGAGCTGGGCCGAGCTGGCGGCGGCGAACGACGAGGCCATCCACACGCCCACCCGCGCCATCCGCGTGCCCCGGGTCGTGGTGCTGGTGGCCCACGCCCACCTGCCGCACCACCGGGTGCGCTTCTCGCGCCTGAACGTCTACGCCCGCGACGAGAGCGCCTGCCAGTACTGCGGCCGGCGGCGGGCCCGCGCCGAGCTCAACCTCGACCACGTGATCCCGCGATCCCGGGGCGGATCGACGAGCTGGGAGAACGTGGTGTGCAGCTGCGTCGCCTGCAACCTGCGCAAGGGAGGCAGGACGCCGGAGGAGGCGGGCATGCGGCTGCTGCGCCAGCCCTCCCGGCCGCAGTGGACCGCGGTCTTCCGGGCGGCGGCGCGCCGCGCCCTTTACCGGCAGTGGATTCCGTTCCTGGGGCTGGCGGACGCGGCCTACTGGAACGTCGAGCTGCGGGACTGAGCGTGCGGCGCATCCTCGAGCAGAGCTTCTACGAGCTCCTGGAGGTCTCCCCCTCGGCCACCCCGGAGGAGATCGAGCGCGCCTGGGAGCGGGCCCGCGTGCTCTACGGGACGGGGTCGCTGGCCGCCTACACCCTCCTCACCCCCGAACTGGCCGCGGTCCTCGCGAGCCGCATCGACGAGGCCTACGAGGTGCTCCTCGACCCGATGGCCCGGGCGGCCTACGACGCCAGGCTCCCCGTGGAGGAGGCCCGGACCGCACGGCCGGCCCCGGAGCCCGCCGCCGCCCCGCCCGTTCCACAGGCAGCGCCCCTGACGTTCGCGCCGCCCGATCCGGCCCCCCCTTCGCCGGCGGTCGAGCCGCCTCGCCCGTTCGTCCCCCCGGAGGGGGCGGCCTGGACCGGCGAACTCCTCCGGAAGGCGCGCGAGGCGCGGGGGCTCTCGGTGGTCCAGCTGTCCGAGCGGACCAAGCTTTCCCGGCTCCACATCGAGGCGGTCGAGGCCGAGAGCTTCACCCAGCTCCCCGTGGCCGCCTACCTGCGCGGCATCGTCATGTGCATCGCCCGGGAGCTCCGGCTCGACGGCCAGAAGGTGTCACGGTCCTATCTGGAGAGGGCCGCGGGGGCCTCCAAGACGGGGCGGTAGCGGTCCCCCATCTTGACCGCGGCGAGGGGCGGACTAGCATCAGCACATGCCGCTCATCGAGGCGCCCGAGCAGGCCATCCGCCTGGCGCGCGCCATCTGCTCCGACGTGTCGCTCTACAACGAGGAGAAGATCGTCCGCTCCATCGAGCAGGACTCCTTCTTCGACGCGCTCCGGGAGGAGCTCGAGGAGGGGCGGGAGCTGTACCGTTCCCGCGTCGCCCCCGATCTCTACCAGCGGACCAACTACTACGACCGCGCCATCGTGGATGTCATCCTTCGCCCCAAGGGACACGTGAAGTCCCGGATCTGGTGAGGCGAGGGGAAGCTGGGCGAGCACCAAGAGTTCCGGGCCGGGGAGAGCGAGGCGGGAGTCCGCCTCGACCTGGCCGTGTCGCGCCTCTCCCCGTCGCTCTCGCGTGCGCGGGTCCAGCGGCTCCTCGCCGAGGGGCGCGTCCTCGTGGACGGGCGGCCGGGCAAGCCCTCGATGCGGTTGCGCGGCAACGAGCGGATCGCCGTGGAGGTCCCGGACCCCGAGCCCTCCGCCGTGCTCCCGCAGGACCTCCCGCTCACCGTGCTGCACGAGGACCGGGACCTGCTCGTCCTCGACAAGCGGGCCGGCATGGTGGTCCACCCGGCGCGCGGGTCGCCCCACTCCACGGTGGTGAACGCCCTCCTTCACCGGATGGGGAGCCAGGGGGCCCCCGGGGACCGGCTCGGCCTCGTCCACCGGCTCGACCGGGAGACCTCGGGGTGCCTGGTCGTGGCGCGGACCGAGGCCGCGCTCGCGGATCTGCAGTCCCAGTTCCAGGGGCGCACCGTCGAGAAGGCCTACCTGGCGCTGGTCCACGGACGCCTCCCCGACGAGGGGAGGCTCGAGACGCCCTACGGGCGCCACCCGCGCGACCGGAAGAAGTTCACTTCGCGTGAAGGTCGCCGCCGGGCCCTCACCGAGTGGAGGGTGAAGGAGCGGTTCGGCGACCGGGCCACGCTGGCCGAGGTGACGCTCCACACCGGTCGAACCCACCAGATCCGGGTCCACCTCTCGGAGGCCGGGCACCCGGTCCTGGCCGACGGCACGTACGGGGGGACCCGGCGCGAGGCCCGGCTCGGCCCGGCCGACCCGCTGCGGCTCGCGGGCGCCGCCATCGGGAGGCAGGCGCTCCACGCCTGGAAGCTCGCCTTCCACCACCCGCGAACCGGACGGCTGCGCCGGTTCGAGGCCCCAGTCCCGCCCGACCTGGCCGAGGCCATCGCCATCCTGCGCCGGGAGATCTAGCGCCCCCGCCGCCGGGCCTCGAAGCGGCGCATGGTGTCCCGCTCGCGCCGCGTGGCCGGATCGATGACCAGGCCGGCCTCCGCGAGCGTCCGCTCGGTCTCCCGGTTGGGGTGGCAGCCGCCGGAGAGGGCCGTCCAGGCCGGCTGGCTCCAGTCCTGGAGCCGGGCCTTCCAGGGCAGCGGGGACCGGACGTGCTCGAGGGCGCGAACCGTTCCTCCGGGCGCGAGGACCCGGAGCATCTCGGCGGCTGCGGCGGCGGGATCGGTCACGGAGCAGAGGACCAGCCCGCTGGCCACGGTGTCGAAGGCCCCGTCGCGGAAGGGGAGCGCCTCGGCGCGGGCCCGGACCAGCAGCGCGCCGGGGGAGCGGCGCCGGGCCCGGGCCAGGCTCTGGGAGCAGGGGTCCACGCCGACGGCGCGGGTTCCCGGCGGGAGGAGCGGGAGGTTGCGCCCGGTGCCGCATCCCAGGTCGAGGGTGCGGCCGCGCGCCCCGTCGGCGAGCCAGCGGCGCCAGGGGCCGAGCCCGAGCCTCTCGAGGATCGCCATGGCGCCGTCGTACAGCCAGGGGATCTGCTCGGCGCCGCGCATGGTGGATCCTTAGTCCAGGTAGCCCTGGGCCTGCAGCGAGAAGAGGTGGGCATAGCGGCCGCCCCGCTCGACGAGCTCCCGGTGGCTTCCCAGCTCCTCGACGCGTCCGCCGTGCAGGACGGCGATCCGGTCGGCGATGCGGACGGTGGAAAAGCGGTGGGAGATGACGATGGCGGTCCGCCCCGCGGCCAGCTCGCGGAAGCGCACGAAGAGCTCGTGCTCCGACTCGGCGTCGATGCTGGCGGTGGGCTCGTCGAGCACCAGGATCTCGGCGTCGCGCATGAAGGCCCGGGCCACCGCGAGCTTCTGCCACTGCCCGGCCGAGATCTCGTGCCCCTTCTCGAACCAGCCACCGAGCACCGTGTCGAGCCCGGCAGGCAGCGACTCCACCAGCGCCCCGGCGCCGGCGCGGCGGGCCGCCTCGGCGATGCGGGGGCGATCCTCGACGTGGGCGGGGTTCCCGAAGCCGATGTTCTCGGCGGCGGTGAACTGGTAGCGGACGAAGTCCTGGAAGACGGCCCCGATGCGGGAGCGGAGGTCGCGCGGATCGAGGTCGCGAAGGTCCACTCCGCCGTAGGTGATCCGCCCCTCGGTGGGGTCGTAGAGCCGCAGGAGCAGCTTCACGAGGGTGCTCTTGCCGGCGCCGTTCTCCCCGACGAGCCCCAGGGTCTCCCCCGGCTCGAGCCGGAGGCTCACGTTCCGCAGCGCCCACTCCGGGCGGGAAGGGTAGCGGAAGGAGACGTCCTCGAAGACGATGGGGAGCGGCGCGCCACGCGGGACCGTGGCCGGCGGGTCCACCCGCGCCGCCTCGCCGGAGGTGGGTATGGCCAGGAAGGCGAAGAGGTTCGACATGTAGAGGGCGTCCTCGTACATGGCGCCCACCGCCGACAGGATCCCCTGGAAGGCCGACTGTCCCTGGCGGAAGACCACCAGGTAGAGGGTCATGTCGCCGAGCGAGATCTCGCCACGCGCCGCCCGCTCGGCCACCAGCAGGTACATCCCGTAGAAGGCGCCGAGCGCCAGGATCCCGAAGGCGGTGCCGGCCACCAGCCGCCGGACCGCGAGCCTGCGGTCCTCGGCGTAGAACTTGGAGAAGAGGTCCCGGTAACGCCCCAGCACGAGCGGCCCCAGGTCGAAGAGCTTGACCTCCTTCACGTGGGAGTCGCGGGTGAGGATCCACTCGAGGTAGTTGAGGCGCCGCCCCTCCGGGGCGCGCCAGGTGTTCACCCGGAACGACTCGGCGGAGAGCCGGGCCTCGGCCACGAAGGCCGGGATCGAGGCGGCCAGGATGACGAGCACGCTCCAGGGGGAGAGGCGCCAGAGGAGGGCGGAGAGGGCGGCCAGCGTCACGGCGTTCTGCGCCACCCCGAAGGCCTGCATGACGAGCGACAGGGGGCGCGAGGAGGCCTCGCGCCGGGCGTTCTGCATCTTGTCGTAGACGTCGGCGTCCTCGAAGTGGCGCAGCTCGAGCGAGAGGGCCTTCTCGAGGATCCGGACGTTGATGCGGTTGCCGAGGTGGGTGCGGAGGAGCTCGCGGAGGAGCCCGAGCAGGCGCCCCAGGACGAGCGTCGCCGCGAGCAGTGCCAGTTCCACGAGCACGAGCCGGGCCACCCGATCCCGGTCGCCGGCGGCGCCGGTTCGGGCCGCCTCCACCACGCCGTCGATGATGAGCTTGCCGACCCAGGCCACCGGGGCGGGGAGGAGCGCCGTCATCCCGGTGAGCGCCGCGATGGCGAGCGTGCCGCGCCGATCGGCCTCCCAGACCAGCCGGAAGGTGCCCGGGACCTGCCCGAACACGCCGGCGGCCGCGGTCAGCCGGCCGCGGAGGTCGGTCGGGGCGGTGGGGTCGGTACCGGGGGAGCTCGGGCGACGGGCGGGGGGCAAGGTTGTAGGCTAGATAGCGCCTTCAGTTTTTCGCCGCCACGTCGTACATGGGTTGCCGATGAACCTGCCCGAGCCGAAGAGCGACGCCACCGCATCCACGCCCGCCTCGGATTGGTCCATCGAGCGGGCCATCCAGTACTACAACATGGCCGGGTGGGGAGCCGGCTTCTTCTCGGTGAACGAGAAGGGGCACATGGTGGTGCACCCGCACGGCCCGGGCGGCCCGACCATCGACCTCATGGACGTGGTCGAGGACATCCAGGAGCGCGGGCTGGGCTTCCCGGTGAACGTCCGGTTCATGGACGTGCTGCGCGCCCGGGTGCGGTTCCTCAACGAGACCTTCGCCAAGGCGGTGGCCGAGCTGGGCTACGGGGGCGGCTATTACGGCGTCTACCCGATCAAGGTGAACCAGATGCGCGAGGTGGTCGAGGAGATCCTCGACGCCGGCGCGCCGTACCACTACGGCCTGGAGGCCGGCTCCAAGGCCGAGCTCATGGTGGTGCTGGGCTACAACGCCGACCCGGAAGCCCTCACCATCTGCAACGGGTACAAGGACGAGGAGTACATTCGCCTGGCCCTGCTGGGGCGGAAGCTCGGGCGCAAGGTGGTGGTGGTCATCGAGAAGCTCTCCGAGCTCCCGGCGCTGCTCAAGGCCGCCGACGAGGCCGGGGTGGAGCCCTGGATCGGGCTGCGCTCCAAGCTCTCCACCCGCGGCACGGGCAAGTGGGAGTCGTCGTCCGGCGACTTCGCCAAGTTCGGGCTCACCACCCCGGAGATGATCGAGGCGGTCCGCATCCTCGAGGCCGCCGGCAAGAAGCACCTCTGCAAGCTCTTCCACTTCCACGTGGGCAGCCAGCTCACCGAGATCCGCGTGGTCAAGGACGCGGTGAACGAGGGGGCGCGGCTCTACGCCAAGCTCCGCAAGATGGGGCTCGGCATCGAGTACTTCGACGTGGGGGGCGGGCTGGGGGTGGACTACGTGGGCTCGCGCACCCCGGAGTACGCCTCGTCGATGAACTACACGCTCGAGGAGTACGCCGCGGACGTCATCTACAACGTGCAGCGCATCTGCGCGAACGAGGGGGTCCCCGAGCCGCACATCGTCAGCGAGTCGGGGCGCGCCATCACCGCCCACCACTCCTGCATCATCATGAACGTCTTCGGGAGCATCGAGATCGGCTCCCGCGCCGAGATCACCGCCGCCTCGGTGGTGCAGCCCGGGGAGCACAAGGTCGTGCGCGAGATGCGCGAGATCGTCGCGTCGCTCTCGCCGCGCAACCGCGCCGAGGTCTACCACGACGCGGTGGCCAAGAAGGAGGAGGCCCTGCAGATGTTCAAGCTGGGCATCCTGGGGCTGGAGGAGCGGGCCACCGTGGAGTCTCTCTTCTGGAAGCTGGCCCGAAGCCTGGTGGCGCTCAACCGCGGGAAGAAGCGGCTGCCGCGCGACACGCGCGATCTGGGCGACAAGATCGCCGACCAGTACATGGCCAACTTCTCGCTCTTCCAGAGCGCGCCCGATCACTGGGCCTTCGACCAGCTCTTCCCCATCGTGCCCCTGCACCGGCTCGCCGAGGCGCCCACGCAGGACTGCACCATCGTGGACATCACCTGCGACTCCGACGGCAAGATCGACCGGTTCATCGAGGGGGAGGGCGTGGACGAGACCCTCTCGCTGCACGCGCTCGAGCCGGGGCAGCCCTACTTCCTCGGCATGTTCATGAACGGCGCCTACCAGGACGTGATGGGCGACATGCACAACCTGTTCGGCCGGGTGAACGAGGTCCACGTCTACGTGGACGACGACGACCCGGAGGACTTCTACCTGGGGGAGATCATCCGCGGCGACCACGTGGACAAGGTGCTCCAGTCCCTCCTCTACGAGCCCGCCGACCTGGTACGGCGGGTGAAGACGGCCCTCGACGTCCGGATGAAGGACGGAAGCATCCGGCCCAAGGAAGGCGTGGGCCTGTCCCAGTTCTACGAGGGCGTCATGCGGGGCTACACCTACCTGCACGGGATGCAGGTGGAGGCCGGACCGACGGGCCCGGCCGACGGGGTGGCCGCCCCCGCTCCTCCGGCCGCACCGGCCGAGACGCTGGTGCCGGACCCCGCTCCCAGGGCCACGGCCGGACCCGCGACCGGCTAGCTTCCTCCGCCCGCCGCCGCCGCTCCCTTGCCGCTCTCTCCGCTGCGGTCGAGGGCCAGCTTGAAGAGCACCGGGCCGAAGAGCTCGTTCAGCGCCACGGCCGCCACCGCCAGCGCCCCGAACTGGGCGCCGAAGGCGGGGAACTGCCCCTGCATCCTGGCGGCGATCCCCAGCGCCAGCCCGGCCTGGGAGACCAGGCCGGCCCATCCCCATGAGCGCAGCTCGGGTGGATCGCCGGCCAGGCGGGCGGTGAGCCGCGCTCCCACCACCGCGGTGGCGGCCCGGACCGCGAAGAAGAGCAGGGCCGCCGGCCAGAGGGTCTTCAGCAGGGGGAGGTCGAGGTGGGCGCCGGCGGTGGCGAAGAAGATGACGTAGACCACCTCGCCGGTGTTCTCGATGGCGTGCAGGAGCTTCTCCCCCTGCCGGGAGAAGTTCTGCACCACGAAGCCGGCGGTGAGGAAGGTCAGCAGCCACTCGAAGCGGAGGTAGGCGATGACGTCCACCACCACGAGGCCGAGCAGGAGGAGCACGAGAAGCACCTGCCGGCCCACGAAGCGCAGGTAGGCGACCAGCAGGAGCCCGAGGGTGGTCCCGATGGCGACGCTGCCCAGGAGCTCGTGCCCCAGCTCGCCGAAGGCGGCGAGCGAGAGGGTCGCGCCTGGCTCGAGCAACGGCCGCACCCCGGTCATCACCAGCGCCAGCAGCACGACCACCACCACGTCGGAGGACATCACGAAGCCGACGGTGAAGTCGGTGAGCCGCCCGGCGGGGCGGGTCTGGGAGAGGATGCCCATGACCGCGGAGGGGCTGCGGGTGATGGCGACGACCCCCCAGAGGAGGGCCACCGCGAAGACCGCCGGAAGGGGCATGCCGCGGGTGAACGGGACGAGATCGCGGGCCAGGACGAAGGTGGTGGGGATGACCAGGAGCGCCAGCCCGTTCTGGACCACGGTGGCCGCGACCAGGCTCCGGAAGCCGCGCCGCAATGCCTCGAGCCGGAGCTCGGCGCCGCCCGCCAGCGCGATGAGCGAGAGGGCGAGCGAGTTCACCACCGACAGGTCGGCCACGGTCTGGTGGTCCACGGCGTGGAGCACGTAGGGGCCCGCCACGATCCCGGCGAGCAGGAAGCCGGTCAGGTGCGGGAGGCGGACGACCTCCAGGAGGCTCGAGGCCAGGGTCCCGGCGAGCAGGAAGAATCCGACCGCGGCCAGGTCGCGTCCGGTGCGCTGCCACTCGCCGGGGAGGGAACCGGCGAGCCGTTCGACCCCCAGCATGAGCGCGAAGAGGCCGAGCAGGGCGCCGAGCTCGAGGAGGCGGGTCCAGGGACCCTTGCGGGCGGGCGCGCTCACGTCGGCACCTCCCCGGCCCGGCGCAAGGCCCGGCGAAGCGCCGGTGGACCGAGGAACTCGCCGGCCACCGCGGCGGCGACGGTGGTGGCCAGCACCAGGTCACCCACGGGTCCGGGGTAGCGAAGATTCACTGATAGTGCAATGGCGATCCCCAGCGGACCGGTGGAGAAGAAGGCCAGGGAGAGTCCGGGCCCCCCACGCCGCGCCACCGGGTCCACCGCCGCGACCACCGCGGCGGCCAGCAGCGCCGTCCCCAGCCGCGCCAGCAGGGCCGCGGCCACGATCCAGAGGGCCGGGCCGGAGACCATGTCCGTCCGGGCGCCGGCCAGGAAGAGGGCCGGGAGGATCACCGCCCCCTCGACCCCGCCCGCCAGCGTGCGCGCCTGGGCCCGCAGGGGCGAGGCGATGGCCAGGAAGAGCCCCAGGGAGAACCCGGTCGCCAGCACCGACAGGTCGAGCCGCTGGGCGAGCCCCGTGCCGAGCAGGGAGAATCCGAAGAGGAGCGACCAGAAGGTCACCGGGCGGAGCGAGCGTCCGAGCAGCCCCGCGAAGACCAGGCCGAGGACTCCACCCACGGCGAGGCCGCCGCCGGGGAGGGCCATCACGCCCCGCGAGGTGTCGAGCGACATGAGGAGGCTCATGGCCGCGATGGGGACGAGGTCGTCGGAGCGGGTGATCCCGGCCACCCGCTCGATGAGCGGGCCCCCCGCGCCCAGCCGCTCGGAGGCCCAGCGGGCCACGTGGCGGGAGGTGTCGGCCAGGGCCGCGGCGAGGCAGACCGCGAGCGCCAGGCGTTGCTCCTGGTCCGGGAAGAGGGCGCCGGCCGCGGGAACCCGTTCGAGGACGAGGAGGACCGCGCCGCCGACCCCTGCGAGGGAGAGAAGCCCCACGATCACCCCGAGGGCCACGGCCCCCGCACCGACGCGCCGTTCCCCGTCCACGCCGAGGGTGAGCCCGACGAGGAGCGCGATCCAGCCGGTGGCGAGCAGCGCCAGGGGGGCGAAGCGGGCCACCTCGGCGCCGCCCACGAGTCCCAGCGCCGACGGGCCGGCGACGAGGCCGGCCAGCAGCCACTCGGACCCGGACGGCAACCCCCGGCCGCGCAGCCCGCGCCCTCCCATCAGGAACCCGCCCACGTAGGCGACGAGGAGCAGGACGAACAGCGACTGCAGGGTGCTCACGCCGCCCCCGCCGCTCCAGGACCGGGTCGGCCCAGCTTCACCCCCTCGGCGCGCAGGGCCGAGGAGACGCGCACGGCCAGGTCGGCTCCGGGTCCGGCCACGCGGTAGAGCGCCCCGGTTGCGTCGAGGCTCACCAGATCGGCCGCGGTGCCCGGGCCGCCGGTCCGCAGCAGGATCTCCCGGACCAGCGCCTGGTCCTCGGTGGAGTCCACCGAGAGCTCGAAGCGGGCCGCCGCGGCGAGGCCGGGGAGGCGGGTCGGGAGGATCAAGGTGGCCAGGTGGGGGACGAGCACCCGCCGGCCCGACGCGTCCTCGACCTCGACGTCGAGGAGCCCGACCGCGCGCACGATCCCCGTCGTGGCGCCGATCTCGGCGACGTGCCCGGTCCGGTAGACCCTCCCCAGGAGGCGCGGCAGCCCGGCGGCCACGCTGGCCAGCACCGGCGCCGCCGCCAGCCCCACGGCCAGCAGGGCGGCCTGCCCCAGGTTCGCGAGCATGCCCTCGTCGCTCCCGGTGAGGACCGGCGCGGCGAACACCGAAGCCACGATCACGAGCGCGATGCGCAGGAGCTGCCCGACGGGCACCGCCAGCTCGGCCGGCATCCAGCGGAGGTGGGTCTCGCCGGCCGCCACGCTCCCGAAGAAGAGCCGGACGGCGCGCAGCCCGAGCAGGAGGAGGGCGCCGGCCACGATGGCGGCGATGGTGGCCGGGATGGCGCCGCCGACCCGGGCCAGCGTGCTCGCGGCCGGACCGAGGACCACCTGGCCGAGGTGGAGCCCGGCGCCGCGGGTGGAGGGGAAGAGGGAGAGGGCGAAGACGACCCAGGCGTAGGCGATGACGATCTGGAGCACGACGCGCCCCACCCGGATCCCCACGGCGAGCGCGCCGGCCACCCCCTCCGGGCTCACCAGCTCGACGCCCCGCAGCCGGAGCGCCGGGGCGCGCCCCCTGCGCTCCCGGATGGTCGATTCCACGCCCCGGTCGAGGTCGCCGATCTTCCGGAGGAGCAGGAAGGCCACCAGCCCCGAGAGGACGAGGAGGGAGAAGTGGAAGACCAGCTCGGCGATGCGCGCCCTGCGCCGCTCGACGCGCAGCACCCGGTCCACGTCGGAGGCGGCGGATCGGGAGAGCTCCTCGATCCCCGGGAGCCCGGCGGCGGCGACGTCCTCGGGACCGAGCTCGAGGACCACCACCTTGCCGACGCGGATCGACGCCGCGTCGCCCTGCAGCTCGACCACCGCTTCGCCGGAGGGGCCCGCCTCCATGACGTCGGCGAGGGCCTTGCTGGCCGCGCGGGCGCGGGGCGCCGCCTCGACTCCGCCGCGCGATGCACGGAGGGTGAGCACCCGGGCATCCCGCAGGGTCACGTCGGCGCCGGCCGGGGCCGGCGGCGGAGCGGCCTCGGCGAGCACGGGCAGGAGGGCGAGGAGGAGCGCCAGGATCACCGGCCCAGACTCACGGAGGGGCCGGCCGATGGTCAAGGGCAAACGGCTCGCCGCGATGGCGGTTGGTGCGCCCCGCCCCCCGGGTTAGATTCACGGCCGGAGACCGGATGACCCTCTCGACCCTGCTCGCAGCCATCGCCCTCGCCGCCGACCCGGTGGCCTTCGTCGCCGTCGCCCCCGGCTATCCCGGGACGACCGCCGAGGCCCAGGCGTCCATGGACGCCTTCGCGGCGGCCCTGGCCGCGCAGTCGGGGCTGCCGGCGGGGTCGGTCACCGCCGCCTACTTCGAGAAGGACCGTCCGGGGGCGGAGCGGCTGCAGAAGCCCGACGCGGCCCTGGGCATGGTCGCGCTCCCGTTCTTCTTGAAGGAGGGGGAGGCGCTGCGCCTCGAGCCCCGGCTCGGCGCCGCCCAGAAGGGGACGGGCGCCACCGAGGTCTGGGCGCTGGTTGCGAAGAAGGGTCGGGTGAACGGTCCGGCCTCCCTCGACGGCTGGCAGGTCAGTTCCGTCGCTGGCTACGCCCCGGCCTTCGTCACCGGCACGGCCCTGGCCGGGTGGGGGCGGATGCCTTCGACCGTCAAGGTCGTGCAGTCGAGCCAGGTGCTCTCGTCCCTCCGCAAGGCGGTCGCCGGCGAGAACGTCGCGGTCCTCCTCGACGGCGCACAGGCCGCCGCCCTGCCCACGCTCCCCTTCGCCGCCGAGCTCGAGGTGGTGGCCCGGTCCGCGCCGCTGCCCACCGGAGTGGTGGTGACGGTGGCGAAGCGGCTCACGCCCGAACGCTGGAAGGCGCTCGAGAAGGGGCTGCGCCAGCTGGGCGATCGCCCGGACGGGGCGGCCGCGCTGGAGGCCATCCGGCTGCAGGGATTCGTCCCGCTCGACTCGGAACTCCTGGCCGCCGCTCGCAAGGCATACGCGGGCGCGGCGAAGTGATCCGCGCCGCCCGGATCGGCTGGCTCGCCGTCCTGCTCGGGGCCGGTTGCGCCTCGGCGCTGAAGGAGCCGCCGCCCATCGCGACCCTGCAGCGGGAGCCGACCGGGACGGTCCCGGCGAACGCCCTGCTCCAGGAGGCGGCCGAGGAATACGAAAAGCGCCCCGACCGGGCCGCGGTCCGTCGCGCCGAGGGGCTCTGCCTCGCCGCCGCGCAGGCCGACGAGTCGCAGGTTGCGGGGCTGGTGTGCGCCATCCAGGCCAAGTCCTGGCTCGCCGAGCGGGAACAGGACGTGAAGGTCCGGACCGACCTGGCGGTGAGCGCCGTCCAGGCGGGGCAGTGGTGCCTGCGGCGGGAGCCCACCTCCGTCCCCTGCAAGTTCTGGCTGGCCGTCGCCCTCGGGCTGCAGGCCAGGGACCGACCGACCACCGTGGAGGACGGCCTCAAGCGGATGGCCCAGCTCCTTCGGGAGGCGGCCAGCGAGGCGCCGGGCTTCGAGGAGGCCGGGCCGGAGCGGGTGCTGGCGATCCTGCTCGTCCGGGCGCCCGGCTGGCCCATCGGCCCGGGGGACGACGAGGGGGGGCTGGTCCACGCGCGAAGGGCCGTCGAGCTGCGCCCCGGATACCCCCCGAACCAGCTGGCGCTCGGCGAGGTGCTCCTCAAGAACGGCCAGAAGGCGAAGGGGAGGGAGGCGCTGCTCCGGGCCGTGGAACTCGCCGGTGGGCCCCCGTGGTCAGGCAACCCGGACGTGACGACCTGGGTGGCGGACGCGCAGGCCCTGCTCTCCCGGTGAAGGCGGACGACATGTCGACGAGCCAGACCCACACCACCTTCTGCCGGATCTGCGAGTCCCTCTGCGGGCTCGAGGTCGAGGTGGACCAGGGGCGGGTGGTGAAGATCCGCGCCGACGACGCGCACGTCGCCACCCGCGGCTTCTCCTGCCCGAAGGGGCTGCGCCAGCAGGAGATCTACTCCTCGCCGGATCGGCTGCTGGTCCCGGAGAAGCGCACCGAGGGTGGATGGGAGCGGGTGGGCTGGGACCGCGCGCTCGGTGAGATCGGGGCCAAGGTCCGCTCGCTGCGGGCGGCGCACGGCCCGGACAGCATCGCCATGTACGTGGGGACGGCGGCCGGGTTCGGCGTGCTCCACCCGGTCTTCGCGCAGGGGTTCATGACCGGGATCGGCTCCCGCTCCATGTACTCGTCGTCCACGCAGGACTGCTCCAACAAGTTCGCCGTGGCCCGCGAGGTCTACGGCTTCCCCTTCACGCAGCCATTCCCGGACCTGGAGCGGATCCGCTGCCTCATCATCGTGGGGGCGAACCCGGTCATCTCGAAGTGGAGCTTCCTCCAGGTCCCCAACCCGGCCCGGGCCCTCCAGGCCATCGAGGAGCGGGGCGGGCGGGTCTTCGTGGTGGACCCGCGCCGCACCGAGACGGCGCGGGCAGCCGGAGAGCACGTCTTCATCCGCCCCGACACGGACGTCTTCTTCTACCTCTCCTTCCTGCGGGAGCTGTTGGCCGCCGGCGTGGACGAGGCGCGGGTGGCGCGCTTCGCCCGGGGGCTCGACGCGGTGCGGGAGCTGTGTGCGCCCTGGACCCCGGAGCGCACGGCCGAGGTCACCCGCATCCCCCCGGAGAAGCTGCGGGAGATGGTGGCGGCCTTCCGGTCGGCCGACGGTGCGGCGCTCTATTCCTCGACCGGCGTCAACATGGGGTCGAACGGGTCGCTGGCCTTCTGGCTGCAGGAGGTGGCGAACTGCGTCTCCGGCAACCTCGACCGGCCCGGCGGCACGCTGGTGGGCAACGGGGTCATCGACTTCGCCGCGTTCGGAAAGAGGACCGGAACCCTGCTGCGGAACGACCGCTCCCGGATCGGAGATTTCCCCTCGGTGAACGACGCCTTCCCGGGGGGCGTCCTGGCCGACGAGATCCTCACCCCCGGCGACCGGCAGGTCCGGGCCCTCTTCGTCACCGGGGGCAACCCACTCATCACCATGGCCAACTCCGGTCGGCTGCGCGATGCCTTCCGGAAGCTCGAGCTCCTCGTCACCCTCGACCTCTTCAAGAACGAGACCGGGTCGATCGCCCACTACGTGCTGCCCTGCACCTCGCCGCTGGAACGCCCGGATCTGCCCTTCATCTTCCCGCTCATGCTCGGACTTCAGAACAGGCCCTATCTCCAGGCCACCGATGCGCTGCTTCCGCCACCGGGCGACGTCCGGGACGAGGCCTCCATCTACCTGGACCTCTGCCGGGAGAGCGGAGTCTCGCTCTTCGGATCCCGCATCGCGCAGGGGGTCCTGCAGGCCATGAAGCGGCTCTCGCCTCGCCCCGGGACGCAGCCGGCCCTCCCGCAGAAGCTCCTGCTCTCGGCGATCCTGCGGGCCACGAAGCAGGGCTCGTTCCGTGCGCTGCTCCGCCAGCGGCACGGGAGGCTCCGCGAGCCCCACCGGGGAGGGGACTTCCTGGGCGCGCGCGTGGTCACCGACGACCGGCTGGTGGACCTGGCCCCGACGAGGCTGCTCGAGCAGGCGCGCAAGCTCGGAGACGACTTCGAGCGGGAGCGGGGGCGCCGCGACGTGCTCAAGCTCATCTCGCGGCGGGCCGTGACGACGCACAACTCCTGGACCCACAACATCGCGCCCTTCGCGGCCCCGGGGACGAACCTGCTCTACGTCCACCCGGAGGACGCGGCCCGGATCGGCGTGGCCGACGGAGCCCTCGCCGACGTCTCCACCAGGGTGGCCACCGTGCGGCTTCCAGTCAAGTACCTTCTGGACCTCATGCCCGGCACCGTGGCGCTCCCCCACGGGTGGGGGCACCAGCACGCCGAGGGGCTCTCGGTGGCCTCCCGGACCACGGGGGTGAACGTGAACCTGCTCGCCGCGGACGGCCCCGACGGGATCGAGAGGATGAGCGGAATGGCGCACCTGACCGGATTTCCCGTGGAGGTTCGGCCTGCTGCCGGCCCCCTCGATCCCCGGAGCTGGTCGGGCATCCCCGCGCCCCGGTGAAGACGGGATGCCCCCGTACCCGACGGGGTCCTCCGGCCTCCGTTTGTGACGCGGCGTGACATTGTGGGTGTGCTGCGCAAATTTGGAGGCGTTTCCCGGCATGTGGGATATACGGTGGGTTCAGATTCCCGCTCGAAGAGGCGGCCCGAAGCCGCTTTCCATGGGAAGGAGAGCCATCCGATGAAGAGGATTCTTTGCATTGTCGCGGCCGCGGCTGTCGGCCTCACTGCGGGTACGGTTCAGGCGCAGGGCTTCAAGCCCGACCCGAACATGAACTACCAGGTCCTGGCCCTGCGCGCCGTCGAGACCTCAAGACTCGAGGGGGTCGTGGCCTCGGTCGATCCGGCCAGCCGCAAGGTCGACATCAAGGGGCCGAGCGGCAGGGTTCGGACCATCAAGGCCGCCAAGAACATCCAGGGGCTCGAGAAGATCAGCGTCCAGGACACGATCGTCGCCGAAACCTACCAGTCTGCCACGTTCCTGGTGGCCAAGAAGGGCGAGCCCCTCATGGCGCCGGAGGTGGTGAGCGCCTTCCAGGCGGCGTCCCGGCCCAATGAGGTCATCGAGGCCGGCGAGGTCATTGCCGAGGGGACCGCCACCGTGGCCGCGATCGACAAGACCGCGCAGGTCATCACGTTCACCGGCCCCGCGGGCCGCAGCTTCCCGATCAAGGTGGAGAACCCCGTCCTGCTCAGCGGCGTCTCGGTCGGGCAGACCGTCGACTACCGCCTCCTCGAGCAGGTCGCCTTCGACGTCAAGGTGACGCCGAAGCCGGCCCCGGCGCCGCTCCCGCCGCCGCCCTCGCACGCCAAGGTCGAGGGCAAGAAGATCGTCATCGACGACGTGATCTTCTTCGACACCAACAAGGACACCATCCAGGCCAAGTCCTTCGACATCCTGACGGACGTGGCGACCATCATGAAGGCCAACCCGAACTTCAACGTCCGGGTCGAGGGGCACGCCTCCAAGGATGCGAAGTCGGCGGCCCGCGGCAAGGCCGGCGCCGACTTCAACCTGCGGCTCTCCGATCTCCGCGCCAAGGCCGTCAAGGCCTACCTGGTGGGCAAGGGCATCGCCCCCGAGCGGCTCGAGGCCGTCGGCTTCGGCTGGAACCAGCCCATCGCGCCGAACGACACGAAGGAGGGGCGCTACAAGAACCAGCGCGTCGACTTCGTGATCACCAACTAGCAGACGGTCGAAGACGCGACACACCTGGCGGCCGGCTCCTCAGGGGGCCGGCCGCTCCTGCTTCCGGGTCCTGGCGCGAGCAGGATGCTCAGCGGCGGTAGGTCCAGCCGACGGACAGCGTGAGGCGGTAGTCACTCCTCGACGCGGTCTCGTCGGGCGGCCGGGTGTCGAAGGTGTACATGAGGTTCATCCCCACGTTGAAGTCCGAGAAGACCTCGTACTTCACCCTGCCGGTCGCCGTTCCGCGCACGCGCCCGAGGTCGTTCAGGACCGGGAGGAGGGACAGCTCGATCTCGGTGTCGAGCTCGGGGCTGGCGTAGCGGAAGGCCCGCCAGGTGGCGTCGAAGTAGCCGGCGACGGCGACGTCCGAGCGCACCCCCGAATACTGCTCCCATGCCACGGTGAGCCCCGCGGCCAGCCAGAACTCCATGAAGCTGTTCCGGATCGCCGCGTAGGCCATGTCGGCGCCGGTCGACAGTCGCAGGTTGAGGCCGAGCTCGGCGTTCTGGTCGAGCCCGCCGAGCAGGCTGACCCGCCAGGGCTTGAAGTAGTAGCTGCCGGAGAGCGCCAGGGAGTTCTCGGTGGTCGCCGCCACCTGCTCGCTGCCCTGGACGTAGGTGGTGAAGGTCGCGGACGTCCCGAACATCTCCCCCCGGTAGTCGAAACCGCCGCCTGCCGAGAGAGTCAGGGCCTTGTTCGCCTTGGCGAGGGAGAAGCCCAGATCCGCGTTGGCGCGGACCCGGTTCCAGAAGCGGTCGTCGACGGGCGTGATGGACACGACCTCGTCCAGCCGCACCGAGCGGGTTCCGACCAGGAGCTCGCCGTCCGCGCCCGCGTGGAGCGGCCCGAAGTAGGTGGTTCCCGACGAGAACTCGACCGCGAACGGGTAGGTGCTCTCGATCTGCGTCACCCGGAGCCACTCGATGGAGACCCTTCCCATGTCGTCGGTGCGGAGACCCAGGCGGCCGAGCGACATCTGGAGGATCTCGCCGGGGACGCGAAGGCCTCCACGGAGCGTGACGACGTCGGTCCGATCCCGGGCCTCGGCCCGCGGGGCCAGCAGGAGCAGCCCCAGACAGGCCACCCCGATCGGGACGGTGAGTGCTCGGCGTGACATGGCGGGGACGGAGACTAGCAGTCGGGGTACCCGTAGATCCAACTGGCGCGGGCCGACGGCTGCACTAAGATTGATTGTCCTTTTAGGGAGGGGAACGAATGTCCAATTTCTGGGATCTGGCCTGGCTCATCTTCTCGTCGTTCATCTTCATCTCGTACCTCATCATCCTCTTCCAGATCGTGGTCGACCTCTTCCGCGACCCGGAACTCGGAGGGGGGTCGAGGGCCCTCTGGATCATCGGGCTCATCTTCCTGCCCGTATTCACGGCCGTCGTGTACGTGCTGAGCCGCGGGAGGAGCATGTCGGAGCGGCAGCGCGCCAGCGTGCAGAAGGCCCGCTCGGAGACGGAGAACTACATCCGGGAGGTGGCCGGCAAGTCGCCGGCGGAACAGATCGCCGCCGCCAAGGCCCTGCTCGACGCCGGGACCATCACGCAGGAGGAGTACGCGAAGCTGAAGGCCAAGGCGCTCGCCTAGGGAGGATGGCGGGATGACGGCCGGGCTGGTTCGGTGGATGAAGCGCGCGGGAATCCTGGCGGCCGTCGTGGTCGTCACCCTCTTCGTGGGGCGCATCGTCGAGACGCAGCGCGGGCCGCCGCTCCGCGTGTGGCACACCTACGTGCCGGAGGAGTTGACCGTCGACGAGATGGAGCGGACCGATTGGGCCGGGTACGTCAAGGCCGAGGCGGCCCTCTTCGAACGCCTCGGCGCCGAGCTGAAGAGCGGCCTCGAGGAGGAGGACCGGATCCCGGGCAACCGCTACTTCGACGGTAGCCCGATCTACCCGCCCCGGTTCCAGCAGGACTGGAACCGGTCCTACGTGCTCGAGCCCGACGGTCCGCCCCTCGGCGCGGTCGTCTTCCTGCACGGGCTCACCGACTCGCCCTACAGCCTCCGTCACATCGCCCGTCTCTACCGCGCGGCGGGCTGGGTTTCGGTGGCCCCCCGGCTTCCGGCGCACGGCACCGTTCCGGCTGCGCTGTCCTCGGTGCAATGGGAGGAGTGGCACGCGGCCACCCGGCTCGCCGTGCGGGAGGCCCGGCGGCGGGCCGGCCCCTCGACGCCGCTGCACATCGTGGGGTTCTCGAACGGTGGAGCGCTCGCGATGATGTACGCGCTCGACGCGCTCGGGGACAAGGCCCTGCCGCGTCCGGATCGCCTCGTCCTCATCTCCCCCATGATCGGGGTGACCAGCTTCGCCCGCTTCGCCGGGCTGGCCGGGCTCCCCGCCATGCTGCCTCGCTTCGCCAAGGCGGCCTGGCTCTCCAACATGCCGGAGTTCAATCCGTTCAAGTACAACTCGTTCCCGGTGAACGGTGCGACCCAGTCCCACCGGCTGACGCAGGTGCTGCAGGGCCGGATCGCCCGCTACGAGCGCGAGGGGAAGCTTGGGGAGATCGCTCCCATCCTCACCTTCCAGTCGGTTCTCGACTACACCGTCCACACCAAGGCCATCATCGACGCGCTCTACGCCCACCTGCCCAGGAACGGCAGCGAGCTCGTCCTCTTCGACCTCAACCGCGCGGCGCTCTTCAGCCCGTTGCTCCGGAGCTCGATGGAGACGCTCGTGGAGCGCATGCTCCCGGCCCCGCCGCGGAACTACCGGACCACCATCATCACGAACGGCGGCCCGGACGACCGGGAGGAGGTCGCGCGCGTCACCGAGGCCGGCCAGACGACCTCGACCGTCCGGCCGCTCGGGATGTACTACCCCCAGGACGTCTTCTCGCTCTCCCACGTGGCATTGCCGTTCCCGCCCGGCGACGCGCTCTACGGGCTGCAGCCGGATGGAACGGAAGACTACGGGATCGCGCTCGGCGCCATGGCGGGGCGCGGGGAGCGCGGGGCCCTCGTGGTGAGCCTGGACGCGCTGCTGCGGGTGTCCTCGAATCCGTTCTTCGCCTACGTCATCGAGCGCGTCGACGAGGGAATCGCCCCGCGGCGGCCGGCCCCCGCGGCACGGTGATCGGGCTCAGGCCTCGGCCGGAGCCGTCGCTCAGCGTGTCTCCCCGGATGGGGTCTGCCCGAGCCAGGCGTGGGCCGCGGCGGCGGCCTGGTTCACCGATTCGCCGAGCTGCTCGGTGGCGAGGAAGACGTTTTCCTCGCCGATGAGTTGCAGCGTGCCGGTCCGGGCCAGCTGATCCCGGGCGGCGGGATCGACCCCGACCAGCATGAGCCTGCCCCCGCGCCCCTGCAGCGCCTGGGCGTAGCGTTGCAGGACGGCGATGAACGTGCTCCCCAGGTCCGTCTTCCCGCGAAGGGCGAGCGCCACGACGGCGCGCGAGGAGCCCTCCACGGAAGGCAGCAGGTCCCCGACGCTCTTCGCGGCGGCGAAGAAGAGGCTGCCGTTCACGACCAGCACGGTCAGGTGGTTGCTGAGGGCCTGGCGCGGCGCGGGGCGGAGCACCGGCATCCCTCCGGGAACGAGCACGAGCTCGCTGACCTCGGTCCGGTTCGACTCGCGGGTGACGTGGAGGACGATGGTGACGGCCACGCCGAGGAGCACGGCGAAGTGCAGGGGCAGGAAGAGGGTGGCGAGGAACGTGAGCGACATCGCCGCCGCGGGCGCCCAGCCCGTCCTCCACGCCGTCAGGGCGGGCGCGATGCGCAGCCCCTGGAATCCGGCCACGATGAGGAGCGCCGCCAGGGCGGGCATGGGAACCAACTCGGCCAGTGGGGCGGCCAGGAGCACGATGACGGCCACGCCGGCCCCGCCGAAGACGTTGGTCCAGCGGGAGCGGGCGCCGGCGCCGATGATGAGGGCGGTCCCGGAGATCGAGCCACCCGCCGGGAGGCCGCCGACGAGACCGGTGGCGATGTTGGCGGCTCCCTGGCCGAGGAAGTCGCGCGAGACGTCCGGGAACTTTCCATCCGGGTTGGTGTAGGCCTGGCTGACCCCTGCGCCCTGGACGAGCCCGATGATGGCCACCGACAGGGCCGGGAGCAGCATGGTGAGGAGCATCCCGGGCTGGGGCAGGGAGAGCTGGGGGAGGCTGCGCGGGATGCTCGAAACGTCGTGCACGATCCGGACGGCGCTCCACCCCTGCCCGGGGTCGAGGGCCGGGAGGGAGAGCAAGGCCAGGGTGCCGGTGGCCAGGGCGATGGCGAGGACGAAGGCGAACTTGCTCCAGCGGGACCGGAGCAGGAGGACGATCGCTCCCAGGGCCAGCCCGCCGATGACGGTGGTCCGGAGGTCGATCCGGTTCAGGCGCAGGAGGAGGTCGAGGGCCCGGGCCACGGCGTTCGGGAACGGGCTCCGATAGCCGGTCAGTTCCCCGAGCTGGCCCAGGATGATGAGCACCGCCACGCCGTTCAGGAAGCCGGTCATGACCGGGTCGGAGACGAAGCGCAGGATGGAGCCGGCCCGGAGCAAACCGGCGAGCAGCTGGATCACGCCGACCAGGAGGACGAGCGCTGCCAGCGCCGCGAGCCGATCGTCGGGGGCGAAGTCCGCCAGTTCCGCTCCCGCCGCCACCGCCGTCGCCGCGGTGGTGGAGACGTTCATGAACACGGAGCCGGTGGTCACCGCGGCCACCGGGACGGCGACCATCAGGGTGAAGATGCCCATCACGGGATTCACGGTGGCGAGGAGGGCATGCCCCATGGCCTGCGGCACCGCGACGACCGCGAAGGTGAGGCCTGCCACCAGGTCCGCTTTCAGATCCGAGCGGGCGGGGGCCATCGACCGGACCTTCTCGATGAACGAGGGCATCAGGCTCTCCTGTCGCCGTGGCAGAACTTGAACTTGCTCCCGCCGCCACACGGGCAGGGCTGGTAGGGGTCGCGGCGGGCGTCCTCGGCGGCCACCCACGCCATCACCTCGGCTGGCGCCTTCCGGTTCCGGAGCAGGTTCGCCATCACCTGCATCGCGGGGCGCGTGTGCTGGAAGAACGTCTCCAGCCCGGCGCACATGTAGTTGTGTCCCGGCTCGCCGTCGGCGGAGGTCGCGAAGCGGTCCTTGGGGCATCCTCCGTTGCAGAGGAACCGCACCTCGCAGCGCTGGCACTGCCCGGTGAGCCGGTCGCGCTTGTCGTCGCCGAACCGGCGCAGCTTGGGCGAGGCGACCAGCTCGACGAGCGGGGTCTCGTGGATGTTTCCCAGCTCCTGCCCGGGCTCGACGAAGTGGTCGCAGGTGTAGAGGTCTCCGTTGTGCTCCAGCGCCGGGCCGTAGCCGCAGGTGGGGGCGTGGATGCACAGGAGGTGACGGCCGAAATGGGCCTCGAGTGTGACGTCGAAGAGCTGCACGTAGACCTGCCCCACGTCTCGCCGGACCCACTCCTCGAAGACGTCGACGAGGAAGCGGCCGTACTGCGCTCCCCCCACGGAACGCTCGGTCACGAGGCCGCCGGTCTGGGTGTACAGCGGGCGCGTCCCCCGGCCGGGCCGGTCGCCCCATCCCTGGTTGGCGGCGGCGAGGGTCTCCTCGGTGGCGCGCTCGACGATGGGGATGAACTGGATCCACTGGGCCGAGAGCTCGTCGCGGAAGAAGCGATAGACCTCCCGGCCGCGCTCCTGGTTGGCGGCGTTGACGGTGCAGAGGACGTTGAACGGAACGTCATGGGCGCGCAGGTGGCGCCAGCCATCCATCACCCGGTCGAACGTGCCCTGGCCGCGCCGGTCGAGCCGGTAGGCGTCGTGCAGCGCGCGCGGGCCGTCCACGCTGAGCCCGACGAGGAAGTCGTGCTTCTTGAAGAAGGCGCACCAGGCGCCGTCGAGGAGGAGCCCGTTGGTCTGGAAGGTCTGCTGGACGACCTGTCCCGGCCGGCGGTGCTTCTCGACCAGCTCGACCGCGCGGGCGAAGAAGGGGAGCCCCATGAGCGTCGGCTCGCCCCCTTGCCAGGCCACCGTCACCTGGGGAGTGCGGTGCGCCTCGAGGAGCTGGCGGATGTAGGCCTCGAGGGTGGCCTCGGACATCCGCTGCTTGTCATTGGGGTACAGCGCGTCCTTGGAGAGGAAGAAGCAGTAGGTGCAGTCGATGTTGCAGGTGGACCCGCTCGGCTTGGCCAGGAGGTGAAAGGCCGGCGGCGAGAGCGCCGATGGAACCTGGACCGGGGCTGCGGGCTCGACGGACATGCGCGGGACCTCGAGGGAACGATGCGGCACCCGGACCGGAGCCCAGGTGCCGCACCCCTGCATTCACGGACTGGGGACGCCGCTCAGTGGTTGGCGCTGCCCGCCGCGTCCTGCAGGGACGCGAGGACCGCGTCCAGGTTGAAGGAGGCGGGCTTCTGCCGCGGCGGGAACTTCTTGAACGACTCGATCTGCCCCGCGACGAATCCCTGCATCAGGTAGATGAGGTAGGCGTGCGAGATCATCCAGTCATAGTAGGTGTTCGAATTCTCGTCGGCCCGCTCGAACGGGTCGCGCCTCAGGTGGAAGATCTTCGGGATGCGCAACTTGATGAAGGGCTCGGACCAGCACTGCAGGGTCTTGGCCCGCTGCTCCAGAAGCACCATCTTCCAGTCGCCGATCCGGAGGGCCATCACTTCGCCGTCGTCGCTGATGTAAACGAAGGAGTTTCGCGGGCTCTCCTTCACGGCTCCGGTGATGTACGGAAGCATGTTGAAGCCGTCGATGCAGACCTTGTAGGTCCGGTCGCCGATCTTGTGCCCCTCGAGCAGCTTCTCCTTGATGTTCGGCTCACCGGCGGCGGCGAGGAACGATGCCAGCCAGTCCTGGTGGGTGACGATGCCGTTCACCACCGTGCCCGGCTTGATCTTGCCCGGCCAGCGGACGAAGGCCGGGACGCGCCAGCCCCCTTCCCAGTTGGTGTTCTTCTCGCTCCGGAAGGGCGTGATGCCCGCGTCCGGCCAGGTGTTGTAATGGACGCCGTTGTCGGTCGAGTACATGACGATGGTGTTCTCGGCGATGCCGAGCTCGTCGACCCGGTCGAGCATCTTCCCGATGAGCTCGTCGTGGGCCACCATCACGTCGTTGTAGTCCCCCTGGCCGCCGCTCTTGCCCTTGTGCTTCGCGGCGCAGTGCGTCCGGAAGTGCATGGCGGTGGTGTTGTACCAGAGGAAGAACGGCTTCTCGCCCTTGGCCGCGTCGGTCATGAAGCGGAGCGCGTGCTCGGTGACCTCCTCGTCGATGGTCTCCATCCGCTTCCTGGTGAGCGGCCCGGTGTCCTCGATCTTCTGCCCGCCCTTGCCGTCCGCCCAGCAGTGGAGCACGCCGCGGGGACCGAAGCGCTTCTTGAACTCCGGGTCCTTCGGGTAGTCCGGGTCCTCGGGCTCCTCCTCGGCGTTCAGGTGGTAGAGGTTGCCGAAGAACTCGTCGAAGCCGTGCACGGTGGGCAGGAACTCGTCCTTGTCGCCCAGGTGGTTCTTCCCGAACTGGCCGGTGGCGTACCCGAGCGGCTTCAGGAGCTCGGCGATGGTCGGGTCCTCGGGGCGGAGCCCCATGTCGGCCCCCGGCATCCCGACCTTGGAGAGGCCGGTGCGGATGGGGTTCTGCCCGGTGATGAAGGCGGAGCGTCCTGCCGTGCAACTCTGCTGGGCGTAGTAGTCGGTGAAGGCCACGCCCTCGTTGGCCACGCGATCGATGTTGGGCGTGCGGTAGCCCATTTGCCCGCGGCTGTTGTAGCTGATGTTCCACCAGCCCACGTCGTCGCCCCAGAGAACGAGGATGTTCGGCTTGCCGGTCTTTGCCATTGATCGGTTCCTTTCCTGCTTCGTTGGTCTCGACACGTCGCTGCGGATGACGCCGCTAGAAGAACATGCTCCGCGGGAGGAGGAGGGTGGCCGTCAGGCGAACGGTCCAGTTGGGGCCAAACTCGGGCCGGATGGGATGGTAGTAGGCCTGGGCGGTGAGGTTGAAGGGAAGGGGGCCGATCCAGACGATCCGCCCGGCTCCTCCCCCGAACGGAACGTCCCACTGCTGCCCGGACGGCGCCTCCCAGTTCGCGGTGATGATGGGCCCCGTCGTCAGGTACCAGCCGCTCTCGAAGTTGTAGTTCACGAAGTACTGGAGCAGGAAGGTGTTCGCCTTCGCTCCCGCGACCGACCA
>CAIQRS010000085.1 GCA_903874275.1 uncultured Anaeromyxobacter sp.
ACCTGGATCTCGGCGTAGGTGTAGATGCGCCCCTCCGACCAGCGGGCCACCGTCGAGACGACGCGGCCGCGGACCACCAGGTCGGATGTCCGGGCCAGCTCCTCGACCGACGTGGCGATCGCCTGGGTGGCGGCAGCGGGGGATGCGACCGCGAGCACGGCGGCGAGAGCGAGGATTCTTTTCATGGAACCTTCCTGTCTATCCGGAACCGCGCGACTCCGCCACGCGAGCAACCGAGGGGAACCCGCCCGATGCGGCGGACATTCCAGGGGATTCGAGAAGCCCCCCTCCGGGACCCTGTGCTAGGGTATGCCCCCCGTCGGGTCATGCGAAACCGTTCCATCCATCTCGCGGCCGGGGTCCTGGCCGGCCTCCTCGCCCTTCCGGGTTGCCGGAAGGACGAGCCGAAGCCCACTCCGCCCGCCGCGGCTGCGCCGGCCGCACCGGTCGAGGCCGCCGCCCCGGTCGTGACCGCTCCACAGCCCCCGGCGCCCGAGCCCCGTCCTCCAGGGGCCGCTCCGCCCGCCAGACCGTCGCCGCGCACGGCCGCCGCCCCGGCCGCGCCCCGGGAGACACTCCCGCCCCCTGAACCACCGGTGAACGTCACGGCCCGCGGCTCCTCCCGCACCGTCGAGGTGAAGTGGGAGGGCTCCCCGGGACCGAACCAGCCCCGCTCCTACGAGGTGCTGCGCGGCGACGCGGTGGTGGGGAAGGCCACCGGGCTCTCCGCGAAGGAGTCCGGCCTCGACAACGGGCGGGAGTACTGCTTCACCGTCCGTGCACTGGACGTGGCCGGCCAGCGCTCCGCACCCACCCCCCCCGCCTGCGCCTACGCCTTCGAGCGGGACAAGCCGCCCGCGCCCACCGAGCTCAAGGCCACCGCCCTCTCCCCCACCGTGATCGCCGTCGAGTGGAAGGGATTCCCGAAGAGCATGCCGGTGAGCGGATACGAGGTCCGCGGGGGCAGCACTCCCATCGTCACCCGGGAGACGCGGGTCGAGGCGAGCGGGCTGGCGCCCGCCACCCACCACTGCTTCACCGTCTTCTCGCAGAGCCCGGAAGGGAAGCGCGGCTTCCCCAGCGACGCGATCTGCGGCGACACACTCCCCGACGTCACCCCTCCCACCGCGCCGGGCTCGCTCGCCGCGCTGGCCCTTCCCGGGAAGATCCAGCTCCGCTGGGCGGCCTCCAGCGACGACGTGGGCGTCACCGGCTACGAGGTCCTGCAGGGCGGCGCGGTGGCTGGCTCCGTGGCCGAACCCTATGCGCTCGTCTCCGAGATCGCCCCCGGCGAGCACTGCTACTCGGTCCGGGCCTTCGACGGCTCCGGGAACCGTTCGCCTCCGTCGGCGGCCGCCTGCGCCCGGCCGCCCGACGTCACCCCGCCGACCCGCCCCACCGGCGTGACCGCCGCGGCCGCGAGGGAGAGCGAGGCCACCGTCCGGTGGACCGCCTCCACGGACGACGTCGCGGTGGCCTCGTACGAGCTCCTCCGCGACGGGAAGGTGGTCGCGACGAGCACGCGCCCGGAGGCCCGGGAGCCCGGCCTGAAGGGCACGACGCGCTACTGCTGGACGGTGGTGGCCGTGGACGCCGCGGGAAACCGGTCCCCGGCGTCGGAGCCGGCCTGCGCAACGACCCCCGACCAGACCCCTCCATCCCGCCCCGCCCAGGTGACCGCCTCGGTCGAGGGGGACCGCGTCGAGCTGCGCTGGGGCGCCTCCACCGACGACGTGGGCGTGACCGGGTACGAGGTCTTCCGCGGGAGCGAGCGGGTGGCCCGGGTGGGAGCCGACGCGCTTTCCTGGGCCGACGTCGGGCCGAAGCCGGCCATCGAGTCCTGCTACGCCGTCCGGGCTCTGGACGCCGCCGGCAACGGCTCCCCGCCGTCGATGCACGCCTGCGCGATGACCCCCGACCGGACCCCGCCCTCGATCCCGGAGGGGCTGGCCGCGGCACCGTCCTCGTCCTCGGTGATCTCGCTTTCCTGGAGCCCCTCCCGCGACAACGTCGGGGTGGCCGGCTACGAGGTCCTGCGCGACGGCCAGGTGGTCGTGCAATCGATGGGCACGTCGGCCACGGTGGCCGGGTTCCGGGAGCGGGAGAAGGGCTGCTTCGCCGTTCGCGCCTTCGACGTGGCTGGGAACCGCTCGAAGCCCTCCGAGCCCGCCTGCGCCACCACCGCGAGTTCCGACGACGTGCCGTCGCCGACCAACCTGGAGGTGACGCGTGCCGGCGCCGACGAGGTGCGGCTGCGCTGGGACCCCGTGCCCGGAGCCGACGTCACCTACCTGGTCCACTGGGACGCTTCCCGGACCGTGGGCGGGCCGGGCGCGAAGGTGCGCAGCCTGGGCTCGACCAGGCTCCCCAACTTCAAGGTCTTCGGGCCACCGGCACGGGAGAAGCGCTGCTACCGGGTCGTGGCGCGAGTGGGGAACCGGGATTCCGCCGACACCTTGCCAGGCTGCGTGGACGCGGCTCCGGCCGGCGCGCCGAAGTAGCCGGCTACCGCTTCACCACCACGCACACGTTCATGGCGATCCCGCCGTCGGGCCTGCAATCGGCGAGTGACTGGCAGACCACCTTGCAGTCGAACCCCTTCACCGTGCAGGAGCGGCGCTGCGGCGACAGGATGCTGCACGTCGCGTAGCACCCCTCGGCCTCGTAGAGGATCTTGTCCCGCTCCCCCAGGTCGAAGGTCTCGAGGGCATGGGCCGGGGCGCACCCGGACGAGAGGGCGCCCCCCACGACGAGGATGGCGACGGCGAGGAGCCGCTTCATGGACCCGTCAGTTCCTCCGCCCGCCGAACAGGTTCAGGAGCGACAGGAAGAGGTTGATGAAGTTGAGGTAGAGCGACAGCGCGCCGCTCACCGGCAGCGCGGCCACCCCGGAACCCGCCACCGCCATGCGGCGAAGCCGCTGGGTGTCGTAGGCGATGAGCCCGGTGAAGACCACCACCGCGGCCGCCGACACCACGAACTGCAGCATGCTGTTCTTCATGAAGATGTTCACGACGCTGGCGATGACGACGCCGATGAGCCCCATGAAGAGGAACGTGGACCATCCGGCCAGGTCGCGCTTCGTCACCGTGGCGTAGATGCTCATGGTGAAGAACGTCCCCGCCGTGACCGCGAACGCAGTCGCCACGGAGGTCCCGGTGTAGGCGATCAGCACCACCGAGAGCGTGGCCCCGGTGAGGGCCGAGTAAAGCAGGAAGAGGGCGCCGGCCGTCCCGGCCGAGAGCTTGTTCACCGCCGCCGAGAGGGCGATGACCAGGCCGAACTGGGCGATGATGAGCCCCCAGAAGACGATCTTGTTGCCGAAGATCACCTCGAGGGCCTCGGGGGTGGACGCCACGTAGTAGGCGACACCCGCGGTGACGAGCAGGCCGAAGGTCATCCAGCGGTAGACGGCGGCCATGAAGCGGCGCTCGACGTCGGAGGCGCCGCGGGTCACGACCTGGTAGTTCTCGTATGCGTTTGCCATCCGGGGATTGTAACCACGCCGGGGCGGTTGGCCAGCACCTGGGGGGGCGGAAGGCGGAATCGGGTCTCGTTGCGGGCCCTTATGCCTGGATGAACGAGGAAGGCCCCCGCGGCGGACCGGGGGGCCTTCGTGCTTCAGGCGATGGCGACGACTACGGGCGGGTCAGCGTGTACGTGGTGGCGCCGTTCACGTAGGTCACGGCCGCGCCACCGTTCAGGTCCTGCGCCGAGTCGTAGACCAGCTGGGCGATGTAGTCGAAGTTGTGCGCCCAGCCGCCCGGGTCGGCCGACCCGACGGAGGTCGATGCCCAGATGAGGTTGTAGCCGGCACGGGCGAGCTTCGGGTCGAGTCCGTTCCACGCCACGGTGCCAGTGGGGCACCAGCCATCGGTGTTGCCGGCGACGGCACGCAGGCTCTGGTTGGTGTCGTTCCAGCAGATGCTCGGAACCGTCGTGCCCTGCCTGAGGCGCTGGTACGTGTTCATGGCTGCTGCGACGCCGCGCCGGAACGACACGAGCTCGGTGGCCAGGGTGGTCGTCGTGGCGTCGCCGTCGTATCCGTTGCCGCTGGCGAGGGCACGGCTGTCCTTGAACCAGGTCGTGTAGTCCGTCCCGGTGTGACAGGGCGCGCACTTGCCTGCCTTCGCGGCCTCCGGGACCTCCATGGAGTGGCGCGAACCGATCGGCGAGTGGCACTCGGTGCAGCTCGCGATCTGGCCGTGGTGCTGCTTGGTGCCGGTGTAGGTCTTGCTGGCGTACTGGACGCCACCCTTGGCGTCGGCGCCGAACACCCGGATGGCGCTCTGGATGTCGTGGGTGTTCTTGGTGCTGGCCGTCCAGGCAGCCCAGCTCACCGTGGTCTCGTCTCCGACGTAGGTCACGTTGAGGTCGGCGGTGCCGTTGCCGCAAGCCGCGATGGTGAAGGTGCTGTTGTAGCTCGAGTTGGTGGCGCCCGAGATCGTGATGTACTTGCCAACGGCCTGGCAGGCGGTCGTGTAGAGCCAGTTGTTGGGGGTACCCTTGTCGACCGGGGCCAGGTAGGTGGGCAGACCGGAGATGCGGATGGTCGTTCCGTTGGCTGCGATGGTGGCCGTGCCGGAGAAGGCCTGGCCGGGCAGGTCGAAGCCGCTCCACGTGCCGTCGAGGTACTTCTCGAACACGGGGCCGTTCATGTCGCGGCCGTCGTGGCAGCTCGAGCAGACCATGTCGATCGGCTTGGCGAAGCTCGAGGCAGTCAGGAGCGTGCCGTAGGTCCCCTGGTCGAGGATCTGGCCGCTCGCAAGGTGGCCGGGCATCCGGACGCCGCCGGCAGCCGAGGCGCCGATGTCACGCAGCCGCTTCATGTTGGTGTCGGTGACGAGCGGGGCGTGACAGGTGGTGCACTGCATTCCCTGCGCGGACGGATAGGCGGCGGCGTAGGGGGCGGTGTTGTCGAGGAACGACGACTGGTTGAGGAATCCCTCGAAGCCCTCCTGGCCGGAGTGGCAACGGGAGCAGGGGAAGCCCCAGCCTCCCGCCGTGTTGACGGTCGTGTCGCGGTTGCGGAAGGCGCCAGCCATGCCGGCGAAGTGGCCATCCGAGAAGGATCGGAGGGCGGTGAAGTACTTCGTCGTCGGGGGAGTTTGCTGGGTGGTGCAGGTTCCGTCGGCGTCGAGCGGCCTGTCGCTGCGGGCGATCGGAGCGATGTTGAGCACGCCCGGGCGGACCAGGGCCGGGACCTCCGTGTTCTGGATGCAGGCGTAGCCGACCTGCCCGCCAGTCGCGGCGTTCAGGTTGGTGGGCAGCGCGATGTTCAGGTCGCGGACGGCGTCGTAGAGCATCTCGATGATGTAGCGCGGGTTGTGCGCCCAGGTGCCCGGCTCCTTCTGCGAGTACTGGTAGTTGTAGGCCGCCCGCTCGAGGCGCGCCGTCCAGGAACCGGTGTACACGTTGGTGGACACGGCCTCGGTCGCGGAGCAGGCACCGTCGGCGTTGGTGTCCTTGAAGAAGTACGGGTTGGTGACGGGGTCGTAGCAGATGGCGACGCTCTTCGCCTTCGCGTAGTTCTGGATGGCCTGGAAGAGGAGGGACGACAGGCCCGCGATCTCGGTCCGGAGACCCTCGATCACGCCGTCGCCGTCGATGTCGCCGGCAAAGCCATACTGGCGGTGCTCCTCGAGCTGCGCGAAGCTGCTCACCGGAGTGCCATCGTCGTTGAAGTGGCAGCGACCGCACGTCGAGACGGTGACGTTGATCGGAACGAGCTGGTGCGGGTCGTGGCAGCTCGTGCACCGGCTCTGGCTGACTCCGTGCCAGTTGCGGTCGGCGTAGCTCGTGACCGAAGCCTCAGCCGCCTCCCCGCGGCCCCAGTTCTTCGGGTACTGGTAGCCGACGCGCGCATCGGAGCCCTGGAGGGTGGCGCCGGCGGAGAGGTAGTGGACGTTGTCGAACGAGATCGTGGCCGCAACGGCGTCGAGGACGGTGGTGTCCTCCTTGGGCAGGATCAGGTAGCGGGTGCCGGCGCCGATCGGTGCGGGGAAGGGCATGCCAGTGGCAAGGGTCGCGGCCGCCACCGTGAGCGACGTCGCGGTGTTGCCGGTGATGAGGCGATACAGGCCGTTGTTGATCGGGTTGATCGGATCGTCCTGGATGTAGACGTAGAAGCCCGTCCACTGCGCCGCCGTCCAGTTTCGGTTCGCGTCGAGGAGATCGATGCCGCGGTTGATGATGGGCATCGACTTGCCCTTGGCGGCGTTCGAGTCGATCGTGCCGCCGGTGGCCGTCGGCCAGAGCGTCGCCGCGTCGTTCAGGGCGGTCGCGGTGGCGACGGCCGGGAACGAGACCGCGGTCAACGTGTTGCCGCTGACGGTGACCTTGGTGCCCTGGTTCGCGTTGTTGGTGAACACCAAGGTGTAGCCCTTGTACATGTCGACCGTGGCCGCTGCCGCGGCGAGCGTGGTCGTCGTGCCCGCGGCGGTCCCCTTCAGGCTGACGATGCCCAGGCCCCTGCTGGCGACGGCGACCTTCGAGGTGATGGAGGAGTTGACGTCGGGGGTGGACTTGCGCCCCTGGTGGCACTGCGAGCAGAGAGCCGTGCGGGTGTCGAGGTTGTCGACGCGCGCGAGGCTGACGAACGAGACGCTGGTCAGGCCGGCCTTCGTGGGGTCGCTCACGTCGTTGTGGCAGGTGGTGCACTTCATCGGGCCGGGCGCGAAGGCCGTGCCGTTCGCGAGGTACGTGTTGTCCAGGTGGTTGTCGGGGCCGGTGAGGCCGATGTAGTCCTGGAAGCCGTCGACGGTGTGGCAGCGCACGCAGGCGCCGCTCGCGGTGTGGCTGCTCCAGGCCTCGGCGGCGGCGTCGAAGTGTCCGCTGACGGGACGCGTCGGCGGGAGGGCGTGGCACGAGGCGCAGGAGGGCGCGTTGGCGAGCCCCTGCAGGCTGGCGCCGTGGCAATTGGTGCAGGTGAGGGCGCCGGCCGCGCCGTCCATGAAGGCGTAGTACATCGGACCGTGAACTGCTCCGGAGGGGATCCGCGCGTGGCCGAGCTGGTCAGCCGGGTTGAACACCGCGACGACCGTCTTGTCGGCCCCGTTGTCCCCGTTGGTTCCGACGATGCAGCCCCCGTTCGCTTCGCCACCCCCGCAGGAGCCAGCCCAGGCCTGGAAGAACCAGGGATTGGAGGAGTTGGTCTGATCCGGGACCGCGGTGAAGACGGCGTCCACGCCCCAGACGTACGTCGCCGAGCAGACGGTCGTGGTGGCCGCACCGATCGTTCCGCAGTCGATCGTGCCGGCCGGCACCGAGATGACCTTTCCACCGACGGGCGGACTGACCGTGACGACGTAGTTGACCCCGAACTGACCTTTCTGGGTCGTCGGAGCGCCGGAGGACTGCTTGGACTGCCCGCTGCAGGCGGCAACCGCCACCGTGCAGGCCAGGAGCAATAGACGCTGCGCATCTCGATGCATGGACCCCTCCAAGGGCGAAAAACACGAAGCGGTGCGGTCTCGTGGGAGACCGACCTCGGCGGCGGAGTCGATCCGCCTGACCGCTCGCCGACTTGAGCAAGAGGCGCGCCATGAGAGGATTCACATCTGAGAGCGAGCTAACGCTTCAGGATCTCTAATTAATGAATCTTAATGATTCATAACAATAAACAATTCTGGTGGGTTGGGGCTTGTCTGGGTGTGGGATACGCCCCACATGGTGCGTCAAATAGCCCAGACGGGGCCGTACCTGAGGGGCGCTCACGTTGGGTCGCTGCCGGCCGGGGAACCCGGGCGTCCCTCATCTCCTGATCTCGGGAAAGGCGCCCTTGATCCGGCCAGGGTGGAAGGCGACCGTGCCGCGGGAAAGGTCTCCCGCGAGGCCGGCCGGAGCGGCCGTCAGCAGCCCCCCGTGCGTGTCGAGGACGCACAGCCCGACCTGCTCGGGCGGCAGGAGGCGCACGACCTCCCTCGCCTCCTCCAGCGCGCGATGCCAGCGAACCGACAGGTCGCTCGCCCGGGGGACGGGCCCGTCGAAGGCGAGCTGGTCGATCTCCGCCTGCACGTACCGGGTGCGCGCCGCCTGCTCCAGGATGAAGAGCGGGGAGAGCCCTGGGTCCTTCCCGGAGGCGGCCCAGGCGAGGTAGCCGAGCGGCTGGAGCGTCTCGTGGCACTGAATGGCGTCGATCCAGTCACGGGCCTCCCGCCTTCCGGCGAGCGCCAGGATCTTGTTCGTGGCGTGGTCGAAGGGGTGCAGGGTCAGGCCGAAGGTGTCGTCCTCGACGAGCGGGAAGAAGCGGTAGGCGCTGTCCTGGACCCACTGGAGGACCTCGCTGCCCGCTGCATCGTCGATCCTGGCCTGGACGAACGACGGCCCCTCGCGGCTGGGCGTGACGCGAAGGCCCGCGGCCAACAGCGTGTCCCGGTCCCGCGTCCACGTGACCACGAGGGCCTCGGCGGTGTCGTGAAACAGATCGACGTCCCGCGACAGCCTGGCCCCTCCGAGAAGCTCGTTCAGCGCGACGCCGCCGGCGACGTAGCTCTCGCCCCCGTTCCGCCGCAGGTCAGCTAGGAGGCGGCAGATTCGGCGCTGGAGTGGCGTGAGAGCCATGCCTTCAGGGTTCCTGCGCGCCGGAAGACGTCCCGGGTGGAGCGCGCCTGGATGGCGTCGAGGACCTTCTCCCGCTCGACGTCGGTGCCGGGGTGGAAGTCTGGCCGGAGGTACCAGAGGCACTCGACGCGACACTCATCGACGAGCGCGTCGATGGCGCGGACGATCTCCTCCCTGCTGGCCGTGTCGAGCTTCGCGTGCGCCACGCGGTGATCCTAACAGCAGTTCCCCGTGCTGTCCCCCGGAGCGCTGCGCCCGAGCCCTTCCAGCACCGGGAGCACCTCCCCCACCCGCTCCGCCCACGCCGTCGGCCTCGCCCGCGCCAACTCCTCCCGGCTGAACGGCCCCCAGAGCGCGGCCACGGTGGCCACACCCGCGGCATTCCCGGCGATCACGTCGTGCGGGGAATCCCCCACGAACGCCGCCTCCCCCGCCCCGACCCCGAGCCGCTCCACGGCGTACCGCACCGGCTCCGGATCGGGCTTGTGCT
>CAIQRS010000086.1 GCA_903874275.1 uncultured Anaeromyxobacter sp.
CCGGGTGAAGCACCTCTACTCCATCTGGCGGAAGATGCACGTCGGGGACCTGCCCTTCGAGCAGATCCACGACCTGGTCGCCTTCCGGGTCATCGTCGGCACCGTGGCCCAGTGCTACGAGGCGCTGGGGCTCATCCACTCCCTGTGGAAGCCGGTGCCGGGGCGGTTCAAGGACTACATCGCCATCCCCAAGCCCAACCTCTACCAGTCGCTCCACACCACCGTGGTGGGGCCGCGGGCCGAGCGCATCGAGATCCAGATCCGCACCGACGACATGCACCAGGTCGCCGAGGAGGGCGTGGCCGCCCACTGGAAGTACAAGGAGAACCCGCGCGACGGCAAGGGCAAGCCGGGCGTCCGCGCCAGCGACGCCGACCAGTTCGGGTGGCTGCGCCAGCTCCTCGAGTGGCAGAAGGAGCTCTCCGACCCCACCGAGTTCCTGGAGACGGTGAAGGTGGACCTCTTCGCCGACGAGGTCTTCGTCTTCACGCCCAAGGGGGACGTGAAGAGCCTGCCGCGCGGTGCCACCCCGCTCGACTTCGCCTACTCGGTCCACTCCGAGATCGGCCACAGCTGCGTGGGCGCCAAGGTGAACGGCAAGATCGTCCCGCTGCGCTACCGGCTGAAGAACGGCGACACCATCGAGATCCTCACCTCGCCCCACGCCCAGCCGTCCAAGGACTGGCTCACCTTCGTGCGCACCAGCCGCGCCCAGGCCCGCATCCGCCAGTACATCCGCCAGGCCGAGCACCGCCGCTCCCTGGAGATCGGCAAGGAGGTGGCCGAGCGGGAACTGCGCCGGTACGGCGTCTCCCTGTCCCGCTCCCAGAAGGACGGCTCGCTCGACAAGGCGGCGGCGTCGCTCGGCTTCCGCATCGGCGACGACGTGCTGGTGGCCATCGGCTACGGGAAGGTGGCGCCCGACCAGCTGCTGCGGCTGCTGGTCTCGGAGGACAAGCTGGCCTTGCCCGACGCGCCGGCCCTCACCAGCCGCCTCACCGAGATCTTCCGCAAGGTGGCGCGCCGGCCCGCCGGGGGCGTGCGCATCAGCGGGATCGAGGACATCATGGTTCGCTACGGCAAGTGCTGCAACCCGGTGCCCGGCGACCCCATCGTGGGCTTCATCACCCGCGGGCGCGGCGTCACCGTGCACACCGCCCGCTGCGAGAAGGGGCTCTCCATGGACCCGCTCCGGCGCGTGGACGTCTCCTGGGACGTGAAGGGGGAGTTGAAGCGGCTGGTCTCGGTCAAGGTGGTGAGCGACGACCGCCCCGGCATGCTGGCGCGCATCTCCCAGATCTTCAGCGAGGCCGGGGTGAACATCGCCCAGGCCGACGTCCGCTCCGGCGCCGAGCGCGCCGTGCTCTCCTTCGAGGTCTCGGTGCAGGATCTGAAGCAGCTCACCGCGGTCATGCGCAGCCTGGAGAAGGTCGAGGGAGTCCACTCGGTGGAGCGCGTCTAGGTTCAACCCCGTCACGAGGAGTTCGCCATGCGAAGGACCATCGCCAGCCCCCACGCCCCCAAGGCCATCGGCCCCTACAGCCAGGCGGTGGTGACCCGCCACGCCGACGACATCCAGATGCTCCACGCGGCCGGGCAGATCCCCATCGACCCGGCCACCGGCGACCTCGTGGCCGGCGACGTGACGGCCCAGGCCGAGCGGGTCATGGAGAACATCGCGGCGGTGCTCGCCCACGCCGGGATGGAGTTCACCGACATCGTGAAGACCACGGTCTTCCTGGTGGACCTGGCCGACTTCGCGGCCATGAACGAGGTCTACGGGCGGCGCTTCGCGGGAGAGTTCCCGGCCCGCTCCACCATCCAGGTGGCGGGGCTGCCCAAGGGGTCGCGCATCGAGGTGGAGGTGCACGCGGTGAGGCATCCGCCCACGGCGAGGCGCTCCCCCACGGCGAGGCGCTCTGCGCCGAGCAAGACCCGGGTCCCGGCCGCCAAGGCTCGCGTCAAGTCCACGAAGAAGCCCGCGAAGAAGCCTGCGAAGCCGGCCGCAAAGACCAGGCCGGTGCCTCGCCGGAAGGGTCGCTGAACGCGCCGAGGCGCCCCCCCTTCGAGGTGGGTCCTGCCTGTTTCGCCCGGACGAAACAGGACAGACCCACCCCCGCGCTGCTCCCGGCTACCGCATCAACCCGTGCCTCTCCAGCTTGTAATACAGGTTCCGCACGGTGATCCCCAGACTCCTCGCGGTCGCCGCCCGGTTCCCCCGGTTCCTCGCCAGCGCCCCGTCCAGGAGCTGCCGCTCCCACTCCCTCTTCAGTTCCGCGAAGCGGCGCGGCTCCCCCGCCGGCTCGCTCGCCAGCGCCGGCGCCCCCGCCCCCTCCGCCAGGTCGAAGTGCGCCCGGGTGATCACTTCCTCCCCCGGCTGCATGTGGATCACCGCCCGGCCGAGCAGGTTCTCCATCTCGCGCACGTTCCCTTTCCACGGATGGTCGATGAGGAGGTCCACGGCGTCCTGCGAGAGGCGCAGCGGGACCAGCCGGTACTCGGCGCAGATGCGGGCGAGAAGGGACCTGGCCAGCCCCGGGATGTCCTCGCGCCGCTCTCGCAGCGGCGGAATCCGAATCGGCATGACCGAGAGCCGGTAGAAGAGGTCCTGCCGGAAGCGGCCGCTCGCCACCAGCGCGTCGAGGTCGTCGTGCGTCGCCGCGACGAGCCGCACGTCCACCGGCCGCGGCGTGGACGACCCCACCCGCACGATCTCCCTCTCCTGCAGCGCGCGAAGGAGCTTGGCCTGCGCCGCCAGCGGCGCGTCGGCGATCTCGTCCAGGAACAGCGTGCCCCCGTCGGCCTCCTCGAAGTGGCCGCGCTGCCCCTGCGGCCGGGCCCCGGTGAAGGCGCCCCCCTCGTAGCCGAAGAGGGCGCTCTCGAGCAGCGTGTCGGGAATTGCCGCGCAGTTCACCCGGATGAACGCCTGCTCCCGCCGCTCGCTGGCGTGGTGGATGGCGTGGGCGAACATCTCCTTGCCGGTGCCGCTCTCCCCGAGGAGGAGCACCGTGGCCGGCGTGCGCGCCGCCCGCAGGGCGAGCTCCTTGGCCCGGGCGAGCGGCGGGCACTCGCCGATGATGTCCTCGAAGGTGTGCTTCGACTGGAGACGGCGCAGTTGCTCCTTCGTCGAGGCCAGCTCCTCGGAGAGCCGCCGGATCTCCGAGACGTCGTGGATCACCCCCACGCTCCCGCGCAGCTCGCCGCCCACGAGCAGCGGTGCGGCGTTCACCACGACGTCCTTCTGGTTCGGCCCGACCTGGAGCCTGGCGCCGCGGATGGGCTTGCGGGTGCGGAGCACGCGGAGGTGCACGCTCTCCCCTTGCCGGATGTCCACGGTCACCGGCCGGTGGAGGACCGCCTCCTCGGAGAGCCCCATGAGCTTCGAGTAGGCCGGGTTCACCAGCACGTAGTTGCCGTGCTCGTCGGAGACCGCGATGGCCTCCTCCGAGCAGCGGATGATGGCCTCGGAGAGCTCGCGCAGGTCCTGGAGGGTGCGCACCTTGGCGGCCAGTTCCTGCACCTCGCCGACGTCGCGGAAGATGGCGACCGCCCCCTCGACGGCGCCCGAGGCGTCGCGAACCACCATGCGGCTCGTGATGATGGTGGTGGCGCCCACCTCCTGCCGCTGGTTCAGCTCGTCCTGGCCGGAGGCGAGCACGTGGGGGAGGCGGGTGTTGGGCACCACCTCCCGCACCGGCCGGCCGAGCGCCTCCCTCACCGGGCAGCCCACGATGGCGGCCGCCTGCTGGTTGAAGAGGACCACCTTGCCGGAGGTGTCCACGGCGATGAGCCCCTCGATGATGGAGTCGAGGATGGCGGCCACCTGCCGAATCGACATCGACGGTGCGATCGACATGGAATCTCCTTGAAAGATACCATGAAATAATTAGCATGAAATAAATGACAGTGAAGGTAGGATTGCTTCAAGCTAACCCTCCCGCCCCTTGATCCACCGCAACTACACGGACATGGTCCGGACGTTGCTGAGGAAAGTCCTCGGGTGGCTCATCGCTGGGCTACCGTGGTGGTCGAAGGGAGGAGCCGGTGGGCGAGGCCGAGTCCAGTCGCGGTTCGTTGCCGGCCGGGATCCCCCTGCCGCTCGAGGTGCGCGTCCACGGGCGCGGCGGTCAGGGCGGCGTCACCTGCGCGAAGCTCATCGCCACCGTCTACGCGGAGCAAGGGCTCCACGTGCAGACCTTCGGGGACTACGGCTCGGAGCGAACCGGCGCGCCCGTCCGCGCCTTCGCCCGGGTGGACACGGTTCCCATCCGCAACCACAACAAGGTCTACCGGCCCCACCACCTGGTGGTCCTCGACGCCGCGCTCCTCGGCGACGACGTGCTCGAGGGGGCCGAACCGGGCGCGGTGGTCCTGCTCAACACCGCCCGTGGCCTCGAGCCGTTCGCCGACAAGCACGGCCACTTCCGCTTCGCCGCGGTGGACGCCACCGCCATCGCGCGCCGCCACGGCATCGGAACGAGCGCCGTCGTCATCATCAACACGACGCTGGCCGGCGCCTACGCCCGGGCCATGGGGCTCTCCTGGGAGGCGGTCGAGAGGGCCTTCGCCGTGCAGGGGCTCGAGCGGGACCTCCCGGCTGCGCGGGAAGCCTGGGAAACCGTGCAGGTGCGCGAGGCCGACCCCGGAGACGGGACCCCGGTGCGCAGCGCTCCCTTCCCGGCCAGCGTGATCGGGATCGCCGAGCACGTCCACGACATCCCCACCCCGCTCCGGACCGGTGCCTGGCGCACCCAGATGCCGCTCTACCGCTCCCACGCTGCCCCGTGCAACGGTGGCTGCCCGGCGGGAAACGACGTCGTGGGGTTCGTGCAGGCTCTCCACAAGGGGGGCGTCCAGGCGGCAGCACAGGTGCTCTTCCGCACGCAGCCCTTGCCGTCGGTGTGCGGGAGGGTCTGCCCGGCTCCCTGCATGTCGGCGTGCAACCGCGACGCCTACGACGGGGCGGTCAACATCCGCGGGCTCGAGCGCTGGATCGGCGACCACGTCCTCGCGACCCCGGAGCGTCCCGCCCCGGCCGCGCAACGCCGGAGGATCGCCGTGGTGGGGAGCGGTCCGGCCGGCCTCGGCGCGGCCTTCGCGCTCGCCACCGCCGGCCACGAGGTCACCCTCGTCGAGGGGGAGAACTGCCTGGGCGGGGTGCTGCGCACCGGCATCCCGGCCTACCGGCTCCCCGAGGAGATCCTCGACCGCGACATCTCCCGCATCCTCGCGCTCGGGGTGTCGGCCCGCACCGGGACCTTCCTCGACGCCAGCGGGGTCGCCGATCTGGCCGCGTCCCACGAGGCCGTCATCGTCGCCGCGGGCCTCCCGCGCCTGACCGGGCTCGACGCGCCGGGGGTGGGCCTGCCCGGCGTCCTGCAGGGGATCCGCTTCCTCGACGACGTGAAGCGCGGGGCGGCGCCGCGCCTCTCCGGCGCGGTGGTGGTGGTGGGCGGCGGCAACACCGCCATCGACTGCGCCCGCACGGCGCTCCGGCTCGGGGCGGCCTCGGTCTCCATCGCCTACCGCCGGGGGCGCAAGGAGATGCCGGCCATCGCCCCGGAGATCGACGAGGCCGTGGCCGAGGGGGTGAAGCTGCTCCTCCACCGGCAGCCGGTCCGCGCCTCCGGACAGGGGAGGGTGGAGTCGCTGGATCTCGCCGAGGTGGAACTGGGCGAGCCCGACGCGAGCGGCCGCCGGCGGCCGGTGGTGACCGGCCGGACCTCCACCATCCCCTGCGACGCCCTGCTGCTCGCGCTCGGCCAGTCGGCGGACCTCTCGATCGTCCCGTCGTTCCCCAACGTATTCACCGCTGGTGACATGGCAACCGGCGACGGCACGGTGACCCACGCGCTCGGGAGCGGGCGTCGCGTGGCCGCGCGGGTGCTGGCCAGGCTGGCGGGGGAGCCCGAGCCGGTCGAGGAGCGCGTCCCGCCCCAGGCCCTGGTCACCGCGGCCCACGTCCGCTTCAGCCACTTCTCGGTCGCCCTGCCGGAGGTCGAGCGCCACCGCGCGGGTCCGGGCGGCGCGCTCGGGTTCGACGAGGTGAGCCTCGGGCTCGACGGGCCGTCGGAGGCCTCGCGCTGCTTCTCCTGCGGAGCCTGCACCAGCTGCGACACCTGCCTGCTCTACTGCCCGGAGGGGGTCATCCACCGCATCGGGCACGGCTACCGGGTGGACGAGGCCTACTGCAAGGGCTGCGGCATGTGCGTCGCCGAGTGCCCCCGTCGCGCCATGGAGATGGTCATGGAGGCCTCGGCCCGATGAGCACCTCCTTCGGACAGCTCCTCAGCGCCAACCACGCCGCCGCCCTGGGCGCCACCCTGGCAGCGCGGGCCAACCGGACCGGGCGTGGCTTCGTCTCCGGCGTCTACCCCATCACCCCCTCCACCGAGTGCATGGAGCTCCTCTGCAACCAGGAGATCGAGAAGGGGCGGGTGGTCCGGGTGGAGAGCGAGCACAGCGCCATGGGAGTGTGCATCGGTGGCGCCGCCAGCGGTGCGCGCACCTTCACCACCTCGTCGTCGAACGGCATCGCCTTCATGGCCGAGAACATGGTGGCCGCGGCGCTGCTCCGGCTCCCGGTGGTCATGGTGGCGGCCAACCGGACGCTGGGCCCGCCCTGGAACATCTGGGCCGACCACGGCGACACCCTCATGCTCCGCGACGCGGGCTGGATCCAGCTCTACTGCGCCGACAACCAGGAGGTCCTCGACAGCGTGCTCTGCGCCTACAGGCTGGCCGAGGACCGGCGCATCCTGCTTCCGGCGCTGGTGTGCCAGGAGGCCTTCGTCCTCTCCCACACCATGGCCCGGACGCTGGTGCCCACCCAGGAGCAGGTGGACCGCTTCCTCCCGCCGCTCGATCTCCCCGGCCGCCTCGGCGGAACGGCGCGGATCGTGGGCGGGCTCACGGCCCCGCACGCCACCGAGGTGCACCGCGCCCAGCACCACGAGGCCATGGGGCGGTTCTTCGGGGTCTACCGGGAGGTCCAGGACCGGTTCGAGGAGGTCTTCGGCCGTCGCCCCGCCGACCCGGTGGTCCCCTACCGTGCCGACGACGCGGACGTGCTGGTGGTCTCCATGGGCACCATCGGCTCCACGGTGGAGCGGGCCGTGGACGCCGCGCGGGAGAAGGGGATCCGGCTGGGGGGCTTGCGCGTCCGCACCTTCCGCCCCTTCCCGGCGGAGCTGCTCGCCGCCGCGTTCCGGGGGCGCGGGCGCATCGCGGTCGTGGACCGGAACGTCAGCCTGGGGTTCGGGGGGGTGCTCTGGGGCGAGGCGCGCGGGCTCGCCGACCCCGGAGCAGTCGTGCAGGGATACATGATCGGGATCGGCGGCGGCGACGTGCGCCCCGAGCACGTGCTCGCCATCGCCGAGGACCTGTCGTCGCGGGAGGCCGCCGGCCCACCGGTGCTCCTGGAGGCCGGCGCATGAGCGAGCCCCTCCTGCGCCCCGGCAACGGCAACTGCGGCGGCTGCGGCATGTCGTCGGCGTTCCAGTTCCTGGGGCGCGCCCGCGAGGAGCGTCCGATCCAGGTGGTCATCCCGGCCAGCTGCGCGGCCGTTGCGGTGGGGCAGTTCCCGTACTCGGCCATGGGCGCACCCACCATCCTCACCACCTTCGGGTCGGCCGCCGCGGTGGCCACCGGGATGAGCCACGCCGGTCGCCTCAACGGCGAGGGCACCCGCGTGGTCTGCTGGGCCGGCGACGGCGGGACCTACGACATCGGCATGGCCAGCCTCTCCGGCGCCGCCGAGCGGAACGAGGACATCCTCTACGTCTGCTACGACAACGAGATCTACGGCAACACCGGCGGTCAGCGCTCCTCGGCCACGCCCCACGGCGCGGCGACCTCCAACACGCTGCGCGGCAAGGTCGAGCAGAAGAAGGACATCCTGGGGATCATGGCCGCCCACCGCATCCCCTACGCCGCCTCGGTCTCGCTGGCCCACCCCGAGGACGCCATCCGCAAGATGCGCCGCGCCCTCGACCTGCAAGGCTTCCGCTTCCTCCACGTGCTCGCCCCCTGCCCGACCGGCTGGAAGTCGGAGCCGGCGCTGGGCATCGAGCTGGTGCGCCTGGCGGTCCGCTCCGGGCTCTTCCCGGTGGTCGAGGTGGTGGACGGGCGGAGGACCACCATCAACGTGGAGCCCGACTTCTCGGAGGAGGCGCTCGAGCTCTACCTCTCCCTGCAGCGCCGCTTCCAGAAGTCGGAGATCGGCGCCGCCGACCTCCGTCCCGACATCGAGCGCCACTGGCGCGACCTGCGCGCCCGCAGCGGCCGGATCGTCCCGGCCGACCGCGAGGGGTAGGCTGTCCACGGAGGGACGCCATGCAGACCGACATCGGAGTGCGGATCCGCAAGATGCGCGAGGCCCAGGACCTGAGCCCCGACGACGTCTGCCGCATGGCCGGCCTCTCGCAGGAACGGCTGGCCGCCTTCGAGGAGGGGAGGGAGGTCCCCTCCATCGGCGTGGTGATCAAGCTCTCCCGGGTGCTCGGATCCAAGGTGGGTGGCCTGCTCCACGGCGGCGGCTTCGCCACCGAGGAACTGACGGTGAGCCGCGCCAGCGAGGCCCGCCCCGGGATGGAGCAGGGGGAGACCGACCAGGGCTACACCTACCGGTGCCTGACCCGCCCCGGGACTCCCGGCCACGACATGGAGCCCTTCCTGCTCACCTTCGACCCGGGGGTGACCGACGCGCGCCCGCTGGCCCACGACGGTCAGGAGTTCGTCTTCGTCCTGGAGGGGTCGATCGAGCTCAGCTACGAGGGGAGGCGCTGCGTGCTGCAACCCGGCGACTCGGCCTACCTCGACGCCAGCCGGCCCCACCTCTTCCGCGGGCTGGGAGAGAAGCCTTCGCGGATGGTCGCGGTGGTCACGTCGGGCGCGTAGGGCGGGGCCGCCCGATCACGGCTCGAAGTAGGTGTAGTCCTTGCCCTGGAAGTTCCGGAAGACCCACTTCTTCCCCTCGTGGCGGATCACGTAGTCGGGGTTGACCGGGATCTTTCCGCCCCCGTCGGGCGCGTCCACGACGAAGTGGGGAACGGCCAGGCCGCTCGTGAAGCCGCGCAGCGAGCGGATGATCCTGCGCCCCGCCTCCACGGTGGTGCGGAAGTGGCTGATGCCCTTGGCCAGGTCGCACTGGTAGATGTAGTAGGGGCGGATCCGCATGAGGAGGAGCTTGTGGTTCAGCTCCATGACGGTCCTGGGATCGTCGTTCACGCCCTTGAGCAGCACCATCTGGTTCCCCAGCGAGCAGCCCGCGTCGGCCAGGCGGCGCGCCGCCTCGAAGGCCTCGGCCGTGCACTCCTTGGGGTGATTGAAGTGGGTGTTCACGTAGACGGGCTGGTGCCGGCGCAGCATGTGGACGAAGTCGTCCGTCACCCGCTGGGGCAGCGTGACCAGGTTGCGCGTTCCCAGGCGGAAGATCTCGACGTGCGGGATGGCCCGCAGACGCCCCAGGATGTGGTCGAGCCGGTCGTCGGACAGGGAGAGCGGGTCGCCGCCCGAGATGACCACGTCGCGGATCTCCGGGTGGAGCGCGATGTAGTCGAGCCCGTCCTCCACCTGCTTCCTGGCCGCGGCCGACGACGGGTCGGCCACCTTGCGCTTGCGGGTGCAGTGGCGGCAGTACACCGGGCAGTTGTGGGTGACGTAGAAGAGGACGCGGTCGGGGTAGCGGTGCGTGATGCCGGGCACCGGCATGTCCCGATCCTCGCCGAGGGGGTCCTCCAGGTCGGCGGCGGCGACGATGGTCTCGCCCATGGTCGGCACGGACTGGAGCCGGACCGGACAGCGCGGGTCGTCCGGGTCCATCAGCGCCGCGTAGTAGGGCGTGATGCCCATGTGGAAGTCCTTTTCGGTCTCCACCGCGGCCTGACGCTCGTCGTCGGTGAGCCGGATCACCTTCTCGAGCTGGTCCACGCGGGTGATGCGCTCCCGCTGCTGCCAGTGCCAGTCGTTCCACTGGGAGTCGGGCACGCTCGCCCAGACGGATCGGGGTCCGGGCGGGAAGCGGCCGGTGATCCCGGCGGCGGGGCGCGGGTCGGCGGCCGGGATCTCGTCCTGCATCATGGGAAGGGTCGCCATTCGTCGCTCCTCTGTCGATCATATGCCGGGACCGGCCGCTCCGCCGGTTTGACTTCGCTCCCACGCGCCGGTTAGCTTCCGCCCGCCGCGAGAACGGCGCCCCATGGACCACTCCCGTCGAGCATTCCCCGCCGTCTCCGAGGCGGACTGGGGCGACTGGCGCTGGCAGCAGCGGAACATGCTGCGCGGCGCCGCCGACCTGGAAGCCATCCTCGACCTCACCCCGGACGAGCGGCGTGGCCTGGCCGGCGCGGCCGGACGCTTCCGCGTGGGAACGACCCCTTACTACGCGTCGCTCATGGACCCGCACCACCCCTCCTGCCCGGTGCGCATGCAGGTGGTCCCGGTGGCCGCCGAGACCGAGGAGGCGGAGGGGGACCTGCGCGACCCGCTGGGCGAGGACGGCCGGCGACCGGTCCGCGCCATCGTCCACAAGTACCCGGACCGGGCCCTCTTCCTCGCCGCCGATCACTGCGCCGTCTACTGCCGCCACTGCACCCGCCGCCGCATCACCGGCGGGGAGGAGGGGGCCTTCGACCGGGAGTCGGCGGCCGAGGGGATCGCCTGGGTCCGCTCCCACCCCGAGGTGCGCGACGTGGTGGTCTCGGGGGGCGACCCGCTGGCCCTCTCCGACGATCGGCTCGGGTGGATCCTCGAGGAGTTGCGGGCCATCCCCCACGTCGAGCTGCTGCGGGTGGCCACCCGTGCACCGGTGGTGAACCCCATGCGGATCACCGGGGCGCTCTCGGCCCTCCTCCGCCGCCTGGCCCCGCTCTTCGTGGTCACCCACTTCAACCACCCCAGGGAGTGCACCGCCGAGGCCCGGGAGGCCTGTGAGCGGCTGGTGGACCAGGGGGTGCCGGTGGAGAACCAGACCGTCCTCCTGCGCGGGGTGAACTCCACGGCCCGGATCATCGCCGACCTGAACCGGCGGCTCCTCTCCTTCCGGGTGCGCCCGTACTACCTGCACCAGGGCGACCTGGCCGAGGGAACCGGGCACCTCCGGACGCCGCTCTCCACCGGCCTCTCCATCCTGGAGGAGCTCCGGGGGCGCACCAGCGGCCTGGCCGTTCCCCACCTCGCCGTGGACCTCCCCGGGGGCGCCGGGAAGGTGACGCTGCAGCCCGGGTGGTTGCTCGGCCCCGGCGAGCCCGGCGTGCCGCCCGCGCTGGCCACCGGCACGGCGGCGCCGCCCGGGACGGCGCGTGGCCACTGGCTGCGCAGCTGGAGGGGGAAGCCGGTCTTCTACCCGGAGCCCGGGGAGATAGATTGCGCCTGCCCGTACGACGAGGTCTTCTACGGGGAACGCGCCGCGCTCCGGAAAGGAGGCCACGGGTGATAGCCAGGATCATCGAGGTTCTCGCCGTATTCACCACGGGTGTGATCTCCGCCATGGGCTACGGCGGCGTGGTGCTCCTCATGGCGATCGAGAGCGCCTGCATCCCGCTCCCCTCCGAGATCATCATGCCCTTCGCAGGATTCCTGGTGTTCAAGGGGCAGTTCACGCTCCTGGGGGCCGGGTTCTGGGGCGCGGTGGGCTGCGTGGTCGGCTCGATCCCCGCCTACTACCTGGGCATGTACGGGGGACGCCCCCTCATCGAGAAGTACGGGAAGTACCTGCTCATCTCCCACCACGAGCTCGACCTGGCCGACCGGCTCTTCCAGAAGCACGGATCGGCGGTGGTCTTCTGGGCCCGGCTCCTGCCGGTCATCCGCACCTTCATCGCCTTCCCGGCCGGCGTGGCCCGGATGAACATGACCAAGTTCATCGTCTACACCTTCGTGGGCTCCTTCCCCTGGTGCCTGGGGCTGGCCTGGGTGGGGATGAAGCTCGGGGAGAAGTGGAACAGCGACCCGCGCTTCAAGACCTGGTTCCACAGCTTCGACCTGATCATCGGGATCGCCCTGGTCCTGGCCGTCACCGCCTTCGTCTGGCACAAGATCCGCTCGGCGCGCCGTCCCGGCGCCGGCGCCGCATCCTAGGACCACGCGTGAATCCGGGAAGCGGAGCTCCCCTGCTGCTCGCGGCGGCGCTCCTCCTCGCCTCCCCGGCCCGCGCCGTCGAGGTGGTGCGGATCTCGGTGGCCGCGGGCGCCGCGGAGGCGGATCTCTCCGGACCCGGGCTCGCCGTCGAGCCCCTCCGGGAGGGGGCGGTCCGGCAGCCCGTTGCCGGGGGAAGGGCCCGCCTGCGCCTCGACGGGGAGCGGCTGCTCCTCGACGGCAAGGCCGTGGACGGGGCGGGGCTCCTCTTCTCCTCCAGCGGATCGATCCGCTGCGCCGGCCGGGAGCTCTCCGGGGAGGTGGAGGTCCGCAGGGCCCAGGGCGGACTCTCGGTCATCGACGTGCTCCCCATGGAGGACTACGTGGGCGCGGTCATCGGCGGGGAGATGCCGCCCTCCTTCCCCCCCGAGGCGCTCAAGGCCCAGGCGGTGGCGGCGCGGTCCTTCGCGGTCCGCAAGAAGATCGAGGCCCGGGAGCAGGCCCTGGACTTCGACCTCGGCTCGACCGTCCTCGACCAGGTGTACCCGGGCTCGGGGCGGGCCGACCCGCGCGCCCGGGCCGCGGCGCTGGCCACCGCCGGCGAGGTGCTGGTGAAGGACCACCTGATCGTGGAGGCCTACTTCCACTCCGCGTGTGGCGGCCGCACCGAGCGCGGCGCCGACGCGCTCGGCCGGGACCTGCCCTACCTGGCCTCGGTTCCCTGCGAGCGCTGCCAGGGATCGCCGGCCTTTCGCTGGACGCTGCGCCTTCCCGCCGCGGAGGTCGGGAAGGCGGCCGGGCTCCCGGGGGAGGCGAAGCAGGTCGTGGTGCAGCGGACCACCTCCACCGGGCGCGCCGCCCGGGTCTCGGTGGAGGGAGGCGGGGCCAAGGTGGTCCTCGACGGGGTCGAGTTCCGGCGCCGGCTCGGGTACGACCGGCTCCCGTCCCTGGCCTTCACCGTCAAGCCGGTGGACGGGGCGTTCCTCCTCACGGGAAAGGGCCGGGGGCACGGCGCCGGAATGTGCCAGTGGGGCGCGGCCGGGTGGGCCCGGGCCGGTGCGGACTACCGGGCCATCCTGTCCCGCTACTACCCGGGCGCAGAGATCACCCGGATGTACTGACGGGACGGGGCCGATGGAACTCTCCGAGCTCGACTTCGCGCTCCCCGAGGAACTCATCGCCCAGGCGCCGGTGGAGCCTCGGGGCGCCTCGCGCCTCCTCCTTCTCCCGCGCTCCGGCGGCGCTTCCCGGCACCTGCGCTTCGACGACCTGCCCGACCTGCTCGCGCCGGGCGACCTGCTCGTCCTGAACGACAGCCGTGTCATCCCGGCCCGCCTCATCGGCAGGAAGTCGAGCGGGGGAAGGGTGGAGGTGCTCCTCGTCGAGCCGGCTGGCGCCGTGCCGCCGGGCGAGCCGGCCCGCTGGCTGGCGATGGCCCAGGCGTCGAAGCCCATCCGCGTCGGCACCGCGATCGACTTCGAGGGTCTCGGCGCGGAGGTGGTGCGGGTGGATGGGGAGGGGTTCTACGAGGTCCGCTTCGACCGCGACGAGGCCGGGCTGGCCGGGGCGCTCGAGCGGGTCGGCCGGATCCCGCTCCCGCCCTACATCCGTCGCGCGGCCGACGCCGGCGACCGGGCGCGCTACCAGACGGTCGTCGCCCGCGAGCCCGGGAGCGTGGCAGCCCCCACCGCGGGTCTCCACTTCACGCCGGAACTCCTGGCCCGCCTCGAGTCGCGGGGAGTCGCGCGGGCCACAGTGACGCTGCACGTCGGTCCGGGGACCTTCCTGCCGGTGCGGACGTCCAGGCTGGAGGAGCACCGGATGCACTCCGAGCGCTACGAGGTGCCCGAGGAGACCTGTCGAGCGTTTGACGCGACGCGCCGGAGGGGGGGGCGTGTCGTCGCGGTCGGGACCACGTCGGTCCGGACGCTGGAGAGCGCCTTCGCGCCCGAAGGACTCACCGCCGGCCCGGGGCGGACAGGCATCTTCATCCTGCCCGGCCACGCCTTCCGGGCCGTGGACGGACTGTTAACGAATTTTCACTTGCCGCGTTCGACCTTGCTGGCCCTGGTCTGCGCCTTCGGTGGAACGGAGCGTGTGCTCCCCGCCTACCGCGAGGCGGTGTCGGCGAGGTATCGTTTCTTCAGCTACGGCGACGCCATGGCGATCCTCTGAGAAAAGAAGAAAGTCCGACGGGTCGCGCGACCCTTGTCTCGTTAGATGTGAACGGGTCCCCGAACCAGACGATGAACAGCATCTCCCTCAACATGGAGCCACATCAGTTCCTGGCCGGGTGGCGGCAGGATGCGGGAGCGCTGTTCCTGCCGGCCCTCTCCGAATCCCGGGTCGGCGAGCAGGTGGTCGCGCGCATCGGGCTCTTCGGCCAGCCGGTCCGGGCCACGGTCTACGGCAAGGTCGCCATGGTCCGGCGCATCGGCCGCCCCTCGCTCCCGCCCGGCGTCGAGATCCACCTCGATCGGGCCAGCGTCCCGGCGGCACGCTTCCTCGCTGCCGTGGCCAGCGGCGAGCCGGTCACCTTCAAGGTGCGCGCGCCCCGCTACACCATGGAGCGCGCGGTCATCGTCGCCGCCCGTGGCACGCAGGTGGAGGCGCGCACCCTCACCCTCTCCGAGGGTGGATGCTCGATCGTCTGGCCCGGCGACGACCCTCCAACTCCGGGTGAACTCCTGGCGCTGCGCTTCGCCAACGGCTTCCTCTCCCCCTCCACCGACGCGGTGGTCTGCTGGGCCTCGGGCGACCCGCTCGAGAAGAACCTGGGGCTCCGCATCGTCGCCGAGGGGCGGGGCGGTCGCGCCTGGCGCACCCTCGTCGAGGAGACGTCGCGAGGGCACGTCCGCACCGTCTGACCGGGCCGCCCCTTGACAGCGCGCCCGGCCCGTGGGGAAACGGGGCCGTGATCCGCTTCCAGCTCCTGGCCGAGGACGGGGCCGCCCGCCGCGGCCGCCTGGAGACCCCGCGCGGAACCATCGAGACACCGGTCTTCATGCCGGTGGGGACCGCCGGCAGCGTGAAGACGCTCTCCCCGCGCGACCTCGTCGAGCTCGGCGCCGGGATGATCCTCGGCAACACCTACCACCTGTACCTGCGCCCCGGCCACGAGCGGGTCCGCCGCCTGGGAGGGCTGCACCGCTTCATGTCCTGGGGAGGGTCGGTGCTCACCGACTCGGGAGGCTTCCAGGTCTACAGCCTCCAGGGGACGACCCGCGAAGGCGGCAGCTCGCTGGTGCGCATCGCCGAGGACGGGGTCACCTTCCGCAGCCACCTCGACGGCTCGCGCCACTTCCTCTCCCCCGAGACCTCCATCCGCATCCAGCTCGACCTGGGCGCCGACGTGATCATGGCCTTCGACGAGTGCCCTCCGGCCAAGGCCGAGCGGGCCTATCACGAGCAGTCCCTGGCGCGGACCCAGCGCTGGCTCCTGCGCTGCAGGGACGCCTGGCTCTCCGCCGAGCCCCCCTACGGCGAGCGGCCGGCCCTCTTCGGGATCGCCCAGGGCGGCCTCTTTCCCGACCTGCGCAGGCGGGCCATCGAGGAGGGCGCGGCGCTCGACCTCCCCGGATACGCGCTCGGCGGCTACGCGGTGGGGGAGGAACCTCAGGAGATGTGGGAAGGGGTGGCGCGCCACGCCCCGGAACTGCCCCGGGAGAAGCCCCGGTACCTCATGGGAGTGGGCACCCCCGAGGACCTGCTGGCCGGGATCGCCGCCGGGATCGACATGTTCGACTGCGTCCTCCCCACCCGCACGGCCCGGAACGGCCTCCTCTTCACCAGCCGGGGGCGGCTCAACGTGAAGAACGCCCGGTTCGCCGACGACGAGGCGCCGCTCGACCCCGGATGCACCTGCTACACCTGCCAGACCTTCACCCGCGCCTACCTGCGCCACCTCTTCCGGGCCGGCGAGATCCTGGCGCTCCGGCTCAACACGGTGCACAACCTGCACCATTACCTGCGGCTCATGGAGGGGGCCCGGGAGGCCATCCAGGAGGGGCGGTTCGAGCCGTTCCGGAGCGCCCGGCTCGAGGGGTACGCCCGGGGGCTCGACGGGTAGGGTGCGCCCGCCGGCCCGGGTTCCCCAGGGTGTCGTTTCAGGGGTTGCTTGCCGGCGCAAAGTGTGGCTAAAACACGACGCTTTTTCCAATGACCGGAGCATCCATGCATTCGATCCTCACGGCCTTCCTCGCGCAGACCGCGCCGGAAGCACCGAATCCCCTGATGCAGCTCGTCCCCTTCGTCCTCATCGCCGTGGTCTTCTACCTGGTGTTCTTCCGCCCCCAGCAGAAGCAGGTGAAGAAGCACGCCCAGTTCGTCGCCGAGCTGCAGAAGGGGCAGGACGTCGTCACCCAGGGCGGCATCATCGGGAAGGTCTTCCAGGTCGAGGACAAGACCGTCACCCTCGACCTCGGGGGGGGCAACAAGATCCGCATCGTGAAGGGGCAGGTCGCCGGCACCTGGTCCGACGCCACCGGTTCCTCCGAGAAGGACGCCAAGGAGAAGAAGTAGATGGAGCGCACCTGGTTCTGGCGGCTGGGGCTCGTCCTCGCCGTCCTCTTCTGGTCCCTCTGGCAGCTCGTGCCCACCTGGGCCTACTTCAGCTTGCCCCCCGGCGAGCGGAACGGCCCGGCCTACGAGCAGTCGGTCCCCGGCTGGGCGCCCGACGCGAAGAAGCACCTGAACCTCGGCCTCGACCTGCAGGGCGGCATCCTGCTGGCCATGGGCGTGGACGTCGATCGGGCCGTGAAGGCCAAGGTCGTCCGCCGCGCTGACGAGATCTTCGACTTCCTCAAGGGGAAGAACCTGCCGGTCACCGCGGCGGGCCCGTCGGCCGACGGCTACCGCGTCGAGGTCAAGACCACCGACCCGAAGCAGGTCGAGCAGGTGGTCCAGGACTTCTACGGGGCCGAGATGTCCTCGCCGGGCGGCGCGCCCGAGGGCTCGGTCTGGTTCGCCTTCCGGACCGACGTCATCAAGAACTTCAAGGAGAAGGCCGTCGAGCAGGCGGAGAAGACCATCCGCAACCGCGTCGACAAGTGGGGCGTCTCCGAGCCGGACATCAAGCGCAAGCAGAACGCCCAGATCCAGATCCAGCTCCCCGGGTTCAAGGACCCGGGCAAGGCCAAGGACCTGCTCGGCCGCACCGCGCAGCTCGAGTTCAAGATCGCCGACGACGAGTCGGCGGCGCTCGACGCGGTCCGCGGAGAGATGCCCGCCTGCCCGCAGGGGCCCGACGGTGGCATCGCGCTGCCGCTCCCGGTCACCGGCTGCTACTACGTCGAACAGGTGGACCTTCCCTCCGGAATCCGGCGCCAGGCCACCTACGTGGCCACCGGCAAGCGCACCGACCTCGACGTGATCATCGAGAAGTCGCTGAAGCCCCGCATCACCCGCGACCAGGAGATCGGGATCGGCGAGGTCGTGGTCGGCCAGGGGCTCGTGAAGGAGCGCTTCTACCGGACCTACCTGCTCCGCGCCAAGACCGAGCTGACCGGCGACTACATCTCCGACGCCCGCCCCTCGGTGGACAGTTCCAAGGGAGCAGGCGACCCGGTGGTGTCCTTCGCGATGTCGGCGGAGGGGGCCCGGCTCATGGAGCGGCTCACCACCGACAACCTGGGGCGCCGCATGGCCATCGTGCTCGACTCCAAGGTGGAGAGCGCGCCCTACATCCAGGGCAAGATCTCCAGCAACGGCCAGATCACCCTCGGCACCGGGCGCAACTACCAGGAGAAGTTCCAGGAGGCGAACGACATCTCGATCGTCCTCAAGGCCGGCGCGCTCCCCGCCCCGGTGACCATCTTCGAGGAGCGCAGCGTGGGCGCCACCCTCGGGCCGGAACTGGTGCGCAAGGGCACCATCGCCGCGCTCGTCGGGCTCGGCGCGGTCATGCTCTTCATGCTGCTCTACTACCGGACGAGCGGCCTCATCGCCGACGTCGCGCTGGTGGAGAACGGCCTGCTCGTGCTCGCCATCATGTCGCTGCTCGGCTCCACGCTCACGCTGCCGGGAATCGCCGGCTTCGTGCTCACGCTGGGCATGGCGGTGGACGCCAACGTCCTCATCAACGAGCGCATCCGCGAGGAACTGCGCGCCGGCAAGACGGTCCGGCAGGCCGTGGACCAGGGCTACGACAAGGTCTTCTGGACCATCGTGGACAGCCACGTCACCGCGCTGGTGGCGGCAGTGGTCCTCATGCAGTACGGCTCCGGCCCGGTTCGCGGGTTCGCCGTCACCCTGATCATCGGCCTCCTCGCGTCGATGTTCACCTCCATCGTCGTCACCCGCGTGATCATCGACTGGACCACGCGCCACGACAACGCCCGGCTGAGCGTCTGATGCAATTCAAGACCTTCGACATCGTCCCCCACGGGACCAAGTTCGACTTCGTCGGGAAGCGCAAGATCGCGCTCATCCTGTCCACCCTCTTCAACCTGTCGGTGATCCTCTGGTCGCTCCCCCAGATCCACGGCCTCGACTACGGCGTGGACTTCGCGGGCGGCACCGAGATGCAGGTGAAGTTCGACAAGACGGTGGACCCCGGCGAGGTCCGGAAGAACATCGAGGCGCTCGGCTTCAAGGACGCGGTGGTCCAGACCTACGGCCCGGAGAGCGAGCACAGCTACCTGATCCGCGTCGGGCGCGTGGCGCTGCTCACGCCCGAGGACGCCGCCCGCATCGTGGCGGCCGTGAAGGCGAAGTTCCCGGTCGTCGGCCAGCCGGCCTTCAGCCCCGAGGTGGGCGACAAGATCGACTTCGAGTTCCAGGTGCTCCCTTCCCAGGCCGAATTGCAGGTGGTCGTCGAGTCGGCGGGGGTCAAGGTCCGGGAGATCCGCGAGGAGGCGGGGCTCACCGCCGGCACCCGGTCGCTGGCCGTCCTCACCCAGGGCATCCAGGACCGCGTCGAGAAGGAGCTGGCCGCCCGCTTCGCCGACGCCAGGCCCCAGGTGCTCCGGGTCGAGTACGTCGGCCCGGCAGTGGGGCGCGAGCTCCGCAACCAGGGGTTCAAGGCCATCATCTACGCCATCGCGCTCATCGTGGTCTACGTCGGTCTTCGCTTCGACTTCCGGTTCTCCCCCGGGGTAGTCATCGCCATCCTGCACGACGCCATCGTCACGCTCGGTTACTTCGCCTTCAGCGGCCGGGAGTTCAACCTGACCTCGGTGGCGGTCATCCTCACCGTGGTCGGCTACTCGGTGAACGACACGGTCGTGGTCTACGACCGGATCCGCGAGAACCAGGGCAAGCTGAAGGGCAAGAAGCTCGCCGACATCGTCAACGTCTCCATCAACGAGACCCTGGGCCGGACCATCCTCACCTCGTTCGCCACCGCGCTCTCGCTCGTCGGGCTCCTCATCTTCGGGGTCGGGACCATCTTCGACTTCGCCATGGCCATGCTCATCGGCATCGTCTCCGGCACCTACTCCACCTGGTTCATCGCCGCTCCGATGACCATCTGGCTCGAGGAGAGGGCCGAGGCGGCCAAGCAGAAGAAGGTCGGCGCCCGCGCCGCATGAGGACACGGTAAATTAGGAAAGTTTCATGATCGCGAGGGGCCCGACGAAAGCCGGGCCCCTCGCCTCGTTTCCGGGGTACACGAGGGGGCCTTGGACAGGTAGCCCTGTCCCCCGCCGTTGCCGTTCGTGCCCCCGGTCGTGGCATCATGCGGGGCTTCCTGGGGCTAGCGGAAAGTCGAGGAGATTCACGCGTGGACATGGTGTCGAGCGCCATCGCAGCAGTTGCCGTGCTGCTGGCAGTCGTCATGGCGGTCGGCCACGTGGTCAAGCGGCGCCGGAGGATGGCGCACGACGCCGTGGTTCTCCTCGAGAAGGTGGAGAAGAACCTCCACATCCCGCGGTCGCTCCACCCCATCATCGACACCGATATCTGCATCGGGTCCCTCTCCTGCCTGAAGGCCTGCCCCGAGGGGGACATCCTGGGCATCCAGAAGGGGACCGCCACCCTGGTCCACGCCGACCACTGCATCGGTCACGGCCGGTGTGCCGCGGAATGCCCGGTCCAGGCCATCCGACTCGTCATGGGCACCCACGAGCGAGGCGTGGACCTCCCCGAGGTGGACGAGTACTTCGAGTCGAGCCGACCCGGGGTCCACGTGGTCGGTGAGCTGGGCGGGATGGGGCTCTTGCGCAACGCCGTCCGGCAGGGGCTGCACGCCGCCAAGCGGCTCGATGCCATCCTCCCCAAGGGGGGCGGCGGCAAGGCGGTGGACGTGGTCATCGTCGGCGCCGGCGCGGCCGGCCTGGCCACCGCGTGCGCGCTCCACGAGGCGGGGCGGAGCTACCGGCTCCTCGAGCAGGGGACCTGGGGCGGCACGATGTACCACTACCCGCGCCGGAAGATCGTCATGACCGAGCCCGCCACCATCCCGGGCTTCGGCAAGATCGGGAAGTCGATCATCAGCAAGGAGGAGCTGCTCGAGACCTGGGGCAAGGCCATCGAGAAGATCCAGGTGAAGGTCGACGAGGGGATCCAGGTCACCGGCATCGACGGCGAGGACGGCGCCTTCGCGGTCCACACCACGAAGGGGATCATCGATGCGCGCAAGGTCGTGCTCGCCTGCGGCCGGCGCGGCACCCCGAGGAAGATGGGGGTCCCGGGCGAGGAACTCCAGAAGGTCACCTACGGCTTCACCGACGCCGAGCAGTACGGCGGGCGGCGCGTCCTCGTGGTGGGCGGCGGCGACTCGGCCCTCGAGGCGGCCATCCAGATCGCCGAGCTGGGCACCTCCGAGGTGGCGCTCTCCTACCGCGGCGCCGAGCTCGGACGGGCCCGGCAGGCCAACCGGGACAAGCTGACCGCACTCTCCGAGGCCGGGCAGCTCACGCTGCTCCTGCCCTCGCAGATCAAGTACGTCACCGAGACCGAGGTCCGCCTCGAATGGGACGGGCGGGAGATGCGCCTGCCCAACGACGACATCATCGTCAACATCGGCGGCGACCCGCCCGACGGTTTCCTCAAGAAGGCTGGCGTGGAGATGCGCCGCTACAAGGGCGAGCAGCTCGGGGCCAAGACCGGCGAGGACTACGTCAGCGAGGAGGAGATGAAGATGCGCCGGAGGCTGCGGCGCACGCTGGCGCTCTACGCCTGCCTGGGAGCCACCATCGTGGCCTACCTGGCATACAAGGGCTGGGGCTACTACCAGCTCGCCACCATGGCCAGGATGCGGTCGCCCCTGCACGGCGCCTTCAAGTCGGCGGGGCCGTGGGGGCACGGGGTGGGGATCGTGGCCACGGTCTTCATGCTCTCGAACTTCCTCTACCCGGTGCGCAAGCGCACCCGGTCCCTGACCGGCCTGGGGGACATCCGCGACTGGCTCAACTTCCACGTCTTCGTCGGGTTCATGAGCCCGCTCGTCATCGCGTTCCACGCCGCGTTCCAGTCGAACAACGTCCTTGCCACCTCGACCGCCGTCGCGCTCGGGATCGTGGTGGGTACCGGGCTCATCGGCCGATTCATCTACGGGCTCGTTCCCTCGGTGGACGGCCACGCCGAGGAGCTCGAGCTCATCTCCGGCCGGTTCGAACGGCTCCGGTCCACGGTGGAGCCGATGCTCGCCGGGGCCAGGGAAAGGAACCGGCTCGACAAGCTGGTCGCCTCGGCGACGGCCCAGGTTCCGAAGAGATCTCTCATCGTCGCCCTCCTGCGCGAGCCGCTGTCCGGGCTCCGCTTCCGGTTTCGCCTCCTGCGGGTGCGGTTCCTCTTCACCGGGACGTCGCAGTACACTCGATTTCGCATCTCGGTGCTTCGCCTGCGCCGGCTCCGGTTCCAGATCGCCTTTTACGGCGGACTGCGAAACCTGCTACGAAACTGGCGTGTCATGCACGCCTCCCTGGCCGTCTTCCTCGTCTTCGTCATGACCGTGCACATCGGCGTCTCGCTCTACCTGGGCTACGGACTCAAATGACCATTCGACGACCCTGCACGGGAGCCCGCCGGCTCCTCGCCCCCCTGGCCGTCGCCGCAGCGCTGCTCGCCCCCCCGGCCCAGGCCGACCTCATCTCCCCCGGCGAGCTCTCCCGCCCCCACGAGAAGCTGGAGGGGCTCCAGAACTGCACCAAGTGCCACCCGGCCGGGAAGCAATTCTCCGCCGAGAAGTGCCTGGAGTGCCACAAGGAGCTTCGCCCCAGCCTCTCGGCGGGGAAGGGGTTCCACGGGCGCTCCTCCGAGAAGAAGTGCGAGACCTGCCACCACGAGCACCACGGCAAGGACTTCCCCCAGATCGACTGGGGCGATGCGGGGCAGAAGGCCTTCGACCACGCCAGGACCGGGTACCCCCTCGTCGGCAAGCACGCCAAGGCCAAGTGCGAGACCTGCCACGACCCCCGCCGCGTCACCGACTCCGCCGTGAAGGAGGTCCTGGCGAAGGGACGAAAGAGCCTGCTCGGCGCGCCGGCCACCTGCGCCGGGTGCCACTTCGACGAGCACCGGACCCAGCTCGGGAACGACTGCCAGAAGTGCCACGACCCCAACGCCTGGAAGCCCGCCAACAAGGGGTTCGACCACGCGTTGACCAAGTACCCGCTCAACGGGCTGCACGCCAAGGTCCCCTGCGCCAAGTGCCACGTGCCCCTGGTCGATCCGGAGGGCAAGCACACCTTCCCCCAGGCCGTCTCGGTCACCTACGCGAAGTACAAGCCGCTGCCCTTTGCAGCCTGCACCGACTGCCACAAGGACCCGCACCAGAGCCGCTTCGGCGCGCTCTGCATCACCTGCCACGTCGTCGAGGGCTGGAAGATCATGAAGGTCGGGCAGGGCGACAAGATCGCCTTCCACGAGAAGGCCCGCTACCAGCTCCGCGGCGCCCACCAGCAGGTGGAGTGCAAGTTCTGCCACGGTCCGTTCGAGGGGCAGGTGAAGGCCAGGTACAAGGACCTGGCGTTCAAGGCCTGCACCGACTGCCACCAGGACGCCCACCTCGGCCAGCTGGGGAAGCCCGGGCTGCCCCCGGCGGCCTGCGACCGCTGCCACGTCGTCCAGGGCTGGGTGCCGGTGCGATTCGAGCTGGCCGATCACCAGAAGACCAAGTACCCCCTCGAGGGCGCCCACGTGGCGGTGGCCTGCGATCGCTGCCACGTGAAGACCAGCAAGCTCGCCGACAAGGCCCCGGCCTCGATGCGCGCCGAGATGAGGCGGCAGAGACGCCCGGTCAAGGTGAGCGAGTTCACCATGGAGAAGAAGGTGGACGGGAAGAAGTGCACCTCCTGCCACCGCGACGTCCACCAGGCGCAGTTCGAGAAGCGCATGGCGGTGGATGGGTGCACCGCCTGCCACGATCAGGTCACCTTCACGAAGACCAGGTTCGACCACGCCCGGGACACCAAGTTCCGGCTCGACGGGAAGCACGGGAAGACCGCCTGCGCCTCCTGCCACGCCACCGCCACCGGAAAGGACGGGAAGCCCTACGTGAAGTACGCCGGGGCGCCCATGGCCTGCGCGAAGTGCCACGCCGACCGGCACGCCGCCCAGTTCGCGGTGAAGAAGGTGACCGAGTGCGCCTCCTGCCACGGCGTCGAGGAGTGGAAGAAGCTCAAGTTCGTCCACGGCGAGCCCTTCACGACCTACACGCTGACCGGCAAGCACGCCAAGGTCGCCTGCGAGAAGTGCCACCCGGCGGTGAAGATCGGATCCCTCGAGATCAAGCGGTACAAGCCGGTGTCGCGCGACTGCCAGGGATGCCACGCCGACTTCCACAAGGGCGCCTTCCGGGGGTACGAGCCGTGATCCACCTCGCCGCAGCCGCCGCGCTGTTCCTGGCCGTCGCACCGCAGGCGCCCCAGGCGCACGCCCCGGCCGACACCAAGTGCTCGGCCTGCCACACGCCCGAGGGGTGGGGCGACGTGAAGTTCGTCCACGAGCGCACCGGCTTCCCGCTCACCGGGCAGCACGCCCAGGTCGCCTGCCGCAAGTGCCACGTGGTGGACTTCAAGGAGCCGCTGCCCCGCAGTTGCTCGGCCTGCCACCGCGACGTCCACGGCGGCTACGCGGGCATCCAGTGCGCCACCTGCCACGACACCGGGAGCTGGAAGTCCCAGTTCGACGCCGATGCCCACCGGCGCACCAACTTCCCGCTGCAGGGGCGCCACGCGCTGCTCCCCTGCCAGCAGTGCCACGGCGATCGGCGCGACCGCTCGTTCGCGCGCCCGACGGTCCCCTGCTGGGAGTGCCACCAGGCCGACCTCTCCACCGCGTTGGCCAAGGGCGTGGACCACTCGGGGTTCGCCGGCTACCCGCAGCTCGCCTGCCTGGGATGCCACGGTTTCTGGCGCTGGAGCCCGGGCACGTTCACCGGGCACGGGGCCTGCTTCCCCATCGACTCGGGTCGGCACGCCGGGATCCCCTGCCTGGGATGCCACGTCAGGCTGCCGGTTCCGCTCGTCGTCGGGTCGTGCACCAGCCAGCCGTACCCGTCCTGCATCCAGTGCCACCCCTGCGCGGCGCACCCCCAGGTCCAGAGCTTCGTCTGCTCCGATCAGGCCTGCTACGGATGCCACTACAACGGACAGGTCAACGAGGGCGGTCGTGCCCTCCGGACCAGGCAGCTGCGGATCGCACCCACGCAGAGGACGGTGAAGCCATGAGCGCGCTCCCCCTCCTGGCGCTGCTCCTCGCGGCGGGTTCGCCCCAGCAGGCGGAGCCCGCCGTACCCCCGGCGCCGGCCGCGGTCGCGCCTCCCATCACCCCCCCGGCGGCGCCCGTCGCCCTGGTGGCCCGCCGGGTCGAGGGGAAGGTGACCTTCGCCACGGCCACCACGGTGTACCTCGACGCCGGCGCCCTGGAAGGGCTGTCCATCGGCCAGGTCATCCAGATCACGCGAGCCGCCCAGCCCGTAGGCGCCTGCACGGTGCGCGAGCTGGCCGACCACTCGTCCACCTGCACGGGGCAGGGGGTCCGCGTCGGGGATCGCTTCGCGGTGGATACGACGGTGCCGGGCGCGCCCGTGGTGGCCAAGATGGCCCCCGTCCCCACCGAGGATGAGCTGGCCAGCCGCAACGCCATCGTGGTCGGGACCCCGGTGGCGCTGGTCGAGTCGAAGGCGAAAGCCCGCGACGTCGTGATCGGCGAGCTCCCCAGCATCCGGGGAGACCTTGGCTACGCGGTCTGGCTGGCCAGCCCGTCGGGGCCGGGGGACTCGCAGCGGCTCCAGCTCGACGTCCAGGTGAACGGACTCGACACCTTCGCCGGGTTCAAGTTCTTCGCCGACGCACGACTTCTACAATGGACCAAGCGGGACGAGACCTATGTGCCCGGCTCCTCGACCCAGCTGCTGGTCTACGACCTGGAGCTCTCCCAGCGCGATCCGAAGAAGGGCTGGAGCGCCGCCTTCGGACGGGTCATGCCGTGGTTCGCCCCCGGCTCGACGGTCTTCGACGGCGCCCAGGGCGGGCTGCGGTTTGGCCGGACCGAGGTTGGCATCTTCGGGGGCGTGGTCCCGGATCCTTACACCACCGAGCCAACCCTCGACCGGTACACCGGCGGGGTCTACGTGAACTTCGAGGCCCCCCTGGGCTCGACGCTGCTCTCCGGCAGCGCGCGTGGCGCGGTGGTGCAGAACCCCACCGTGCTCCGCCACTACGAGGGGGAACTCCTGCTCAACTACTGGGCGGGCGGCGTCTTCAGCGCCTCCGGCGACCTGCGCATGGGGTTCGGCGACGTTCACGCACCGTCCTATATCGACGCGGCCCGCCTGGCGCTCAGCGTCCGGCCCGTCCCCATCTTCTGGATCTCGGGCGGGTTCTCCTACTGGGGGCTGTACGTTCCGGACGGTGAGCCCATCGCCACCTACCCCGGCCCCTCCCGTCGCGCCGACGGCTCGATCGGCGTGGAAGCCACCCCCTGGCTGCGCATCGCCGCGCTGGGAGGCTGGGTGGACGACCTGACGTCCGGCCTCTCCCACACCTACGTGGGGCCGGAGGTCACCTTCACGACGGTGCTGGCCGGGCTCTCCTTCGGCTACCTGAAGGACCTCGGATGGGTGGAGGGGCAGAGCGCCTGGGGGCAGATCGGCTGGGCGCCCGCGCCGGGGACGCGGCTCACCGGCCGGGTCTCCTGGTTCCAGACCACCGAGACCGTCGGCGGGGTTTCGAACTCCGCGCCGGCGAACGACGTCGGCCTCACCCTGAACGGGACGGTCGGGCTGAACCGCTGGCTCGCGCTCCGTGCGTCGGTGATGGTGCGGGCCGGGATCGACAACTTCGAGGCGTCGGTGCCGTTCGGGACGGCGTCGAACGTGTTCCTGGTCGGCACCTACTGACCGCGGGAGCGGGCGCGGTCGTCGAGTGGGCGGGCGGGTGCTCCCCAGGCGGGCGGCGGTTGGCGGATCGCCTTCGTTCCGGGAGGCCGGATGCCGCCGGCGCGTTGGCGTCCCTCTCCGCGGCGCTGGTCCTCAGGGTCGTTGTTCACCTAGGGTGAATGGCGGCGGGGCACACCGGCCCCGAGCTTCGCCGGTTCCCGCCGCCCCTTGCGGAGGCGCCGGCTACGAGGGACGCCCGCGCCGGCTGAGACGGCCCGCGCCGAAGGCGACGCGAACAGCGCGCCTCGTGGGGAGATCCGGGCGGCCAGTCGAGGACGACGTCTCGCGAGTGGTGCAGTGCGGGACCGGCGGGGAATGCCTTCGCCTGGCCGTCATGGGGGGGGGCGGTGATTGCCCGCGATCGCTCCCCCTCGAGACGCCGCTCGCGAGTTCATGCCCGGAGTTCCCCTCGAAGCAGGCACGACCGCGTCGCCTTCGGCCTGGGCCGTCTCAGCCGGCGCGGGCGCCACTCATAGCGGCGCCTCCGCACCGGGCGCCGGGAACCGGCGGCGCTCTGGCCCGGTGTGCCCCGGCGCCACCAGGGCCGCGAACGCCACCGCCGGGAGGACAAGCGCCGCGGAGAGTGGTGTCCCAGCGCCCGGCGGCAGGCGTCCTGACGGAACGAAGGCGCCTCGCTTGTCGGTGCCCTACTTCCCCCGGGAGAACTCCTCCATGAACGTCGCCAGCGCGTCCACCCACTCGAACGGCACCGCGTTGTACGTGGACACCCGGATCCCGCCCACCGAGCGGTGACCCTTCAGCCCGACCATCCCGCGCTTCTTGGCCTCGGCGACGAACTGCTCCTCGAGCGGCTCGGTGGGGAGCCGGAAGACGATGTTCATCACCGACCGGCTCTCCCGCTCGACCGGGGAACGGTAGAAGGCCGGATTGGCATCGATGGCGCCGTAGAGCCGGGCCGCCTTCCGGCGGTTTGCCGCCTCCATGGCGGGCAGCCCGCCCAGCCCCTTCAGCCAGGCGAGGACGTTGCGGACCATGTAGACGCCGAACGTGGGCGGCGTGTTGTAGAGCGACCTGTTCTCGGCGTGGGTGCGGAACTGGAAGATCTTGGGGATGTCCTTCCGCCCCTTCTCGACGAGTTCCTTCGACACGATGGCGACCACGATGCCGGAGGGGCCGATGTTCTTCTGGGCGCCGGCGTAGACGATGCCGAACCGCGACACGTCGAAGGGGCGCCAGAGGAAGTCGCTCGACATGTCGGCGACGAGCGGCGTGGCCCCGGTGCCGGGGTAGGCGCGCGACGCCTCCACGTTGAACTCGATGCCGTGGATGGTCTCGTTCGACGTGAGGTGCAGGTAGGACGCGGCCGGATCGACCTTCACCTCGGCAGGGGAGGGGACGCGGACGTAGCTCTTCTCCTTGCCGTCGCCGGTGCCGGTGGTCTGGGTCGCGACCGAGCCGCCCAGCAAGGCCGCCACCACCTTGGCCTCGCCGACCGCCTTCTCGCCCCAGGCGCCGGTGACCAGGTACTGGGCCGCCTTTCCCTTCTCCAGGAGGTTCATGGGGATCTGGGCGAACAGGGCCGACGCCCCGCCCTGGAGGAACAGGATCTCGTGGGTGGCGGGGACGGCGAGGAGTTCGCGGAGCAGGGACAGCGCCTCGTCGTGGACGGCCTCGTACTCCTTGCCGCGGTGGCTGTGCTCCATGACCGACATGCCGCTGCCGGCGAGGTCGAGCAGTTCCTCGCGGGCTCGCTCGAGCGCGGGGAGCGGCAGGGCTGCGGGACCGGCGTTGAAGTTCATCTTGCGGGCCATGGCGTGCCTCCGTGCGGCGTGTGGGGTTCGGCTGGTGGGGTTCGGCTGGTGGGACGACGGCGGTCAGCGGGCCGGGGGGGCCCCCGGGATTCCCGGGGGCGCGCCGCGCTGCCGCAGCTCGGCGATGGCGGCGCTGGCCTGGCCGACGAAGCGGCCCGACTTGTCGTTTGCGATGACCTTGAGCCAGGCCTCCTCGGCGCGCTTCGTGTCCTTCAGGTCGTAGGCGAAGACGACGCCGATGTTCATGAGGCTCTGCATGTGGTTCGGATCGATCTGGTTCGCCTTCTGGAAGTTGGCGAGCGCCTTGTCGTACTGCCCGAGGTCCCGGTACATGACCCCCTGGTCGGTGAGGACGTCGGGGTTCTTCGGGTTGAGCTCCAGCGCCTTGCCGTAGGCATCGATGGCGGCCTGCTGCTGCTTGCTGTCGAAGTAGTCGTTGCCCAGCGAGATCCAGGCCTGGACGTCCTTGGGGTTCTGGGCCACGAGTTGCTTCGCGATGGCGATCCGCTGGTCGACTCCGGCCCCGCCGCCCGGGACGTTGGGGGCGCCGACCATCCCGCCGGGAGGCATGCCGCCACCCTGGGGCATTCCGCCACCCTGGGGCATTCCGCCACCCTGGGGCATCCCGCCACCCGGAGGGGCGATGGGAGCGGCCGTGATCGGCTCGTTCTTCTTGCATCCAACCACTGCGAGAGCGACGGCGAGGGCGACGAGAGTTCGGTTCAAGGTGGTGTTTCCTCCAGGCGTCCAGGGCGGTTCTCGCCCTCGATCACGCGGCGCAGTCTAGCCCGATGGCCGCCGGATTCAAGGACGGTCCCGGGGGTCGTGTCATGGCCGGGAGGGGGCGCCCGTCCGGGCCGAGGAGGCACCCGGGGATGGATGCGAGCGACCAGCCCACGTGACGCCACCGGGCCGCCCCGGCCGGCTCGCACTCCCCGTTGAGTCGTGGCAGAGTCCGGCGGATGCCGTCCCTCAAGGTCGCGCTGATCCTCGGCCCCGTCGTCCTGTTCGCCGCATGGATGGCCATGCGCGCGCTGGCGCGCCGCCCGCCGGCGCGGGTCGCGATCACCATCGGCCTCAGCGTCGTCACCCTCCTTTACTTCCTCGGCGTGGTCGCGACCGGCATCTTCTGGGTGGCGGCGCAGGAACTCCCGGTCTTCGACTGGCACTACCTGACCGGATACGTCCTCCTCGCGCTGACGGCAACGCACGTCGTCCTCCACTGGCGCAACGTGGCCGCCTTCCTGCGGCGCCAGGCCCCGGGGTCCCTGCTGGAGCCGGGAGGGCGCCGGTTCGCCGCCTGGCCGCGGCGGCTGGCGCAGGGTGCGGCGATCGGCGTCGGGCTCTCCCTGGTGTTCTTCCTGGGGATGCGCCAGGGCTCGCGCCACCTCACCATCCTGCAGCGGACCGAGGCCACCCCGGAGGCGTCCTACGGCGAGGGGGCGGTGCTGCCGGTGCAGATGATCGAGAGCGACGGGCGCCGGATGCCCCTCGCGCACCTGTACCACGAGGGAAGTTCATACCCTGCCCGGGTCAGCCTCCCCGGACTCACGGTCTCGGCCCGGCCGCCGCTCTTCCTCGAGTATTCCGGAACCGAGGTTCCCCTCCCGCCTCCGGCGCCCGACGGCGACGCCGGCGTGGTCGAGGCCTTCGACGCCTGGCGCACCGGACGCCCCCTGGGCGCCGCCGGCCCCCTGACGCTCCCGAGGCTTGCCTCGCTCCTCCACCACGCCCAGGGGATCAGCACGACGCTGAGGCGGAAGTCCGGCGACTTCGACCTGCGCACCGCGGCCTCGGCGGGCGCCCTCTATCCGGTGAACGTCTACCTGGCGGTCGAATCCGTGCCTGGACTCGCCCCGGGCTTCTACTACTACCACCCGAAGAGGTCTGCGCTCGTCCTCGTGAAGGCCGACACCTTCCCGGTCGGTCGGATCGGCATGGCGTCGGGTTCTCCCGGCGCCTACGACTCGGCGTCCGCGACGGTGATCTTCACGGTCACCTTCGGTCGCACCGCCTTCAAGTACGCCGAGCGAGCCTTTCGCTACGTGGCCATGGACACGGGGCACGCCGCCTACAACCTCTCGCTGGCCGCCTCCGGGGCCGGCTGGCGCGCGCCGATGATCGCCCGCTTCGACGACCGGGCCGTCGCGTCCGCCCTTGGGCTCGATCCGTCGATCGAGGCCCCCCTGCTCCTCGTGCCGCTGGCCGACAAGGTGGCGGCCGTGGAGGAGCCCCATTTCGCACCGGATACACGCACCACTCGGCGCCCGACCTTCGTGGACCTCATCCACGGCGGCACGTCCATGCGCGTGGCGGGCGGCCGGGCCCCGCTCGCCCGTCACCCCTCGGCCGCGGGGGCGAGCGGTGCCGCCGACGTGGCGCTCCCGGCTCCCCTGGCCGGGAAGCCCCTGCTGGAGAGCATCCGCGCCCGGAGATCCGTCCGGAAGTACGGCGAGACCCCGCTCTCCCTGGAGGAACTCTCGACCCTGCTGGCTGCCTCGGTGGCCGATCCCGCCGGGCGTCCATCCGAGGACCCTCTCCTCGCATCCACCGCCCCCCTCCAGCTTCGCGTCGTCGTGCGCCACGTCGCCGGCCTTCCACCCGGGGTGTACCGGTACCTTCCGGCGGCGCACGCCCTGCAACCGGTCCAGGAGGGCGAGCGAGCCCGCGCCACCCGCGACGCCTGCCTCGACCAGGACTTCTGCGGCTTCGCCGCGGCCGTCTTCGTGAAGACGGTTCGCTGGAAGGACCTGTACCTGCCCGACGCGGACCGCGGCTACCGGTACGCCAACCTCCGGGCCGGCGTGGTCGGCGAGGGCCTGTACGTCGCCGCCACGTCGCTCGGCCTCGGAGCCTGCGGCGTCGGCGCCTTCGGGGACACGGACGTGGCGGCGCTGGTCGGCATCGACCTCGCGGCGGAGATCCCTCTCTACCTCACCGCGGTCGGGCGTCCCTGACGTTCCCCTGACCGCTTACAGGCTGAGCGCGAGCTGGATCCCTCCGACGAATGCGTTCGCGCCGGCGACCCCGTTCACGTTGAACATCCCCTGGAGGTCGGCGAGAACGGAGAAGGCGCCGGTGAGGGCGAGGTCGTAGGTGAGCTCCAGCCCCTCGAGCCCGCGGCTTCCCGGCCGTGACGGGGAGTACCGGCCGGCGTATCCGGCGAGTGAGACGGTGTCCTTCGGGCGCGCCTCGGTGAATCCGTGCCAGCTCAGGCCGGCGATCCCGCCCAGCGGCGTCGGGTTCACGTCCTCGCGGGGCGTCCAGATGAACTGCCCCCACACGGTGAGGCCGCGAGCGCTCCCCGGCTCGCCGTGCCGCAGCAGCATCTGCTGCCCCTGGACGTAGAAGCCGAAGCTGCCCGACGAGCCCGCGGCCGATCCGATGCCCGGGAAATCGTTGCCGTCGTACCAGCCGCCGACCGCGTAGAGCCCGGGGAGCTCGTCGGCTCCGGGCTTCGCCCCGGGCAGCCAGGACGCCTGCGCCATGGCGTAGACGCCGGTGTTTCCCTGCTGGAGTTGCCAGGCGAACCCGTGGAGGTCGCCCCGGGCCGAGTACGGGTTGTTGTCGTAGAGGCCGGCGGAGGCCTGGAACTGGTGGGCGATCGTCCACACCCCTTGCACGCCCCACTGCGAGGCGACGCCGGGCGGGTAGGGTGGCTCGTCGAACGTGAGCCAGCCCGCCATCAGCACGGGGCCTAGGTGGTTCAGCATCACCGGCAGGAAGGCGAAGGTCATGGCCGGCTGCAGGCGGCCGGCCGCGAGCACGAGCGCGCCGTCGAGGAGAGACTGCTGCAGGTAGAGATCGGTGAGCCACGCGTTCGTCCCGTTGTAGTTGACGCTCACGGGGAATGGCCACGGCTCCTTCGACCACCCTCCCAGCCCGGAGACGTAGAAGCCGAGCCCTTCCGGAGCGCCGGCGAGCTTTCCGATGTCGATCGCCAGGGAGAGCGAGAGCGTTCCGCCGAACATCGGACCGGAGACGGGACCGCCCGTGCCGGCGAAGAAGCTGCCGTAGAGCGAGGCGCGCGGGGTCACGCCGGCGAGCTGGAGGGCGTCGCGGGTGCTGGCCCAGAACTCGGTTGCGGCGGCGAGAGCGGCGTCGAACCAGTCGAGCCGGCAATCCATCGCGTTCTTGCGAGGGTCGGCCGGCCGGGGGCAGCGTCGGGTGCTCACGCGGTAGTCCTCCGACATGCCAGCGGGCGGCTCGGGGTAGAGCTCTCCGACCGCCCGGCAGTCGCCGGCGGGAACACCGGCCATCACGATCCCCACGAGGACCGGGACCAGGATGCTCCCGCGACGCGGTAGTCTTCCGCCCATGGACCTCCTCTACCCCGTTTCCTCCACTTCACACACGGACAATTCAATCGGAGACGGATCGGTCACGGTCCTCGTGAACCGGGTGGTCGCCGCCGAGCGGGAGGCGACCTTCGTCGCCACCCTGAAGGGGCTCCTGGAGGCTTTCGACCGCTTTCCGTGAACCTCGGGGAGCGCGGTCTTCCGGCGAGAGTCCGGCGAGGAGGTGGAGTTCTCGATCCTGAAACGCTTCTCGTCGAAGACGGCCCACGACGCGTGGCTCGCCTCGCCCGAATTCGCCCGGTGGCGCGTCGAGGTGGCCCCGGCGACGCCGACGCCCGGTCACGTTCTCCGCTACTCCG
>CAIQRS010000087.1 GCA_903874275.1 uncultured Anaeromyxobacter sp.
CGAGACGCGCACCTCCGCCCACAGCCCGGCCGAGGCGAGCAGCTCCCGCCGGCGCGGACTCTGTGAGGCGAGGACCAGGCGCATTTGACGATCGACCCGCCGTATTGCTACCACGATCGGAGACCATGGAGCCGCGTGACCTGCTGGCCGAGCTGGAGCGGAAGGTGCTTCAGCTCCAGGCGTTCAACGACATCGGCCGCACCCTGGCCGGAACCCTCGACATCCACGAGGTCCTCGCGCTCATCATGCAGAAGGTGAGCGAGGTGCTGCGCCCCGGCCACTGGTCGCTCCTCCTCGTGGACGAGCAGAAGCACGACCTGGTCTTCGAGATCGCCGTGGGGGAGGGGGCCGAGCGGCTCAAGGCCATGCGCCTCCCGCTCGGGGAGGGGGTGGCGGGGAGCGTGGCCGCCACCGCCGAACCGCTGCTCGTGCCCGACGTCCGCGCCGACGCCCGCTTCGCCGCCCGGTTCGACGACGCCTCCGGGATCGTGACCGGCAGCCTGCTGGCCGTGCCCCTGCGCTCGAAGGGGCGGGTGCTCGGCGTGGTGGAGCTCGTGAACCCCCGCGGAGGCCACCCGTTCGACACGGCCGACCAGAGGACCCTCGAGGCGCTGGCCGACTACGCCGCCATCGCCATCGACAACGCCCGGGCCTACGAGCGCATCCGGGAGCTCACGCTCCGCGACGAGCACACCGGCCTCTTCAACTCCCGCCACCTCTGGCGACAGCTCGAGCTGGAGGTGGAGCGAACCGCCCGCACGGGCCGCCCCTTCTCGCTGGTCTTCGTGGACCTCGATCACTTCAAGCAGGTGAACGACCGGTTCGGCCACCAGGCCGGGAGCTCCGTGCTGCTCGAGGTGGGGGAGCTCATCCGCTCCTGCATCCGCACCATCGACGTGCCGGTCCGCTACGGCGGCGACGAGTTCGTCGTGCTCCTGCCCGAGACCGACCGCGCCCGCGCGAAGGAGGCGGCCGAGCGGATCCGGTCCGCCATGGAGGGGGCGATCTTCCTGGGTTCCGGCGGCCCCGGCCTGCGGGTCACGGCGAGCTTCGGGCTCGCCACCTGCCCGGACGACGGCGACACGGCGGAGAAGGTCGTCCAGGCGGCCGACGCAGCCATGTACCGCGTCAAGGAGTCGACGCGGAACGCGGTGGCGTCGGCCGGAGGGTGAGCCGGTCCGGCCCTACCGGTCCTGCACGGCCACGGAGCCGCGCAGGATGGCGTCGTTCACCTGGACCTTGGCCCCGTCGCGCATCGTCTTCAGCCAGGCCGTCTCGACCTCGCTCTGGCGGCGGGAGCCGAGCCGGGCGGCGACGTCGTCGCGCTGCTGGGCATAGCGGGCGGGGTCGGGGCGCTGCCGCTCCTTCACCTGGGCCACCACCGGTCCGGCCGGAGTGGCGTACACGGTGGGGAGGACCTGCCCGGAGGTGGCGGCGGCCGCTGCGGCGTAGAGGGCCGGGGCCTCGCCCAGGCCGGGCGCGTTGCCACCGGCAGGGTTGAAGAGCCCGGTGTCGCGGGCCACGACGGGCTCGCCGCCCAGCATCGGGCCGCCCTTCTTGGCATCCGGCTGCGCGACCGGGAAGAGCGCCTCGAGCTTCTTGCCGGCCTTCACCTGGGCCAGCGCCTCGCGGGCCCGGCGGTCGGCGATCTTCTCGGCGCCCTGGATCTCCAGGATCTCCCGGGCCAGGGCCTTCTCGACCTCCTTCAGCGGGACGACGCGCCCCTCCTCGACCGCCTCGACCAGGATCACGTGCCAGCCGAAGCGGGTGCGGACCGGGCCGGAGAGCTCGCCCGGCTTGAGCGCGAACGCCGCGTCCTCGAAGGGCTTGGCCATGAGGCCGGGGCCGAAGTAGCCCAGGTCGCCCCCCTTCTCGCGGGAGGCGGTGTCGTCGGAGACCTCCTTCGCCACCTGCGCGAAGGGCTCCTTCTTGACCCGCTCGGCGTACCCCTCGACCTTCTTCCTGGCCGCCTCGTCCTGCGCGGCGGGAGCGCCCTCGGGGACGCGGACCAGGATGTGGCGCGCCTTGACCTTCTTCTTCACGTCGTAGCGGGCCGCGTTGGTCTCGTAGGCCTTCTTCACGCGCGCGGCGTCGGCCGAGAGCAGGGCCGCCACCTCGGCGTCGGTGACCTTGACCTCCTTGCGCGCTGCCGCCACGGGGAAGCGGACGAAGGCGAGGTTCACCCGGTCGGCGTCGGCCATCCAGGAAGCGCGGATCTCCTCCTCCGACACCAGCGCGTTCTCGCGGATGAGCGCGGTCATCTTCTGGAAGAGCAGGTCGTCCACCAGCCGCTCCTCGAAACGCGACTCGGAACCGTAGGCCTGGCGGACCGCCCGGCGGTAGAGCTCGATGTCGAACTTCCCGTCGGTCTGGAAGCTGGGGATGGCCCAGACGGCGCGGTTGATCTCGTCGGGGGTGACGCGGAGACCGCGACGCTTGGCCTCCTGGACCACCAGCACCCGATCGACGAGCTGGTTCATGGCCACGTTTCGCAGGCCGAGCTGGTCGGCGAGCTCGCGGGTGAAGGTCTGCCCCATGCGGGCCTGGTAGGTCCGGAAGAGGTTGCCGTAGGCCTCCTCGTAGTCGGCCGGGGTGACCACGTAGCCATCGACCTCGACCGCCGAGTGGGCCGAGAGACCCTCGACCTGGCAGCCCTGGGAGCCGGGGCCGAAGCTGACCACGAAGACGACGATGATGATGCCGAAGAGCACGTAGGTGAGGACGCTGCGGCTCTTCGAGCGAAGGATGTCCAGCATGAGGTAGAACGCTCCCGCGGGGTGGGCTTTCCGTCGGCGGCAGGCAGCCGCGACGGGGTTGAACAAGTAGGTCGATAAGCGCTAAAATGCAAGGGTTTTCGAGGAATGGGCGGGAGGCGGGCGGGAGGCCGGAGTCGCTTTGTTCGCACTGCTGAAACGGTACCGTGAAGTGGTCGTCGTGGTGGTCGTCGCCGTGATCCCGCTGGGCATCTTCCTCGCCCACGCCAGGCACCCCGGCGACCGGACCGCGCTCGACAGGTTCGTCCTCACGGCCACGAGCCCGATCGAGAAGGGCGTGGACTGGGCCATCACCGGGGTCATGGAGACCTGGCAGCGCTACGTCTGGCTGCGCGGGACCGAGCGCCGGGCCCGGGAGCTTTCACGCGAAGTGAACGAGCTGCGCGCCGAGAACGCCGCGCTGGTCCAGCTGCGGGCCGAGAACGAGCGGCTCTCGCGGCTGCTGGCCTTCGCGCGCTCCCGCCCGGAGCACCGGGCCGTGGGCGCCCGGGTCATCGGCACCCGCATGGACCCCAAGGGGCTCCAGCTCGTCACCATCGACCGCGGCTCCGACGACGGCGTGCGCCGGATGATGCCGGTGGTCACGACGGGCGGCGTGCTGGGGCGGATCCACACGCTGGGCGCGCACAGCGCCGACGTCCTCGTCCTCTCCGATCGCAACAGCTCCATCGCGGCCCGCGTCGAGCGCTCCCGGGCCCGCGCCAACGTCCGGGGGCTGGGAGCGCCCGGCCCCTGCAAGCTCGAGTACGCGCTCCGCTCCGACGACCTCATCGAGGGGGACGAGCTCGTCACCTCGGGGACGGACGGGGTCTTCCCGCACGGGCTGCCGGTGGGGCAGGTCACCCGCGTGAAGCGGGGCGGCCACGGCCTCTACCAGGCGGCCGAGGTGCTCCCCGCGGTGGACGTGAACCGGGTCGAGGAGGTGGCGGTGCTGGTTGCCATCGAGGCGCCGGGCGCGGCGCCGGCGGCCAAGGCCGCCGAGCCATGAACGCCTATCTGCGCGTGCCGCTGGCCTCGGTCGCGGCCCTCCTCCTCGTGGCCATCGGGGCCTCGGCAACCCGGCAGCTCTCCGGCGGAGCGGTCTCGGTGGCGCTGGCCGTGCCGGTCGTGGTCTGGCTGGGGCTCGAGACCACAGTCATCGAGGGAGCCGTCGGCGCCGTGGTGGTCGGCGTCCTCCTCGACGCCTCCGCCGGCGGTCCGGGAGGCCTGCTCGCCTTCCTGTCGGTCCTGGTCTTCGTCGGGGTCCGCGCCGGGGCCGGCATCTTCGACGCCCGAACCCCGCTGGGCTTCGCGCTGCTCTCGGGCGTCGCCACCCTGGGCATGGGGCTCGGCGCCCTGCTGCTCCTGCGCTACGTGTCCCCCGCGGTGAGCGCGCCGGGCTGGAACCTCCTCGGCCGCGTGGCGGTCGAGTCGCTCCTCACCGGGCTTGCCGCGCCGGCCGTCAAGTGGGTGCTCGACCGCGTGCTCTCCCCGGGGCATCGGGAGCAGCCCGGGTTGCTCCGGTGAGTGGGCGGCGATGGCCCTGACGCCCTCCACCCCGCGCGGCGACGGTGCCACCCGCCTCCTCTGGATGGCCGGGTTCGCCGCTCTGGCCTTCCTGGTCCTTCTCTCGCGCCTCTACCAGCTGCAGGTGCTCCGCGGCGAGGAGTACCGGGTCAAGGCCGAGGAGAACTTCGTGAAGGAGCTGCGGGTCCCGGCCGACCGCGGCCTGGTCCTCGACCGAAACCGCAGGGTCCTGGTGGACTCGCGCCCCAGCTACGACGTGGTGCTCATCCCCTACTTCTGCGGGAAGGGCTGCGACGAGGTGGTCACCCGTCTGGCCACGCTGCTCTCCTTCTCCTTCGACGAGGAGGAGCGGGTCCGCGAGCACCTGCGCACCGCCCGCGGCCTGGTGCGCTTCCGCCCCTTCACCGTGAAGGTGGACATCTCGCGCGACGAGCTCGACGTGGTCGAGGCCAACCGCATCGAGCTCTCCGGCGCGGTGGACGTCCTCCCCACCCCGCACCGCAGCTACCGCCACGGCATCTGGGCCAGCCATCTCCTCGGCTACATGAACGAGGTCGGCGCCGAGGAGCTCGTCCGGCTGAACGCCGAGATCGAGAAGGCGGGCGACGACGTCCAGCCCTACCAGGCGCGTGACTTCGTGGGGCGCCGCGGGCTCGAGAAGCGCTACGAGAAGGACCTGCGCGGCGTGGACGGGATCCAGCGGGTGGTGGTGGACGCGCGCGGGAACGCCAAGCGGGAGAGCGACCTCATCCCCGAGTCGCAGCGCTTCGAGCCCTCCACCCCGGGCAACAACCTGGTCCTCTCCATCGACTGGCGGCTCCAGGAGTTCGCCGAGAAGACCTTCCCGGCCACCGCCGGGGCCGTGCTGGCGCTCGACGCGCGCACCGGCTTCCTGCTCGCCCTGGTGGACCGGCCGGCCGTGGACCCCAACAAGATGGCCGGGCGCATCAGCCGCGCCGAGCTGGCGGCGATCCGGGCCGACCCGCTCCAGCCCGAGCTCTTCCGCGCCATCCAGCAGCACTACCACCCGGGCAGCACGTTCAAGGTGGTCACCGCCATCGCCGCGCTGGAGGAGGGGGTGCTGCGCCCCGGCGGCACGGTCTACTGCCCGGGCCGTTACACCCTGGGTGGACACACCTGGCGCTGCGACAAGGACAGCGGCCACGGCCAGGTGGACCTGGAGCACGCCCTGGGCGCCAGCTGCGACGTCTTCTTCTACGCGCTGAGCGACCGCATGGGCACCGACAAGATCGCCCGCTGGGGCTCGCTGCTCGGCCTGGGGAAGCCCACCGGCCTGGATCTCCAGGGCGAGATCCCGGGCGTCATGCCCGACGAGGCCTGGCACGACGCGCACCAGCCCGGCGGGCACCAGCACGGCATGTCGCTCAACATCTCCATCGGGCAGGGGGACGTCAACGTGACGCCGCTGCAGCAGCTGGTGCTCTACGGGGCGCTGGCCACCGGCAAGATCTGGCGCCCCCAGGCGGTCCTTCGCATCGAGGACCCCAAGGGCGACGTGCTGAAGGAGTTCGCGCCCGACGTGCGGGGTACGCTCCCGGTGAAGCCGGAGACCCGGGACGCCGTGATGAAGGGGTTGCTCGCCGCGGTGAACCAGCCCTTCGGGACCGCCTACGGGATGCGCATGAAGGACGTGGTCATGGCCGGCAAGACCGGCACCGCACAGGTGGTGAAGCTGGGCTTGAAGCGGCTCAAGGCCTCGCAGGTCAGCTACTTCCAGCGCGACCACGCCTGGTTCGCCGCCTTCGCACCGGCCGAGGACCCGGAGATCGTCGTGGTGGTCCTGAACGAGCACTCCGGCTTCGGCTCCTCCAACGCCGCGCCCACCGCCACCGCGGTGGTGCGCAAGTGGCTCGAGCTGAAGGAGGAGGACGCCCGGGCACGGGAGGGCGTGCAGCGCCCCGCCGTCTCCCCCCCTTCGGCTCCGCCCCCTCCCGCCCCGCCTCCCTCTCCGGCCAGGGCGCAGAAGCCGGCGCGTGCCGGGGCCGCCTTCACCGACGGAGGGCGCCGTGGCGCTTGATCTCTCCGGGCTGGCCAGCCTGGGCGCCCCGCGCCAGCGCTCCATCGCCCGCTTTCCCTGGCACGTGGCCCTGCTGGCGCTCTCCATCTGCGCGGTGGGGGTGTGGAACCTGGCCTCGGCGTCCCGCAGCTCGCACGTGGACATCTGGATCACCCAGGCCACCTGGATGGGCGTGGGGCTCGTCCTGGCGCTGGCCCTGGTGCTCGTGGACTACCGGCTCTTCCGGCAGGGGGCCTGGATCTTCTACGGCGTGGTGGTGGTGCTGCTCCTCGTCGTGCTCTGGAAGGGCCGGGTGATCATGGGCGCCCGGCGCTGGATCAGCCTCGGCCCGGTGGGCTTCCAGCCCTCCGAGCTGGCCAAGATCGCGGTCATCCTGGTGCTGGCCCGCTGGTTCTCCACCGACCGGGAGAGCGATCCCCGGCGCGGCCCCCGCGGCCTGGCCGGCATCGCCATCCCGGCGGCGCTGGTGCTCGTCCCGGCGCTGCTCGTGCAGAGGCAGCCCGACCTGGGGACGGCCCTCATCACCGTGGCCGTCGGCGCCACCATGATCCTCTTCGCCGGGGTGCGCTGGAAGACGCTCGTGGTCCTGGGCACGGCGGTGATCCTGGCGGCCGCGGCAGCCTGGCCGCACCTCAAGCCCTACCAGCGCAAGCGGGTGGAGACCTTCCTGAACCCGGAGGGGGACGTGCTGGGCGCCGGGTACCACGCCAGCCAGTCGATGATCGCGGTGGGATCGGGGCAGGGGTTCGGGAAGGGCTGGGGGCAGGGGACCCAGACCCTGCTCTCCTTCCTCCCCGAGCAGCACACCGACTTCATCTTCTCGGTCTGGGCCGAGGAGCACGGCTTCGCCGGGGCGCTGGTGCTCCTGACGCTCTACTTCGCGCTGGTGGGCTCCGGCGTCACCATCGCCATGAACGCACGCGACCGCTTCGGCCAGTTCGTGGCGGTCGGGGCCACGTCGCTCGTCTTCTGGCACGCCTTCGTCAACATGGGAATGGTGACGGGCGTGCTGCCGGTGGTGGGCGTGACGTTGCCCCTCATGAGCTACGGGGGGACGTCCGTGCTGGTGGTCTTCGCGGCGCTGGCGATGCTCGCCAGCGTGGGGACGAAGAGGTTTGCAAATTAGCTCGCCCTTCAGGGCGAGCAAGAGCCACTTCAAGGTTTCGTGGGTCCTGTGGTACCGCAGCCCCGCTCTTGCGAGCTGAGCTGTCGCTCAGCTCGCCGCTTTCCGCACGCTCTCCAGCAGCCTCGTCCTGTCCGACCCGATCACCGTGTCGATCACCTTCCCTCCCTTGAACACGAGCAGGGTCGGGATCGACCGAACGTTGTACTTCTGGGCCACGCCCTGGTGCTTGTCGATGTCCATCTTGCCGACCTTCACCTTGCCCTTGAAGTCGACGGCGATCTGCTCGACCACCGGCGCGATGGCCTTGCAGGGCCCGCACCAGGTGGCCCAGAAGTCCACCAGGACCGGAATTTCACTCTTCAGCACCTCGTTGTCGAAGGTGCCGTCCTCGAGGGTCACGACGTCGCTGGTTGCCATGCCGGCTGTCCTAATCCTTCGGCCGATCCCTGGCAAGCGGGACGGATGGCGTGCTAGGTTGCTCCCTCGACGCAAGCTCCCGGAATGACCCGCGATCTCTCCATGACAGGCGGCCTCCTCTTCGTCTCCCAGGCGCTGCTCGCCGCGTGGGCGGGGCAGGGGCGGATCGACCTCGACGGCCGCTCCATCGCCCTCCTGGCCGGACAGGCACGGGGGCGCCGCTACGCGCTCGTGCCGGCGGTCCGCTTCCTGCGCGTGGCGGGCGGCGGCGAGGACGCGCTCGGGCTCGTCGCCCGCGTGAAGACCCTCGACCAGGTCCGCGAGATCGGGGGCGAGGCCATGGCCGACTCGGTGGTGGTGGGGGAGGCCGCCTACGAGGTGGAGCCAGGGTTCCTCGCCGAGGCGTCGGCCGTGGAGGCGGCCGCCCGCGCCGCGCCGGCAGGGCCCGCCCCGTCCTCCTCCGCACCCTCCGCAGCCGGCTCGCCGGACCAGCCGCGCGACCTCGACGATCGCCGCCGGGAGGCGGAAGCGCTGGCCCGGTTCCTCCTTGACAATCTTTCCTGACGGCCCCATCACGGACCGTCGAATCCGCAGTCGCGATCGAGACCATCGATGAGCCTCCAGGTGCTCCGCTTCGCCGCCCTCTTCTACGCCGGGGCGGTCACGGCCTACGTCCTCTACTTCGCGCGACCCCGGCACCTGGGGCTGGCCACGGCGGGACAGTGGCTCCTCGCCATCGCCTTCCTGGTCCAGGCCGCCGCCATCGGCCTCGGGTGCAAGGAGTACGGCGGGGCCGAGTTCTTCGGCCTGCGGGGCGGGCTGGTGGTCATGACCTGGCTCGCGGCCGGCGCGTCGCTGGTGGTGCAGCGGCTCTACCGCATCCCGGCCGTCGGGGCGTTCGTCACCCCGCTCATCCTGGTGGTCCTGCTCCCCACGCTCTTCCTCGTGAAGAAGGACTTCCCCTCCGTCCTGCCCCCGGAGGTGCTGCGTCCCATGGTCACGATCCACATCGTGACGGCGCTGCTCGGGGTGGCCCTCTTCGCCATCGCGGCGCTGGTGGCGGTCATGTACCTCCTCCAGGAGCGGGAGGTGAAGGGCAAGCGCTTCGGCGCGCTCTTCTCGCGCCTGCCCTCGCTCGCCGCCCTCGACCAGCTGAACCAGCGGCTGGTGCGCTTCGGCTTCGTGGTCTACACGGTGGCGCTGCTCACCGGGTCGGGCATGGCCAAGGTGGTCTGGAAGAGCGCCTGGCAGTGGGACCCGCAGCAGGTGAGCTCGCTCGTCATCTGGATCCTCTACGCGGTCATGGTCCAGCTCCGCCACACCGGCTGGCACGGCCGCCGCTTCGCGCTGCTCACCATCGCCGCCTTCGGGCTGGTGGTCGGGTCCATGGTCACGCTGAACGTCCTGCCCGACGGGACCACCCGCCACGGCGGTGACTACTCGGGTGCCCGCAAGTGAAGGGTGGCCGCGATCTCCACCTGGTCGGGCTCTCGCACAAGAGCGCCCCGGTCGCCGTGCGCGAGAGGGTGGCGCTCTCCGGCGACGAGCTCAAGGATGCGCTGGCGGGACTGTCCGCGCGTCCGGGCGTCGGCGAGGTCATGGTGGTCTCCACCTGCAACCGGGTGGAGTGCTACGTCTACGGGGAGGCGCGCGAGGAGGCCCGCCACTTCTTCCTGTCGCGCACCCACGAGGCCGACGGGCACCTCTACGAGCGCAGCGGCCGGGAGGCGATCCGCCACCTCTTCCGGGTGGCCTCCAGCCTCGACTCCATGGTGGTGGGGGAGCCGCAGATCCTGGGGCAGGTGAAGGAGGCCTACGGGCTGGCCGCCTCGGCCGAGACCGCCGGCGCCTACGTCTCCCGCCTCTGCAACCGGGCCTTCGCCACCGCCAAGCGGGTCCGCAGCGAGACCGAGATCGCCCGCGGCGCCGGCAGCGTCTCGCAGGTGGCGGTCGAGCTGGTCGAGAAGATCTTCGGGAACCTCAAGAACAGGGCGGTGCTGCTGGTGGGGGCGGGCAAGATGGGCGCGCTCTCCGCCAAGGCGCTGCGCGATCTCGGCGCCGACCGGATCCTGGTCACCAACCGCTCCCCGGAGCGGGCCCGCGCGCTGGCCGCCGAGATCGGCGGGGTGGCCGAGCCCTGGGAAGGGCTGGTGAGCCTGCTCGCGCTCGCCGACGTGGTCATCGTCTCCACCGGCGCCCCCACCTACGTGATCACCCGGGAGCTGGCCTCCCAGGTCATGAAGGCCCGGCGCGGTCGCTCCATCTGCTTCATCGACCTGGCGGTCCCCCGCAACGTGGACCCGGCCGTGGCCGAGCAGGACAACGTCTACTCCTACGACATCGACGACCTCCAGAAGGTGGTCGGACAGACCCACGCCGCCCGCGCCGAGGAGGCCATCCGGGCCGAGGCCATCGTCGAGGCCGAGGTCATGGCCTTCGCGCAGGAGCGGGAGACGCGCGCCGCGCTCCCGGTGCTGGCCGAGCTGCGCCGCCACGCCGAGCAGATCGCCCGCGCCGAGGCCGAGCGCACCCTCTCCCACCTGGGCGGGAAGCTCGACGAGAAGGGGCGCAAGAGCGTCGAGGCCATGGCCCAGGCCATCGTGAACAAGCTCCTCCACGGACCGACCGCGCGGCTCAAGGAGGCCGCGGCCTCCGGCGACAGCGACCTGCCCGGCGCGGCCGCCGAGCTGTTCGGCGTGGGAGAGGAAGAGAAACCCCGCGCGCGAGGCCGTCCGGAGAGCGACTCCGGCGCCGCCGCCCACCCGGAGTCCCACCGATGATCGTCCGAATCGCCACCCGCCGCAGCGCCCTCGCCAAGTGGCAGGCCCACCACGTCTCCGCCCTCCTCACCGCGCGTGAACCAGGGCTCGAGGTCCAGCTGCTCGAGCTCATGACCCGCGGCGACCGCATCCTCGACGTCCCGCTGGCCGAGGTCGGGGGCAAGGGGCTCTTCGTGAAGGAGATCGAGGACGCCCTGCTGCGCGGCGACGCCCAGATCGCCGTCCACTCCATGAAGGACCTGCCGGCGGCCGAGCCGCCCGGCCTGGTCATCGCCGCAGTCCCGCTCCGCGAGGATCCCCGCGACGCGCTGGTCTCCCACGGCAGGAAGCTCGCCGAGCTCCCCCGCGGGGCCCGGGTCGGGACCGCAAGCCTGCGCCGCTCGGCCCAGCTCCAGGCCATGCGCCCGGATCTGAAGATCGAGACCATCCGCGGAAACGTGGCCACCCGGCTGCGCAAGATCGACGAGGGATTCGACGCGGTGGTGCTGGCCCACGCCGGGCTGCGCCGGCTCGGCCTCACCGACAAGGTGGCGCAGGTCTTCTCCACCGACGAGATGCTCCCCGCCGTGGCCCAGGGGGCGCTGGCCATCGAGGCCCGGCAGGACGACGCCGAGACCATGCGGCGCCTGGCCCCCCTGGAGGACGCGGCCACGCGGATCCAGGTCGAGGCCGAGCGCGGATTCCTCCGCAAGCTGCAGGGCGGGTGCCAGGTGCCCATCGCCGGCCACGCCGAGGTGAAGGGCGGCCTGGTCCACCTGCGCGGCCTCGTCGCCAACCTCGACGGCACGGTCATCATCCGCGGGGAGCGATCCGGCCCGGTGGTGGACGCGGCGCGGGTGGGGCTGGAGCTCGCCGAGGAGCTCCTCGCCCGCGGCGCCGGAGAGATCCTCGGGAGCATCGAGAAGGGGCCGGGCCTGTCGGCCCCGAACCGGTGAGCCAGGCCCCACCCAGGCTCGACGGCCGCCGGGTGGCGGTCACCCGTGGTTCGAGCGGGGAGGATCCGCTGACGCTGCGATTGCGCGAGCTCGGGGCCAAGGTGGTCCACGTCCCGTCCATCGCCGTCGGCCCTCCCGAATCCTGGGACGAGTTCGACGCCGCCCTGCACGACCTCGAGCAGTACGACTGGATCGCCTTCGCCAGCGCCACCGCGGTGGACGCGACCCTCTCGCGCATCGTCGTGCTGGGGCTGCCCCCACCACCGGTGGGGACGCGCCTCGCCGCCGTCGGGAAGGCCACCGCCCAGCACCTCCACGACCGGCTGCGCGAGCCCGACCTGGTCCCGGAGCAGGCCACCGGCGCGGCGCTGGCCGAGGCCATGGCCCCCTTCGTGCGCGGGCGGCGCGTGCTCCTTCCCCGGGCCGCCGAAGGGCGCCGGGAGCTCGCCGATGGGCTCGCGGCCGCGGGCGCCGACGTGGTCGCGGCCACCTGCTACCGCACGGTGCCGGCCCCGGCCTACGCGGTGGCGCGGCTGGCCGATGCCATCCTGGACGGGCGAATCGACGCGGTGACCTTCGCCTCCCCCTCGGCCGTGAAGAGCGTGGTCGCGGCGCTGGGGCCGCGGGCGGCGCTCCTCGAGCACTGTGTGCTCGCGGCCATCGGACCGACCACCGCGGCGGCGCTCCTGGAGTGCGGACTGCGGGTGGCGGTGACGCCGGAGATCTCGACCGCGCCGGCCCTGGCCGACGCCCTGGCACGCCACCTCGGGCCGAAGACCTAGGTCGGCTTCTTCTTCCGCGCCTCGCGGCGGGCCCGCTTGGCCGCCAGGAAGCCGGTGCGGCGCCGCTCCTCGACCTTCTCCTTCTGCGTGGGCACGGGGCGCGCCACCGGGGGGGCCTTCCGCTCCGGCTCGCGCTTCGCCCCGGGCTGGAGCGTCCACCAGAAGAGCCGCTTCACCACCAGCGTGGCGTAGGCTCCGGGGGGGAGGGTGAAGGCCAGGTTCACCCGCAGGCGACCGCGGTTCAGCTCGTCCTTGCGCGCCTCGCCCACCACCAGCTTCCCGGGGTGGACCAGGAGCGGCCGCTCCTCGTGGTCGAAGTGGATCTGCGGGGCGTCCTCCACGCGCAGGTCGGCGAGGGTCTGGTTCTCCCGCTCCAGCACCGAGAGTGCCGCCCGCTCCACGCGCGGATCCTCGAACCTGCTCCCGGGGGCGAGCAGGGGGAAGGTGCGGCCGCGCAGCGCGTGGGCCAGCTCCCGGTCGAGCTCCCGCGGGAAGAGCAGCGTGCCGGCCTGGTAGCGGATGGAGACCAGGCGGGCCACGCCCACCACGTCGCGCAGGTAGGCCTTCACCCCCTCGTTCCAGAGCCAGCTCTGGTAGGCGAAGACTTGAAGACCGCGCCAGCGCGGCTCGGTGCGCAGGAAGGCGCCCAGGAAGTCCTCGGGGTGCTTGCGGAGGTAGCGCACCACCATGTCGTAGCGCTCGGCGCCGGGGTGGGGGTTGTGCAGGTCCCACTTGCCCCAGTTCTCCTTCCAGAACTGCTTCACCTTGGCGTCGGTGGTGCGGTCCAGCTCGCTGGGGCGCGCCAGGAAGTTCTTGAGCGCGATCTCGTGCTCGCCCCGCATCAGATCCTTCACCAGGAATCCCTGGCCGTGCTTCAGGGAGCCGAAGCGCTGGGAGTCGAAGTAGTCGATCACCCCGATGCGCCGAACTTCCGCCATGGAGGCGGTCAGCCGGGCCACGTCGTCCTCGGAGAGGTCGCGGACGGTGACGGCGAAGCGGTTCGAGGTGGTGTTGGCGGCGGAGAGTGGCTCGGCGGTGCGCCCCAGCAGCTTGAGCCGGAGGTCCGGCTCCTGGAGGTCCACCTCGGTGCCGCGCACGGCCACGAGCTGGGTGGTCCGCCCCTGCTTGTCCTTCAACCCGCAGTAGCTCACGTCGGCCGACTGGACCCGCGCCGCCGCGCGCAGCCGCTCCACCGCCTCGAAGGTGGAGAGCTTCTGCTTGTCCATGAGGTAGACGAACCACTGCCCGCGCGGGTCGGGGTCGAACCGCCACGACTCGGTGACGGAGAAATCCTCGGGGAGTTGCTTGAGTTTCATGGCGCCTCGGTCGGGCGCCTCGACTCAGGCGGCCTTCCGGTAGAAAAGTACGATGACCAGGCAGTGAAACTCGTTGTCGCTCGACTGGGAAACGACACGGTCCACGATCTCGAGGTCGGCGTTGGCCTGGAGCCACCGTGTGATGGACTCCCCCAGCTCCTCGCGCTCCTTGGCCTTGGTGGCCGAGAAGACCTTCACACCGGTGAACCGCATCGCGCGCACCTCGCTCACGCCGCACCCACGTCCAGCGCGTGACCCACTCCTTCGATATCTTTGCCTGACCCGAAGGCGGGTGTCAAACCTCCAATGCCGCCAACCCGTCGATATCGCGGTCGATTTCGTCTCGTTGAACCGTCCGGGATCCGCGTGGTATTCCGGGCACCCATGCTCATCGACCTGCACGTCCACAGCCGGCACACGCCGGGCTGTTCCCTCTCGCCCCTCGACGTGGTCCGCCGGGCCAGGGAGGCGGGGCTCGACGGCGTGGTGTTCACGGACCTGAACACCATGGACGGGCTCGTCGAGATCCGCGAGGCGGGCAAGGCGGAGGGATTCCTGGCCCTCTGCGGCGTGGAGATCGCCACCGACCGCGGCCACTACCTGGCCTACTTCCCCGATCCGGAACGCGCGCCCGCGCCTCCTCAGATTTTCGGGACGCCCCCCTGGCCAGTCCAGGAGGTCATCTCCAAGGTGATCGCGATGGGGGGCGCGGTGGTGGCCGCCCACCCGTACGACCGGTCGATCGAGCGCCCGGGAGGCGACGTGCTCTTCAGCCTGGAGGGGATCTCGGCCGTCGAGGGGCTCGACGCGCGGCGCAAGGCGGCCGTGAACGACCTGGCCGTCGAGGCGGCCGATCACATGGGGCTGCCCTGCGTGGGAGGCTCCGGCGCGAAGGACTCGCTCGCCGAGATCGGAAAGGCCGCCACGCTCTTCCGCGACCCGGTGCGGAGCGAGGCCGACCTCGTGGCCCAGATCAAGGCCGGTACCGTCTTCAGCGTGGCCATGGGCGTGACGCCCGGGCCGCCCGAGGTGCGGTCACCCCGCGGGCCGGGGGACCGGCGCGGTGATCGGGGCGGGGACCGCGGGGGAGACCGTGGCGGCAGGGACCGGGGGCGCGGCCGCGGCGACTCGCGCGGACCCCGGCGGGATCGCTAGCCGGACGGCGCTCTCAGTTTCCCTTCGGCTTTCCCTTCCCGGAGTCGAGCCGGACCAGCCGGTCGTCCTGGAAGACCGCCTTGCGGGTGCTGTTGGTCCAGTGCCATTCCTCGGTCCTGGCCGGCCGATCCATCACGATGCGGTCGGGGTAGCCCCAGGCCATGGCCACGGCCTCGCGGGTCATCCCCTCCACGAGCGCCTTCTCCCGGATGGCATCCCGGACCGACTCCGGGAGCGCCGCGTAGATCGCGGTCGGGTCGTCCGGGGTGAGCACCCGCCCGACCTCGGCGAGGACGTCGGAGGCGCTGGTGCTCTCGGTGGCGAGGACCAGCACCGCCGGCTTCGCGACCCCCTCCACCGTGGCGAGCAGCCAGGGGTTGTAACGGGGCGTGGTGAGGGGGCGGCTCCAGGCGATGGTCCCGGTGGGGAACTGGACCCCGTCCACGAAGACCGGCGTGCCCGGCGGCAGGATGCGCGTCGCCGGGGGCGGCGTGATGGACGTGCCGTCGGGAGACTCGAGGACCTGGAGCTCCCCGACGGGCCGGTCGGAGAGGAGCACCCGCGAGCCATCGCCGAAGAAGGGGGCCACGTACACGGCGACCCGGAGGTAGCGGGGCTGGCGGGCCAGCGAGCGGACCACCGTCTCGCGACCCTCCGGGGGCAGCTGGGATGGAGGCACGCAGGCCTGGAGCAGGGCGAGAGCGGCCACGACGGCAAGACGGCGCATGTGCCATCTCTACCGCATCGGGTCCGTGGCGGCACTAGACTCATCCCATGGTGGATCTCACCCAGAACGCCGTCCAGGTCCTGGAGCGGCGCTACCTCCTCCGCGACGACGCCGGCCGGCCGGTCGAGACCCCGGCCGCCATGTTCCGCCGGGTCGCGTCCGGGGTGGCACAGGCGGAGACGCCCGCCGACCGGGCAGCCTGGGCGGAGCGGTTCGAGCGCCGCATGTCGGCGCTGGAGTTCCTCCCCAACTCGCCCACCCTCATGAACGCCGGGCGCCCCCACGGTCAGCTGGCGGCCTGCTTCGTCCTCCCCATCGGCGACGACCTCGAGCAGATCTTCGACGCGCTCAAGTGGGCGGCCCTCATCCACCAGTCGGGCGGCGGCACCGGCTTCTCCTTCTCCCGCCTGCGCCCCCGCGGCGACCTGGTGCGCACCACCCACGGCGTGGCCAGCGGCCCGGTCTCCTTCATCCGGGTCTTCGACGCGGCCACCGAGACCATCAAGCAGGGAGGGGTCCGACGCGGCGCCAACATGGCGGTGCTGCGCGTCGACCACCCCGACATCCTCGACTTCGTGGACGCCAAGCGGGGCCCGGGGCTCGGGAACTTCAACGTGTCGGTGGCGGTCACCGACGCCTTCATGGACGCGGTCGGGGTGGGGCGCAGCTTCGGGCTCGTCCACCCGCGAACGGGAGCGGTGGTCCGGGAGGTGCCGGCGCGCGACCTCTTCCGGCGCATCGCCGAGGACGCCTGGGGCTCCGGGGAGCCGGGGCTCCTCTTCCTCGACCGGGTGAACGCGGCCAACCCCACCCCCGACCTGGGAGCGATCGAGAGCGTGAACCCCTGCGGCGAGCAGCCGCTCCTGCCCTTCGAGGCCTGCACGCTGGGCTCGGTGAACCTGGCCGGGATGGCGCGGGGCGGAGAGGTGGACCGGGATCGCCTCGCCGCCGTGGTGCGGGACGGGGTGCGGTTCCTCGACGACGTGCTCGACGTGAACGTCTGGCCGCTCCCTCAAGTCTCCGAGATCTCGCGCCGGAACCGCAAGATCGGGCTCGGGGTGATGGGGTGGGCCGACCTGCTCGTCCGGCTCGGCGTCGCCTACGACGAGCCCCGGGCGCTCGAGCTCGCCGAGGAGGTCATGTCCTTCGTGCAGCGCGAGGCCCGCGCCGAGAGCGAGCGGCTGGCCGGGGAACGCGGCCCGTTCCCGGGGTGGAAGACGAGCGCGCCCGCCTCCCGCGGGGAGCCTCCACGGCGCAACGCCACCGTCACCACCATCGCACCCACCGGAACGCTCTCCGTCATCGCCGGCTGCTCGTCGGGCATCGAGCCCCTCTTCGCGGTGGCCTACGTGCGCCACGCCCTCGACGGCGTGGAGCTCCGCGAGGAGCACCCGCTGCTGGCCGGGCGGCTCGCCGGTCCGGAGAGGGAGGCGGCGCTCGCCGCGGTCCGCGCCGCCGGGAGGGCTCGCGGGGTCCCGGGCGTGCCGGCCGAGGTTGCCCGGCTCTTCGCCACCGCCCACGACGTCTCGCCGGAGGCCCACGTGCGCATGCAGGCCGCCTTCCAGCACCACGTGGACAACGGGGTCTCGAAGACCATCAACCTTCCCGCCGCGGCCCCGGTGGAGGCGGTGGAGCGGGCCTTCCGGCTGGCCCACGAGCTCGGCCTGAAGGGGATCACCGTCTACCGGGACGGCAGCCGGGAGGGGCAGGTGCTCACCACCGGCCTGCCCGGGACCGAGTGCCCGGCCTGCGGCGCCGGCATGGCCCGCAGCGGCGGTTGCATGACCTGCCGCTCCTGCGGCTACGGGAGCTGCGAGACGACGGAGTGACTAGTCTTCCACGTCCTTCGCCTCGAGGAAGCGGCGCCCCAGCTCGTGGGAGCGCTGCGTGGCGGCCTCGACCGCGTTCATGAGCGTGGTGCGGAGACCGCCCGCCTCCAGGGTGTGCAGGCCCGCGATGGCGGTGCCGCCCGGGCTCGTCACCTGGTCCTTCAGCCGCCCGGGGTGCTCGCCGGTCTCGATGAGGAGCTGGGCCGAGCCGAGCACGGTCTGCGCGGCCAGGTCCTGGGCGTTGCGCCGGTCGAGCCCCATCTTCACGCCGGCATCGGAGAGGGCCTCGATGATGAGGAAGACGTAGGCGGGTCCCGAGCCGGAGAGGCCGGTGACCGCGTCGAGGAGCACCTCGTCCACGACCACGGTCCTGCCCACCGCGTCGAAGAGGGCCTTGGCCTGCTCCATGTCCTCCGGGGTGGCGTGCTCGCCGGCCGAGATGGCGGTGGCGCCGGCGCCCACCAGGGCCGGGGTGTTGGGCATGGTGCGGATGATGCGGACGCCGTGCCCGACCTTGCGCTCCACCGCGGCCAGCGGGACGCCGGCGGCGATGGAGATGACCAGCTTGGAGTCGTCCAGGGCCGGAGCGATCTCGACCAGCACCTTGTTCATCACCTGCGGCTTCACCGAGAGCACCACGATGGCTGCCTCCTGGACGGCCACCAGGTTGTCGGTGGTGGTGCGGACGCCGTAGCGCTTCTCCAGATCGGCGAGCCGGTCCTTGCGCCGGTCGGTGAGGAGGATCTCCGGGGGCGAGGCGACGCCGGCGCGCAGGAGTCCCTTCACGAGGGCCTCGGCCATGTTGCCGGCTCCGAGGAAGGCGATGGTCTTTCCGAGGGGCATGGGGGCCACTCTAGCCGATGATGAAGTCCTCGCCCACGCCGCCGCCGCTGGCGAAGCGGTCGAGGGTGAAGCGGTCGAAGATCTCGTCCTTCTCCCGCCCGGTCATCCACTCGGCCATGGCCTCGGTGACCGCGGGCGCCATCATGAAGCCGTGCCCCACGAAGCCGTTCAGTTGCAGGAAGTTGGCCGGGCCGGCGGCGCCCAGGATGGGGTTGTTGTCGGGGGTGACGTCGTAGCTCCCGGCCCACTGGCGCATGACCGGAAGGCCGGCGGTGAGCGGGACGTAGCCCACGAGCGCGCGGGAGAAGCGGGCCAGGAATCGCAGCGTCGAGCCGTGTGAGATGCCGGCCGGCTCGTCGGGGTCTCCCATGCCGCCCACGATCTCGCCGCGCTGCGACTGGGAGAAGTAGAGGCCGGTTCCGAGCGCCGAGACCAGCGGACCGAGCCAGGGCTTCATCGGGCCGGAGACCAGGATCTCGTGGCGGGTGGGGCGGTTCGGAAGGTTCACCCCGGCGAGGCGCGCGACCCCCGGGCTCCATGCCCCGGCGGCGTTCACCACCGTGTCGCAGCGGATCCGGCCGGACGCCGTCTCCACCGCGCGCACGAGCCCCCCCTGGACGTCGAGCCCGGTGACCGGCGTGAAGGTGCGGACCGTGGCCCCGCGCGATCGGGCCGCGTCGGCGTAGCCCCAGAGGAAGGGCCAGGGGAAGACCACGCCGTCGTCGGGATTCCAGGAGGCGGCCACGAAGCGGCTGCCGTCGAGCTGCGGCACCACCGCGCAGGCCTCGCCGGGGGAGAGGATGCGGGTGCGCATGCCCTGCTCCCGCTGGATGGCCTGGTTGCGCTCGAGCCGCTTCACCTGCGATCCGTCCGGGGCCAGGAAGAGGTAGCCGCCGCGCCGGAACCAGCCGTTCACGCCGGTGTCGCCGGCGAAGGAGCCGAAGAGCTTCAGGGAGCGGAGGCCGAGCCGCACCATGGTGGGGGTGGACCACTGGGCGCGGACCCCTCCGCCGTTCCGCCCCGAGGCGCCGGCGTTCAGGTAGCTCCGCTCCAGGACCACCACCTCCCGCACGCCGCGCAGCGTGAGCTGGTGGGCCAGCGAGAGGCCGAGGATGCCGCCGCCGACGATGACCACGTCGGCCCGCTCCGGCAATGGGCCGGAGGGCCCGGGGCACGGGGGCGCCGGAAGCGCCGGGACGGGGACCCCGTGGTCGACGGGGAGGGCTTCCGGGTCGAGGGCGGCCAGCGACCCGAAGGTCACCGGCTGGACCGGCGGACGGGGAGTGAATGGCGCGATCTCGGCGGCGGTGGCCCCGAGCCGGATCATCTCCTGCACGACGGCGTTCAGGCAGCTCTTGCCCTGGCAGGGGCCGGTGCCGAAGCCGGTGTAGCGCTTCACCGACTCGAGGTCGCGGTGCCCCTCGGCGAAGGCACGCCGCACATCGGAGAGGGTCACGTCCTCGCAGGCGCAGAGGATCGTCTTACCCACGGGCGGCCTCCCCGGCGCGGCGGCCCCAGGCGACCGCCTCCGCGGCCGAGACGGGGCGCGCCACCTCGCCTGCGGCGAGCAGGCCGGGGACAGACGTCGTCCCGTCGGGCGCCACGCGCGGCGCGAAGGCCTCGATGTCAGGGTCCCAGTCCACGCCGACGCCGAGGGCCCGGAGGAGATCCGGGCCCGGGGCAGGCGGTTCACCCTGCGCGACCACGTCGCAGGGGATGGAGGTCCCGTCGGCGAGCAGGAGCGACCTCACCCGGGAGCGGCCGCGGGCCAGGGTCACGGCGCCGCGAACCTGGGTGGCGTCGAGCCCCGCGGCGGCGAACCGGGCGGAGAGGGCGGCCGCCTCTGGACCGGCGCCCAGGACTGCGACGTGGCGGCCGGGGAGGACGCCGTGCTCGGCGAGCGCCAGGGCGAGCGCGCGGCCGGAGTGGATGCCGGGGAGGTCGTTGCCCTCGAAGGTGGGGGGGCGGGCGTGCCCCCCGGTGCAGGCGACGATGCGGGCGGCGCGGACGAGCCTGGTGCGGGGGGGATCGTCGGAGACGAGGAGGCAGACCGGCGAGCCGCCGTCGCGCCAGATGCCGGTGGCGGTGGTGCCGAGCGCGAACTCGCCGCCCGCGGCGGTGACCGCGCGGAGGACGCCGGCAGGCCAGGAGGGCGGGGCGGCGCCGGGCTCGAGGCCGGTGCGGAGGCGTCCGCCGGGGAGGAGATCGCGATCGACCAGGAGGACCCGCTTCCCTTCCGCGGCCAGCACCTCCGCGGCAGCCAGTCCAGCCGGACCGGCGCCCAGGACCAGTGCGTCGAAGCACTCCGGCGTGACCGGAGGCCCCGCCGGCGCGGGCCGGTCGGGCATCCGCCCGAACCCTGCCAGCCTGCGGGTGAAGGTCACCAGCGCCCGGTTCACCGTGAGTGGACTGGTGAACATGTGGTGCACGTCGAGCCCGTGGGGCGTGAGCGGGTCGATGACGCCGAGCAGGTCGTGGGAGGCGTCCGGCCAGGCGTTCTGGCTCTCGACCGTCATTCCATCCCGGCACGGCGTGCGGCAGGCGCGGCGGTTGGGCTCCCCATCCACGCGCACCAGGCAGGAACCGCAGCTCCCGGAGAGGCAGAACGGGCCGCGGGGGCGGTGGTACTTGGAGCTCCGGGAGACGACCAGGCGCTCCGCGGCGAGCAGCGCCGAGGCCACGCTCTCGCCGGAGCGGGCCGGGACCGCGTGGCCGTCGAAGGTGACCGTGCAGTCGGTCGCGAAGCGGGAATCTCGAAGTCGCGGCATGGTCGGACGCGCGCGGAGGATAGCCCCGGTGCGGCGCGTCGGCCACGGTTATGAAAGGGGCCGTGGCGGTGATCTTCCTCTTCGTGGACGGCGTCGGGGCCGGCGGGCGCGACCCGGACGTGAATCCGCTGGCCCGGGGCGACTTCCTGCTTTCGCGCTTCGGCGACGGCGGTGGGTCGCCGCTCCCGCGCGGGGGGAGGGCGGTCCTCGCCGACGCCTGCCTGGGGGTTCCCGGGCGTCCCCAGTCGGCCACCGGCCAGAGCGCCATCCTCTCCGGGGAGAACGCGCCCGGGGCCATGGGGCAGCACCTGCTCGGCTTCCCCAATGCGCGGCTGCGATCCTGGCTCGAGCCGCGGTCGATCTTCCGGGCCCTGGCCGGGGAGGGGCGCTCGACCGCCTTCGCGAACGCCTACCCGGTGGCCCACCTGCACGCCCTGGGATTTCCCGCCGACGGGGAGCCGGAGCTTCCCATGGAGATCGTCCGGCGCCGGTCCCGCGCCTCGGCGACCACGGTGGCCTTCGCGGCGGGGGGAGGGCGCTTCCGGACCTGGGCCGAGGCCCGGGAGGGCAGGGCGCTCACCCACGACATCACCGGCCACCGGGCCAACGGCTATGGGGCCGGGATCCCGCCCCGGGAACCGGAGGAGGCGGCCCTGGTGCTGCTCGGCATCGCGCGGGAGCACGACCTGACCCTCTTCGAGCACTTCGAGACCGACGAGGCCGGACACGCGCGGTCGATGGACCGGGCGCTCGACGCGCTCGGGCGCGTGGACCGCTTCACCCGGGCGCTCCTGGCGGGACTGCGCGAGGGCGATTCACTGGTGGTCGCGAGCGACCACGGCAACCTGGAGGACCTTTCCACGCGGAACCACACCCTGAACCCGGTGCCGGTGATCGGGTTCGGGAAGGCGGCCGGGATGGTGGACCAGGTGAAGGACCTGACGGGGATCGCGCCGTTGCTGAGGGGGCTCGCGCGAGGAACGTCCGTCCATTAGGAAGGAGGCCATGCGAACGCTCCTCCTGACCGCCCTCCTCGCCGTCGCCGCCCCCGCCCTCGCCGCCGATGTGGGCAAGCCGGCTCCCGACTTCACCCTCAAGGACCTCGACGGCAAGGTCCACAAGCTCTCCGACTACAAGGGCAAGACCGTGGTCCTGGAGTGGTTCAACCCCGGCTGCCCCTACGTGGTGGCCGCCCACACCAAGGGATCGCTCGTGGACCTCGCGCAGAAGCAGGCCAAGGCCGGCGTGGTCTGGCTGGCGGTGAACTCCGGCGCGCCCGGCAAGCAGGGGCACGGCATCGAGGCGAACAAGGCCGCGGCGAAGAGCTGGTCCATGGCCTACCCGATCCTGGTGGACGAGACGGGAACGGTGGGCAAGGCCTACGGCGCCACCAACACCCCCCACATGTTCGTGGTCTCCAAGGACGGGACGCTCGTCTACAAGGGGGCCATCGACAACTCGCCCGACGGGGAGCGTGGCTCGCCCCAGGGTGGTGTGTTGGTCGAGTACGTGTCCTCGGCGGTCGGGGACCTCGGCGCGGGCAAGCCCGTTCGCACGGCCGAGACCAAGGCCTACGGCTGCGGCGTGAAGTACGCCAACTGACGATGACCTTGCTGGCCGCCATCCTCGCCATCGCCCTTGCCGCGGACGCGCCGCCCACGAAGGCGGTGGGTCCCCGTGCCGAGGGGGAGGCCTACCAGGTCGCGCTCGTGCCGCCGCCCTCGGCGAAGCCTGGCGCCGCGGCCACGGCCCGGGTGGTCGTGACCGCGCGCGGCCCGTACCACGTGAACCGCGACTACCCGACGAGCTTCCGGGTGGACAAGGCGTCCACGGCTTCGTTCACGGCCGAGAAGCTGCCGCTCGGGGAGGGCGCGGAGCGCACTCCGTGCAAGGACTTCCCGGGGGAGGCCTGCGCCCTGTCCGCGCCGCTCCCGTTCCGAGCGGCAGCGTCGGGAGAGACCCGCATCGCCGGCGTGGTGGCCTTCAGCGTCTGCAACGCCGACCGCTGCCTCATCGAGAAGGTGCCGGTGGCGGTTTCAGTAGCGCCGGCTACGAAGTAGGCGGCGCAAGGCCCGCGCACGCCCGGATTCCCCGCGTATCGGTCAGCTGTTTCGCCCGGGCGAAACACGACACGGATGTCGCGGTTCAGCCATGTGAACCCCTCCTTGGGGCCATCGCCGCAACTACCCCTCCGCGTCCCGCGCGACCACCGCCCCGGAGCGGAGCGTCAGGAGCGACACCTCGGGCGGCGCGTTGAGGCGCAGCGCCATCCCCACGTTGCCCACGCCGCGGTTCACGTAGAGCTTCACCTTCTCGACCTGGTACAGCCCTTCGACGTACGGCTCCCTGGCCATCCAGCGAATGGCCGGCATGAGCAGCGGCACGTTCACCTGCCCGCCGTGGGTGTGGCCGGAGAGGAGCAGCATCGGCTTTCCCCAGATGGCCAGCAGGTCGGCCGTCTTCGGCACGTGGGCCAGGTACAGGCGCGAACCCGGCGCGGCCCCCTTCATCGCCAGCGGCGGGTCGGCCGAGCGGGTCCAGAGGTCGTCGATGCCGACCACGGTGAACGGCGTCCCGCGGAGCGTGAGCGTGGTGTTCTCGTTCCTCAGGACACCGTAGCCCAGGCTCTCGAGCGCCGCCCCGGCTCCGCGCGGGTCGACCGAGCGATCGTGGTTGCCGAGCGTGGCCAGCGTGGGGGCCTCGATCCCTCCGAGCTGCTCCCGCATGAGCGAGACGCCGCCCCGGTCGCGGGTCAGGTAATCGCCGGTCAGGGCGACCAGGTCGGGGCGGAACCGGTTCGTCTCGGCGATGGCGGCGCGGATGCGCTCGACCGGGGTCAGCGACCCGACGTGCAGGTCCGAGAGCTGGGCGACACGCAGGCCGTCATGGGCGGGGTCGAGGTCGGGGACGACGATCTCGTGCGCCTCCGTGGTGACGTCCGCGCCCGAGGCCAGCGCGGGCAGGGCTACACCTGCGGCGGCGGCCGTGGCGGCCGCTCCGAGGAGGAACTGGCGTCGGGAGAGGCGCACCATCCCTTCCACTACACCCGACGGAGCGGAAAATTCCCAGCGGTCGGGCCCCATTCACCCGGCCGGATAGCGGAATGCGACGGGCAGCTTCAGGTCGGGATGCAGGCTGCGCATGACCGGGCAGGTGCGCGCCGCCTCCTCCAGGCGCGCGCGGTGCTCGGGTCGGGCCTCTCGCGGCATGTCGATGACGAGGACCAGCTCCCCGATGCGACGGGGTGGGGGAGTCATGATCTTCTCCACGCTGGCGCGGGCGTCGCCCCAGGAGAGCCCCTCCCGCCCGGCGACGAGCGCCATGGTGCTGAGCGCACAGGCAGCCAGCGCGGCTCCCACCAGGTCGGTCGGCGAGAAGCTCGACCCGTCGCCTCCGTTGTCCACGGGCGGGACGGTCTTCATGGTCGCACCCGACGGCCCGTGGCCGAGCTTGCAGGTGAGGCCGGAGATGGCAACGGTCATCGGGACGCCGGGCATGGGAGCCTCCTGCCGGGAAGTGTAAGCGGTACGGGGCGCTCCCGCCGCGGTCGCTCGGGCCGCCCTGGCGACAGCGGGACTCACGACGGCGGCGCCGGGTTCTCCAGGAAGCGCGGCAGCCCGACACGGCGCCCGAACGCACGGAAGGGCCCCGACTCGAAGTGGCCCCGCGTGGTCGGGTAGCGGACGGACAGGACCGCGAGCGGCTCGGTGTCGTTCCAGGCCCGCTCCAGCCAGGGGAGCGCCGCCTCGCCATCCCCGAGCGCGGCCCAGCCATTGGCGGCGGCCATCCCCGTGGCGCGGCCAGTCGACGCCCGGTGGTCGAGCTCCTGCACGAGCGGGAGCGCCCGGTCCCGGTCCCCGAGCATGGCGAGGCAGATCGCGCTCGTCTCGAGGAGGACGAGTTCGGGTGCCGCCGCCGCCACCTCCTCGATCTCGGCGAGTGCGCCGCGCCGATCCCCGGCGAAGGCGAGCGCCTTCGCGAGCCGGATGCGCCCCGGGAGGAAGTGGGGATTCAGCCGGAGGAGGTTCCGGTAAGCGGTTGCGGCCTCTTCGAACCGGTCGCCGAAGACCAGGTAGTCGCCGACGTTCATGCCGATGCCCGGGTCGAGCGGGTCCAGCAGCAGCGCCGACTCGATCTGCTCCATGGCTTGACCGGGCCGGTCGTAAACCCAGAGGACGTTTCCCAGCACGACCCGGGACATGACGTGGCTCGGATTCCTCTCGACCGCGCTCCGCGCCGTGCGGAGCGCCACGGGGAAATCGTGGTCGTGGAAGAGTTGCACCCCCGCGAGGGCCCCAAGGGCCTCTCCGCTTCCAGGGTCGAGCGCGAGAGCCCGCTCGGCATGGTGCCGGGCCGTCGAGAGCGACTGGCGCGTCGGGGCGTATCCATAGATGGCGGACATGGTGTGGACGAAGGCCATTCCGACGTGTGGCGCCGCGAACAGCGGGTCCGCGTCGATCGACGCCCGGTACTCGGCCACGGCAGTCCCGAAGCCCTCGGGTGTCCGCTTGCTCTGGTGGTACTGGCCCCGGAGGTAGCCATCCATGGCTCGCGGATCGACCGCCCGGCCCCCGCCGCTCCCGGACCGCGCCGGCCCGAGCAGCGTACCGAGCGCCCTCGCGACCTCGTTCACCACGCCGTCGAGGACGTCCAGGACGTTTCCGATCGGCTGCCGGTAGCGTTGGGTCCACTCCTGGGACTCCGAGGCCGCATCGAGGAGCCGGACGTTGATCTGGAGCAGGTCTCCGGCGCGCATCACCGATCCCTCGATCAGCTTGTCGACGCGCATCTCCCCGGCGATCTGGCGCACCGATTTCGTCGCGCCCCGGTACGCCATGGTCGTGGTTCGCGCGGTGACCCGCAGTGCGGGCTCCCGGGCCAGTTCCGAGATGAGGAGCTCGGTGAGGCTCCATGCCAGGAAGTCACCCTGGCCCGGCGCCCCGAGATCCGTGAAGGGGAGGACGGCGATGCGGGTGAATGGCCCGTGCGTCCGCGGCCCCTCCTCGAGCTCGGCCTGTACCTCCCGGAGCGCCTCGAGCCAGGCGCGCCCGTTCGCCGGCCGGGGGGCCGGGTCGAGGGAGAGCGCGCGGAGAAGCAGCGGCGCGAGCGACGGAGGTGCGCCGGGGATCGACGGGACGGCGAGCAAGTCCACGTCTTCACCGTCCCTCCAGCCCCGGTCCGGGTGGAAGGGCAGCTCCCCCGTGAGCAACTGGTAGAGGATGACCGCCGCGCTCCAGACGTCCGTTCGACCGTCCTGGCGCCCGTCGTGCCACTGTTCGGGAGACATGTACGCGGGCGTTCCCCCGGCCTGGTGCCCCGCTGACCCGAAGACGAGCGCGAGCCCGAAGTCGAGGACCTTCACGTCCCCGTCGCGGGCGAGGAACAGGTTTCCGGGCTTCAGGTCCCGGTGAAGGATGCCCGCGGCGTGGGCGTGGTCGAGCGCCCGCGCCAGCTCGATGGAGATCCGAAGGGCCTCCCGCAGCGGAAAAGGCTCCCGACGGAGTCGCCGCTGGAGGCTCTCGCCGTGAAGCAGTTCCATGATGAGGTAGGGACCGGCGTCGCACGTTCCGAAGTCGTGCAGGGTGACGATGTTGGAGTGGGCGAGGCGCGCCACCGCCTCGGCTTCCCGGAGGATGGTGTCCTGGCGCGCGGCGGTGCGGAGCCTGGCCCCCGGACGGAGGAGCTTGAGGGCCACGCTGCGGCCCAGGCCCGTATCCCGGGCCTCGAAGACCACCCCGAACCCGCCCCGACCGATCTCTCGCAGGATCTCGAACCGACCGACCCGATCGCCCGGGCGGAGCTCGATCTTCCCCGGCTCCGGGGGATCCGGGAGCGCCGCGCCGGCCATCTCCGCGAGCAGACGCGAGAGCGGGCCGGGGTCACCCGTGCTCGACCCGAACGACGTGCCGCGCTGGCCGTCTCTCCCCGCCAAGGAAAGCCTCCTGGAAGCGAACGTCCGGGACTTACCAGGGCGAGAGTCCGGGTGCCATCCGAGCCTCTCCTCGAACCGGCAACCGGAGCCCTCCGCCCCGGGCGATGGGTGGCTGCACCCTGCGTGCGGTATGCTGCCCGGCGAATGGATGCCGCCGGCCTCTTCCGCCAGATGGCGAGGGCACGGGCGTTCGAGGACGCAACCTCGGCGCTCTGGCGGGAGGGGCGCATCTCGGGCGAGATGCACCTCGGCACCGGGGAGGAAGCCGTGGCCGCCGGAGTCGTCGCCTCCCTCCGCCCCGGCGACGCGGTCGCCCTGGACCACCGCCCCACACCCGTCCTCACCGTGCTGGGAGTCGATCTGGCCGGGATGCTGGCCGAGATGCTCGGGATGGAGAGCGGCATCCACCGGGGGCGCGCCGGGCACATGCACCTGATGTCGAGGACGCTGCTGGCGTCGTCGTCCGGGATCGTCGGTTCGTCGGCCCCGCTCGGAGCCGGGTTCGCGCTGGCGGGGCGGGCGCTCCGGCCCGGGTCGGTCGCGGTGGCGTTCTTCGGCGACGGCGCGATGAACCAGGGGATGCTCCTCGAGACCCTCAACCTGGCGGCGGCGTGGTCGCTGCCGCTCCTCCTCGTCTGCAAGGACAACGGCTGGTCCATCACGACGCGGACCGACGCGGTGACGGGTGGCGACCCCGTCGCCCGTGCGAGGGGGTTTGGCCTCGAGACCGTGGACGTCGACGGGGGGGACGTCGGCGCCGTCGCGGAGGCCGCGGCCGACGCGATCGATCGGGCCCGGAACGGCGAGGGTCCCTCGTTCCTCCGGGCGCGGGTCCCCAGGCTGGACGGCCATTTCCTGGGCGACGCGCTGGTCCGCGCGGCCCGGTCGCCGGCCGGGGACGGCCGGCAGCTGCTCGGCGACGTCACCTCCGCCGCGCTGTCGCGAACCGGCGGCGGGCTCGGCGACCGGGCCCGGAGCGTGGTCCGCCTGCTCGATCTGATGCGTCGGGCCCGCCGGGAAGACCGGGACACCCGGCACGACCCCCTGGAGCGTGCACGGTCCACGGTCGGCCAGGAGGTCGCCTCGCGCCTGGAGGCCGAGGCGCTGGCCGAGGTGGGTCGCGCCGTAGCGGCCGCTGGAGGGGCGCACTGATGGCCCGTCTCGAGTTCGGCGCGGCCATCGATGCCGCCGTCGCGGAGGCGATGGCGCGAGACCCTCGCGTGATCGTCCTGGGGGAGGACGTCCACACCCTCCGTGCACCCCTCTTCGCGCGATTCGGTCCGCGGCGGGTGCTCTCCGCCCCCATCAGCGAGGCTGCCTTCGTGGGCGCCGCCGTCGGTGCGGCCATGGGAGGGCTGCGGCCGATCGCCGAGCTGATGCTGGTGGACTTCGTCGGCTCCTGCCTCGACTCCCTCCTGAACCAGGCTTCCAAGGTGGAAGGTTTCACCCACGGTGATTGGAAGGTCCCGCTGGTCGTGCGGGCCACCTGCGGAGGGGGATACGGGGATGGCGGCCAGCACGAGCAGGCGCTCTGGGGCCTGCTGGCCGGGATTCCCGGCCTCTCGGTGGTCGTGCCCTCGACCCCCGCGGACGCCCACGGGCTGATGACCGCGGCCCTCCGGCACGACGGCCCGGTGATCTTCCTGGAGCACAAGCTGCTGTCGAGGAGCTGGCTCGAGTTCCTGGGTGCGGGCGGGAGGAAGACGGTGTCCTTCGACGTGCCGCCCGACGGCGTCGAGGGGGAGGTGCTGGCGGGGGAGGAGGTCCCGCTGGGCGTTGCCGCCATCCGCCGGCACGGGGACGGGCTCACCATCGTATCCCTCGCGGTCGGGGTCCACCGGGCCATCGCCGCGGCCGAGATCCTGGCGCGCGAGGGGATCGACTGCGACGTGCTCGACCTCCGCTCCGTGCGGCCGCTCGACCGGGTCGCCGTGGTGGCCTCGGTGGCGCGGACCGGGAGGCTGCTCGTCGTCGACGAGGACTACCGGGAGTTCGGGCTGTCGGGGGAACTCGCCGCGGCCGTGCTGGAAGCAGGTCTCTCGCCCCGGTTCGCGCGCGTCTGCGTCGACGGGACGATCCCGTACGCCCGCCATCTCGAGGACCTGGCGCTGCCCTCCGTCGCCCGGATCGCGGAGGCTGCCCGGGAGCTGGCACGGGTGTCCCCCGACCTGCCTGGCCACGGGTAGGCTTCGACCCTCCCCCGGACGGGCGACGGTCGACTACAATCCCGCGCCGTGCGCCGGCTCGGAAAGTACCTGCTCATCGAGCCCATCGCCTCCGGGGGGATGGCCGAGGTCTGGCGCGCCGAGGTGGCGGGTCCGGCCGGGTTCGTGAAGCAGGTGGCGGTGAAGCTCGTCCGCGCCGACCGCGGCGACGACGACGAGATGGTCCGGATGTTCACGCAGGAGGCCCGCCTGGCCGGCAGCCTGCATCACGCCAACATCGTCCACGTCTTCGACCTCGACTTCATCGAGGGGCGCTACGCCATCGCGATGGAGCTGGTTCACTCGAAGAGCCTCCGCGAGGTGCTGGACCGCTGCCGCGAGCTCAACGTCCGGTTCGGGCTTCCACGGGCGGTGCACGTCGCCGAGCAGGTGGCCCGCGCGCTGGCCTACGCGCACCGGCCCGTCGCCGAGGGCGGGGTGGCGGGGCTGGTCCACCGCGACGTCAGCCCGCACAACATCCTCGTCTCCTTCGAAGGAGAGGTGAAGCTCACCGACTTCGGTATCGCGCGCGTGCCCGGGACCGGCAGCCTGACCGGCCCGGGCATGCTGAAGGGCAAGCTCGGCTACATGGCGCCGGAGCAGGCCAGCGACGCGCCCGCCGACGCGCGGGCCGACATCTTCGCGCTGGGCGTCGTCCTCTGGGAGTCGTGCACCGGCCAGCGCCTCTTCGCCCGCGACAACGAGGTGGCGACCCTTCGGGCCCTCACCGGGGGCGACCGGATCGTCCCGCCCTCCTTCTGGAACGAGAACGTGCCGCCGGCCCTCGACGCCATCGTCATGGGGGCGCTGGAGCGGGACCCCGCCCGCAGGACCGGCACCGCCGACGAGATCGCCGCGCGCCTCGCCGACGTGGAGCTCACCCTGTCCCGGACGGTCGAGGAGCGGGATCTCCGGCCGCTCATGCGCCGCCTGTGGCCGGGGGAGGTCCCGTCCCGTCCGACGCCCACCCCTTCGCCGCCGCCTGGGGAGGTCCGGCCCCCGCAGCCGCCCGCCGAGGCGACCACCGCCACCTGGCCGGCGCGCCGTCCCGGGCGCTCCGCGGTGTACTTCGCGCTGGGGTTGCTCGTCGTCATGGCGGTGGGGACCGGGTGGTGGGTGGGGATGCGGGTCCCTTCACCTGCCGTGACGGAGGTCCCGGCCGCCGCGCCGACCGCCCCGAAGGCCGAGGCGCCGGCGCCGGCACCGGTACCGGTACCGGCACTCGAGCCGCCCGTCGTCCCGGCCGCCGCGCCCGCCCGGGAAGGGGAGGGGAGTGCTGCGCCCGCGACGGTGACCGCCCCGCCCCCCACGCGCGCTCCTGCCCGGGCCCGCCCGTCGGTTGCCCGCCCCGGCGTCCTGGCATCCGCCGACGCGCTGGAGGGGCTGGAACTGCCGCCTGCCTCGAGCGGCGAGGGCCTCCTCTTCGTGAACGCCCAGCCCTGGGCCGAGATCCAGCTCGACGGTCGCGTCGAGGGCTACACGCCGCGCGAGATGCGGCTCCCGGCGGGGCGTCATCGCCTCCGGCTCGTCCACCCCTCCCGGGGAACGGTGGAGCGGGACGCCGAGGTTCGCGCCGGGGAGCGGCTGCGCGTCGAGATCCCGCTCGGACCGTAGCCCGCCTCTCCGTTCAGGCGCCGACCCGGACGAACTCGACGCGCCGGTTGTTGGCTCGCCCCTCGGAGGTGCCGTTCGAGTCGATGGGCTTCGACTGGCCGAGTCCCTTGGAGGACAGGCGCGCCCCGGGGATTCCCTGCTTCACGAGCCACGCCTTCACGGCCGCGGCGCGCCGCTCGGAGAGCGGACCGTTCACTCCGGGGCCGCCCTGGTCGTCGGTGTGCCCCTCGATGGCGAAGCGGAGGGCGGCGTCCTCCTGGAGCAGCGCCAGGATCGAGCGGAGCGTGGGTCCGGACTCGGGCTTGATGACGTCGGAGCCGGTGTCGAAGAGGATCCCGTGGGTGACGATTCGACCCTCGCCGGCGAGCATCTGCTTGGCCGGCTTGCCACCCTCGGCCAGCCGGTAGTTGGTGATCATCTGGTGGTCACCGGCGGTGCCGAGCGGCTGGGCGAAGGTGACGCCGAGGCGGGTGATGGGGCGCTCCACGGCGTCCGGGTCGTTGAGGACGCGCTCGCCCGCCACGTACACCTTCACCTGGGTCCCGCTCACCGCCACCGCGACGTGATGGACCCCGGAGGACACGGGGAGCTTGCCCGTGGCGTTCATGGACCGCACCTGGACGTCCTCGCCGGCGCTGAACCATACCTCCTGGCCGCCGAACCCGTTCCTCGCCGTGAAGAGGACGGAGAACGGACCGCCGAGGTCGGCGTCGAACTCGATGGTGAAGTTCTTCGGCATGTCCTGCTTGACGACGTAGCGGAGCCACTGGGTGGACTGGTCCTGGTCGGCCGCTGCATGGCGTGACTTCATGAAATGGCGGTTGCCGAGCTGCACCACCTCCACCTGGTTGCCTCCGCCGCCGTCCTTGACGGTCCACCGTGCCGGGTACTCGCCGACGTCGGTATCCGAGAAGTCGTCGAACACGAGCACCTTGTCGCCCGGGATGAAGTCGTAGCGGTTGCCGTAGGCCTCCGGAGGTGGAGCCGCGTTCCCCGTCGCCGCCTTCGCGGGCTCGGGCGCCGGCGAAGGCGCCGCCGACGCCGCGGGCGCGGCCTGCGCCGGTGCTTTCGGCTTCGGCTTCGCCGCTTCCCGGGCGGCCTTCTCGGCCGCATCGGCCGCCGTTCGCTGGGCCCGATTGATGAGGTCGCCGAACTGCGCCCGGGCGGGGCAGGCGATGACCAGCAGCGCTGCGGAAACGAACGCGATCCGTGTGTTCATACCCCCCCCGTTGCGAAGGGCCGCTCCTCGCGACCCGGCGTTGATTCTAGGACCTCTCCCGGGCCTGGGAACCGGCCGGGGCGGGGGTGACCCAAGAAGGGCCCCAGTCCTCCGCCTCCGCCTCGAAAACGACACGTGTCCCGCGTCCAGGGGGCGTTGACGGGATCCACTGAATGGAATAGCGTTTCGCCAGGATTCGCAGAACACGATTCTCAATGGACTTCCTGGTTCCACAGAGCGAGATCGGCCGGCTCGAGAGAGAGCGGGCCGGAGGCATCACCAGCCGTGAAGTGGTGCGGATCTTCGAGTCGCGGGGAGCGCGCCTGTCGGAGTCCACCTTCCGCAAGTACGTCCAGGTCGGGCTCCTGCCCCGCAGCCGCCGGGTGGGGCGCAAGGGCAAGCACACCGGGTCCACCGGGCTCTACCCGGTGGACGTGGTCCGCCGCATCAACCTCATCAAGCGGATGATGGCGGAGGGCATGACCCTCGAGGAGATCCGGGGGAGCTTCGTGGGACTGAAGAACCAGCTCTGGGACGTGGAGCACGGCTTCTCCACGCTCCTCTCCGAGCTGGCGCGCAAGGCGCGGGAGCACCCGCGCCGCCGCGAGATGGAAGGGGAGCTTGGCCGGGCGCAGCGCGAGGTGAGCCAGGCGCTGCGGCGCATCGAGAAGGTGGGCGGACGGGTTGCAACGGTGAGGCAGGAGCTGGTGCAGGCGGGATGAGCAACGGCCGGCGCGCCCCCCAGGGGACGGCGCCGGCGAGGGTGGGGAAGGGAGGCGGCGTGATGAACGAGGCGAGGCGGAACGAGAACCCGGATCCTGTGGACGAGGTGTCGGTCGAGCCGGTGGGACCGGCGGGCCAGGAGGTGCCGGCCGGAGAGGATGGGCTGGCCGGCGAGGAGGGGCTGGAGCAGCGCGGGCGCAGGCGCTCGCGCACCATGTCCCGCAAGGAGATCGCCCGTGAGCTGCGCAAGCAGCGGGCGCTCGGCGTCATCGACCCCGAGGTCGAGGAGATCATCCGGGAGGTGGACGCCCAGCGGCCGCGCTCCCGCGCCGACTGCGCGACCGGGGAACGCCCCTGCATGTTCATCTCCTGCAAGCACCACCTGTACCTGGACGTGAACCCGTCCACGGGCTCCATCAAGCTCAACTTCCCGGACAAGGAGATCTGGGAGATGGGCGAGACCTGCGCGCTCGACGTCGCCGACCGCGGCGGCATCACGCTCGAGGAGGTGGGGACCATCATGAACCTCACCCGGGAGCGCATCCGCCAGGTCGAGACCCGGGGGCTCCTCAAGCTCCGGGCCATGGCCGAGGACGAGCCCCGCTCCCGCCTCGGCAACGACTTCGACAAGTAGCCTAGGGCGCGCCCCGGCGCGCTTGAAGTCGCCGCCGACGAAGGCTAGAAGGGACGCCCCCATCCCGGAGGTGTCCCTTGGCCGTCCGCCGCGCTCTCCTCTCCGTCTCCGACAAGACCGGGCTCGTCCCCTTCGCCAGGCGGCTCGCCGCGCGGGGGGTCGACCTGCTCTCCACCGGCGGGACCCAGAAGGCCCTCTCCGACGCGGGACTCCGGGTGACCCCGGTGGGCGACTACACCGCCGCCCCCGAGATCCTGGGCGGGCGCGTGAAGACCCTCCATCCCCGCGTTCACGGCGGGATCCTCTACCGGCGCGGGCTGCCCTCCGACGAGGCCGACGTCGCGGCCCGCGACATCCCGCCCATCGACCTCGTGGTGGTGAACCTCTACCCGTTCCGCGAGGCGGTCGCGGCCGGAAAGCCCTTCGCCGACGTGGTGGAGGAGATCGACATCGGCGGGCCGGCCATGGTGCGCAGCTCGGCCAAGAACGCGGCCCACGTGGGAGTGGTGGTGGACCCGGCCGACTACGACCGGGTTGCCGGCGAGATCGAGGCCACCGGCTCGCTCACCGAGGCCACCCGATTCGACCTCATGAAGAAGGCCTTCGCCCACACCGCAGCCTACGACGCGGCCATCGCCGAATACCTCTCGGCGCGAGCCACACCCGAGGCGCAGCCGGCCCACTTCCCGGCCACGCTGGCCGCCACCTGGAGCAAGGCGCAGGACCTCCGCTACGGCGAGAACCCGCACCAGGCCGGGGCCTTCTACCGGGCGCCGCGCGAGCCCGAGGAGCCCACCGTCGCCTTCGCCCGGGTCCTGCAGGGCAAGGAGCTCTCCTACAACAACCTGCTCGACCTCGAGGCCGCCCTGGCCGCGGTGAAGGAGTACGAGGGCACCGCCTGCGTGGTCATCAAGCACAACACCCCGAGCGGCGTGGCCCTGGCCGCGACCCCGGCCGAGGCCTTCGCCCGGGCACGCGACTGCGACCCGGTCTCGGCCTTCGGCGGCATCGTGGCGCTGAACCGCCCGGTGGATGCGGCGGCGGCGAAGGAGCTGGCCGGCCTCTTCCTCGAGTGCGTCATCGCGCCGGCCTACGGGCCCGAGGCCCGCGAGCTGCTCGCCTCGAAGAAGAACCTCCGGTTGCTGGAGAGCCCGCGCCTCGCCGACCCGCGCGCCACCTGGAAGCGGCGCCCCGAGGAGGCGCGGGAGCTGCGCTCCATCACCGGCGGCGTGCTGGTCATGGACCGCGACCTGGGGAGCGTGCGGCGCGAGGACTGCAAGGTCATGACGAGGCGGGCCCCCACCGAGAAGGAGTGGCAGGACCTGCTCTTCGCCTGGAAGGTCGTGAAGCACGTGAAGTCGAACGCCATCGTCTTCGCCGCCGGCGACCGGACGCTGGCCATCGGCGGCGGGCAGACCAGCCGGGTCGAGTCGGTGAAGATCGCCCGGATGAAGGCCCGCTTCCCGCTGGCCGGGAGCGCGGTGGGCTCCGACGCCTTCTTCCCGTTCCCCGACGGGGTCGAGGAGATCATCGCCGGGGGCGCCACGGCCATCATCCAGCCGGGCGGCTCGGTCCGGGACGCCGAGGTGGTGGCGGTGGCCGACGCGGCCGGGATCGCCATGGTCGCCACGGGGATGCGCCACTTCCGCCACTAGTGGTATACCGCCCACGAATGAGAATCCTCGTCGTCGGCGGGGGCGGACGGGAACACGCCCTCGTCTGGAAGATCGCCCAGAGCCCCCTCGCGGAGAAGGTGTTCTGCGCCCCGGGCAACCCCGGGACCGCACGCCTGGCCGAGAACGTCGCCATCGCGGCCGACGACGTGGACGCCCTCGTGCGCTGGGCGGTCGAGAACCGCGTCGACTTCGTGGTGGTGGGACCGGAGGCGCCGCTGGTTCTGGGGCTCGCCGACCGGCTCTCCGCGTCGGGCATCGCGGTCTTCGGCGCGTCGGCTGCGGCGGCCCGCCTGGAGGGCTCGAAGGCCTTCGCCAAGGAGGTCATGGCGGCGGCCGGCATCCCCACCGCCGCGTACGGGGCCTTCGACGCGCTGGGCCCCGCGCTGGCCCACGCCCGCGCCGCCGGGGGCAGGGTGGTCGTGAAGGCCGACGGCCTCGCCGCCGGCAAGGGGGTGGTGGTCTGCGGCGACGTGGCCGAGGCCGAGGCGGCGCTGCGCTCCATCCTGGTGGACCGGATCCACGGCGCGGCCGGCGCCCGGGTCGTGGTCGAGGAGCGGATGGCCGGGCCCGAGGCGTCGGTCATCGCGCTCGTGGACGGCGAGCGCGTGCTGGTCCTCCCTCCAGCCCAGGATCACAAGCGCATCTTCGACGGGGACCGTGGCCCCAACACCGGCGGCATGGGGGCCTTCTGCCCCACGCCCACGGTGGACGCGGCGCTGCTCGCCGACGTGGAGCGGTCGGTCCTGCTGCCCACGGTGCGGGAGATGGCCCGGCGCGGAACCCCCTTCCGCGGAGCGCTCTACGCCGGGATCATGCTCACCGGGGACGGCCCCAGGGTCCTCGAGTTCAACGCCCGCTTCGGCGACCCGGAGACACAGCCCATCCTCATGCGCGTCCAGGGGGACGTCGTCCCGGCGCTGCTGGCCGCGGCGCGCGGGGACCTCTCCGCGACCACGCTCCGGATAGACCCACGGGCCGCGGTGGGCGTGGTCATGGCCGCCGAGGGCTACCCCGGGCGTGTCACCGTCGGTGACGCCATCGAGGGGGCCGAGGGCCCCTTCCCGCCGGACGTGCAGGTCTTCCAGGCCGGGACGCGGCGCGGGCCGGACGGGCGCATCGTCACCTCCGGGGGGCGGGTGCTCACGGTCTGCGCGCTGGGCGCCGACCGCGCCGACGCGGCGGCCCGGGCCTACCAGGCCATCGGCCGGGTCCAGTTCCGCGGGGCCCAGTTCCGCCGAGACATCGGGCGCGCTGGCCCGGGGGAGGGTGCATGAGTCCGAAGGTCCTCATCCTCATGGGTTCCGACTCCGACTGGGAGGTCATGGCGGAGTCGCGCAAGGCGCTCGAGGAGATGGGCGTCGAGACCGAGGTGCACGTCTCCTCGGCCCACCGCACCCCGTCGCGCACCGGGGCGCTGGCCCGCGAGGCCGCCGGGCGCGGGATCCAGGTCGTCATCTGCGGAGCCGGAGCCGCCGCCCACCTGGCCGGCGTGGTGGCCGCCGAGACCGAGCTCCCGGTCCTGGGCGTGCCTCTGGCCTCCAGCGACCTGGCCGGCCTCGACGCGCTGCTCGCCACCGCGCAGATGCCGGGCGGCGTGCCGGTGGGCACGCTGGCCGTCGGCAAGGCGGGCGCGCGCAACGCCGGGCTGCTGGCGGCGCGCATCCTCGCCCTCTCCGACCCGGCGCTGGCCGGGCGGGTCCGGGAGCAGCGGGCCCGCATGGCCCGCGAGGTCGAGGCGAAGGACGCGGCGCTTCAGGTGAGGCTCCAGGCCGACAAGACGGCGTGACGCGGCTCGACCGCTACCTCGCCCGCGAGATCCTGCTGCCCTTCGCGGCGGCACTCCTGTTCCTGACCCAGCTCCTGCTGGCCTCGCAGCTCCTGGCCCAGGCCGACGTCCTCTTCGGCGGCGGCGTCTCCCCCTGGGACGTGCTGCGCATCCTCCTCGACCTGGTGCCCCACCTGCTCGAGTACGTGCTGCCGGTGGCCTTCCTGCTCGGCGCGGTGCTCGGGGTGGGGCGGCTCGCCGAGGACCGGGAGGTGGTGGCGCTCTCCTCGCTGGGCATCTCGCCGGTCCGGCTCACCCGGGTTCCGCTCCTCCTCGGGGGCGCGGTGTCCCTCCTCGCGCTGTTGATGGCGCTCGTGGTCGCGCCGGCCGGCCTGCGCGACGCGCGGCAGCGGGTGGACGAGGTCATCCGCAGGAACCTCCAGGGGGAGATCCGCCCCGGGGTCTTCTACGAGGACATCCCGGGCATCACCCTCTACACCGCCCGCGTGGACGGGGGGCGCTTCCACGACCTGCTCATCGCCGACCGCACCAACCCGTCTGCGCCGGTGGTCGTGCTGGCCCGCACCGGCCGCATGGAGAGCGGGCCGTCGGGCGGCCTGCGGCTCGTCCTCGACGACGGCGAGATCCACCGGGAGGAGCCCGGCGCGAGCGACTACGTGGTGGCCCGGTTCGCGCGCGCCAGCGCCGACCTGGGGCTCGGGGCAACCCTCGACGCACGGAACTCGCTCGCCAACAACGCCTTCGAGCTCGGTCCGGCGGAGATCGTGAGGGAGTGGGGGAAGGGGGACGATCAGAGCCGTCGCTACTGGCAGACCTTCCTGTGGCGCCGCATGGCCGTGCCCCTCGGCATCCTGGCGCTGGGGCTCCTCTCCGTTCCCATCGCCTCGCTGCGCCGGGGAGGGCGCGCGTCCGGATACGCGGTGTCGCTCCTCTCGGTGGTGGGCTACTACGCGCTCCTGCGCCTGGGGGAGGGGCTCGGGCACGACGGGCGCCTGCCGCCGTGGCTCGGCGCCAACCTGGCCAACCTGGTGGCGGTGGCGCTCGCCGTCGTGCTGCTCGCGCTGCTGGCCCGGCGGGGAACGGGGGCGGTTCGGTGACCCTCTTCCTCCACCTGGCGCGCCGGGCGCTCGTGGCCTTCCTGGGCGCGCTGGTCGCCGTGGTGGTGCTCTTCGTGGCGGTCGAGTTCGCCGAGGGGGCGAGCGCCTTCAAGGGGGAGGGCGCGCTCCGGGCCGCACTGCAAGTGTACCTCTACCGGGCCGCCGCGGTGGCCTGGCAGACCGCCCCGGCCGCCATGCTGCTGGCCGCCTCCCTGACCGCCACCGGGATCCGGCGCACCCGCGAGTACGACGCCATGCGGGCGCTCGGGCTCGGGCCCTGGCGGGTGGCCGCGCCGGTGCTCCTGGTGGCCGCGCTGGTGGCCCTCGGGATGGTGATCTTCGACGACCTGGTCGCGGCCGGCGCCGCCGCGCGCGCCGACGAGATCAAGGCGGCGCGAGGGCAGGGGGCCAGCGCCTGGAGCCGATGGCAGGGGCGGAAGTCCTGGTTCCGCGGCCGGGACGGGCGGCGCATCTACGAACTGCGGGCCTCCGGGCCGGACGGGTCGTTCGAGCGGGTGACCGTCCTCGAGCTGGGGACGGACTTCCGGCTGGTGCGCCGCCTCGACGCCGCGCGCATGCTCCCCGGGCCGGGGGGAAGCTGGGTCCTCGAGGGGGTCGAGGAGCGGCGCTTCCTCCCCACCGGTGAGATGACCCTCGAGCAGGTGGAACGGCGCGCCGAGCGGTTCGACGAGGACCCCGAGGCCTTCGCGGTCCGCCCCGGGTGGCCGGCCCAGATGCGGCGCGAGGTGCTCGCCGAGCAGGTGGCGGTCCGCTCCCGGCTCGGGCTTCCCACCTCCGAGTACGCTCTGGAGTGGCACCGCAAGCTCGCCTATCCCTTCGCGGCGGTGCCGGCGGCCCTGCTGGCCCTGGCGCTCGCCCTGCGCCGGGCCCGCAAGGGGTTCGTCACCGCGTCGCTCGTCGAGGCGGTCGGGGTGTCGCTGGCCTTCTACGGGATGCAGGGGCTGGCCTGGTCGCTGGCCCGCTCCGGCCAGCTTCCGCCCGGGGCGGCGGCCTGGCTGCCCGACGTGCTGCTCGCCGCGGTCGGGCTCTGGGCGCTGCGGCGCTTCCGGTAGGAGCACCGATGCCCGTCTTCACCCCGGATCTCGCCCTGGCCGCCGCCGCCCTCCGGCACGGTTCGCTCGTGGTCTTCCCGACCGAGACCTTCTACGGCCTGGGCGCGCTGGCCACGCTTCCCGCCGCGCTGGCGCGGCTCCAGGCGGCCAAGCTGCGCCCCGAGGGCAAGCCCCTGCCGCTCGTGGCCTCCGACCCCGCCATGGCCTTCGCCCTCTGGGCCGGGGTATCGCCCGCGGCCAGGCGCCTCGCCGAGGCCTTCTGGCCCGGACCCCTCACGCTGGTCGCGCCGGCGGCGCCCGGGCTGCCCGGTCCGCTCACGCCGGGGGGCTCCGTGGGGGTCCGGGTGCCGGGGTCGGAGCTGGCCCGAGAGCTCTGCCGCAGGGCTGGCGGACCGGTGATCTCGACCTCCGCCAACCCTTCGGGCGGCCCGCCGCCGGCCTCGGTGGAGGCGCTCGACCCGGGGCTGCTCACCCGGATCGACCTGGTGCTGGACGGCGGGGAGACGCCGGGGGGACTTCCCAGCACCGTGGTGGAGGTGGGGCCGGGGGGCGTCCGGCTGGTCCGGGCCGGGGCGGTGCCCTGGGACGCGGTACAGGAGGCGCTCCGGTCTCCCTTGCCCTCCCGCGACGGCTGATCTACGGTCCCGCGCCCGTGCCGTCCATCGCGCCATTCCAGGGAATCCGCTACTCGGTGTCCGGCCGGCAGCTCTCCGCCCGGATCGCCCCTCCCTACGACGTCATCACCACGGCCCAGCGCGATGCGCTCGCGGCCCGCGACCCCCACGGCATCGTCCACCTCATCCTCGACCCGGAGCGGTCCGGGGACCAGGAGGGGAGCGACCGGTTCACGCGGGCCGCCGACCGGCTGCGCGAGTGGACCGACTCGGGGGTCCTGAAGCGCGATCCCCGGCCCGCCCTCTACGGCCTCGAGCAGGCCTTCGTCGGCCCGGACGGCCGGGAGCGGGTCAGGCGCGGCGTGATGGCCGCGGTTCGCATGCACGATCTCCGGGACGGGGTCATCCTGGCGCACGAGGCCACCATCCCCGCCGCCGTCGAGGACCGGCTCTCCCTGCTCCGCCACGTCCGCACCGACCTCTCGCCGGTCTTCGGCCTGCACGAGGATCCGCGCGGGGACGTGGCCGCGGCGCTCTCCGCCGCGTTCGGCCGCGACCCGGTCGCTGAGGCCACGACCGACGACGGCACCCGGCAGCGGCTCTGGCGCATCGAGGAGCCCGGGGCCATCGGCGCGGTGCAGAAGGCGCTGGCCGACCGTCGCGTCCTCATCGCCGACGGTCACCACCGGTACGCGGCGGCGCAGGCCTACCGCGACGAGCTCGACCGCGTGAAGCCCGGGCTCCCCCTGGACGGCGGCCACCGCTTCACCCTCATGTACCTGCTCGCCAAGAGCGACCCCGGCCTCATCCTCTTCCCGACCCACCGGCTGCTGCGGACGCTCGGCGGGGTCTCGCCCGACGAGCTGGCGCGGCGCCTCGCGCCGTACTTCGAGATCCAGGTGATCGAGGAGGACATCCGGCGCCCCACCGGGCGGGCCTGGGCCATCTCCCGGCTCTCCGAGCACATGGGGAAGTCGAGCGCGTTCCTGGTGGTCACGGCGGCTGACCGCAAGGCCCGGATCGTCACCCTTCGTGACGGAGCCGACCTCTCCGGGCTGCCGCTTCCCACCCACGAGACCCTGCGGGCCCTCGACGCCAGCGTGCTCCACGGCGTGGTCCTGGAGGGGGTCCTCGGGCTGCCGGCCCGGGCCCGCGACACCCTCGACTTCGTGCGCGACGCCGGCGACGCCGTCACCCGCACCCTGGGTGGAGAGTACGAGGCCGCCTTCCTGCTCAACCCCACGCCCATGTGGCAGGTGCAGGCGGTGGCCGACGCCGGGCTGACCATGCCGCAGAAGAGCACCTGGTTCCACCCCAAGATCCCCAGCGGGCTCGTGCTCCGTCCGGTCGATCCCAACGGGCCGCCGTAGCGCGCTTCCCTTTCCCGTCGGGCCGCTTTGCGTTAAGAACCCGGCATGCCGTTCCCCCTCGATCGCCCCCGACGCCTGCGCCGAACCGAGGCGCTCCGCTCCCTGGTTCGCGAGACCGTGCTCGCGCCCGACGACCTGATGTGGCCGCTCTTCGTGGTCCCCGGGGAGAAGGTCCGCAATGCCGTGAAGAGCATGCCCGGCGTCTTCCAGCTCTCGGTCGACGAGCTGGTGGCCGAGGCCCAGGCCGGCTGGGAGGCCGGCGTGCGCTCGGTGATCCTCTTCGGCGTCCCGGTGCACAAGGACGCGGTGGGGTCGGGCGCATACGACGAGAACGGCGAGGTTGCACGGGCGGTGCGGGCGCTCAAGAAGGCGCTGCCCGGGCTCGTGGTCGCCACCGACGTCTGCCTCTGCGAGTACACCGACCACGGCCACTGCGGGGTCCTCAGGCCGCCG
>CAIQRS010000088.1 GCA_903874275.1 uncultured Anaeromyxobacter sp.
GCCTGAGGGGCGCCCACTGAAAGAAAGAACGAAAGAAAGAAACGTACTCCCGGAGGCGTGGATTATGGACCTCACTCGAGCGACGCCCGCCACCGAGCCATCTCCTCTCGCACGTCCGCCCTTGCACCCCGACGGTGCGGCATATCTCGGCCTTCGGCCTCAGGTGCAGCCCCTCAATCGGACAACGCCACGTACGGCGCCATCACCGCTCTCATGGCCTTCGCCTGCTTGGCGGTCCTCGTCCGAGTGAACTCCGCCAGCATCCTCTCGGGGTCGGCCGCGTCGCTCCAGTTCCCGTAGCCGTACGGAGCGAGCAGCTCCTCGCCGTCCGCGATGTCGCGCGCCGCCACCACGAGCACGCACATCCCGCTGCGGTGCGGCTTCATCACGCAGTTCGCGCGACCGGTGACGCTCGACAGGTACTTGATCATCTCCCGGCCGTACGCCTCGCTGCAGCCGTCTGTCGCTTTCTGGATCGTCCTCGCGTCCGGGTGCGGGTCGTTGATCAGGTGTCCGCACGCTCCAGCTCGGAACGGCCGGCTCGGGTCTCCGATCAGCTCCCACATCCGGCCGCTCTCGTCCCGCCGAAGGAACTGCGCGTACTTCAACAGCCGGCTCACGTCGCCTTCCCCCGCAGGCGCTGAGCCATCGACTTTCGTAAGGCCCATCATCCGCGCTCCGCCTCCGTCCGTCACATTCAGCATGTCGCAGGGGTAGGCCGTGCACACCTCCCCCCGCCGCACCGCGCGCGTGGCGAACACCCCGCGGCCCTTGAGGCCGGCGGGGCCCTCCCGCACCGGCGACGCCCCCAGCAGCCCGCTCAGCGCGTCCGTCATCCTCGTGGCCGCCGTCACCTTCGCCGTCGTCTCCGGCATCCCAGACACTCCTCGCATCACCATCACCGACGAGAAGTCCAACAGCCCGCTCAATCCATCCCACGTCTTCGGGGCCTTCGGGCCCTTCGGGCCGATGGAGTCCATTCCGCCGGCCTGCCCGTATATCTTCACCCTCACAGATGCCACCTTTATACCCTCGTGGGGCCACCCCGCGCCACCCCGCGGAGACCCCGCGCCACCCCGCGGAGACCCCGGGTCGTAGTCCACGTCAGCATGGGACCAAGTATTACACATTGAACAACGCTGCGTACGCTCTCAGGGCCTTCGCCTGCTTGACGGTCCTCGTCCGAGTGAACCCCGCCAGCATCCTCCCGGGGTCGGCCGCGTCGTTCCAGTACTCGTAGCCGTACGGAGCGAGCAGCTCCTCGCCGTCCGCGATGTCGCGTGTCGCCACCACTAGCACGCACATCCCGCCACGGTGCGGCTTCATCACGCAGTTCGAGCGGCCGGTCACGCTCGACATGTACTCGATCATCGCCCGGCCGTACGCCTCGCTGCAGCCGTCGGCCTTCTGGATCGTCCTCGCGTCCGGGTACGGGTCGTTGATCAGGTGTCCGCACGCTCCCGCTCGGAACGGCAGGCTCGGGTCTCCGATCAGCTCCCACATCCGGCCGCTCTTCTCCCGCTGAAGGAACTGCGCGTACCTCGTCAGCCGGCCCACGTCGCCTTCCCCCGCAGGCGCTGAGCCATCGGGTCTCGTAAGGCCCAGCAGCCACGCGCTGCCATTGTCCGTAGCCCTCAGCATGTCGCAGGGGTAGGCCGTGCACACTTCCCCCCGCCGCACCGCGCGCGTGACGAACACCCCGCGGCCCTTGAGGCCGGCAGGACCCTCCCGCACCGGCGACGCCTCCAGCACTCCGCTCAGCGCGTCCGCAATGATCGTCGCCGCCGACACCGTCGGCGGCGTCTCCGACTTTTTTAGAGACACTGCTTGCATCACCATCACCGTCTGGACATCCAACAACCGGCTCACTCCATCCCACGTCTTCGGGTCCTTCGTGCCCTTCAGGTTGATGGCATCCATTCGCCTCTACCGCCTACCGGACCGCGCCGTCTATCTTCACCTCGCGGACGCCACCTTTATGCCCAAGGTGGCTGCTTGGCAAAGGGCATGGCGTTTACACCGGGGCGGCGCCACCCCGCGCCATCCCGCGCAACCCCGCGCCATCCCGCGGAGACCCTGCGCCGCCCCGCGCCGCCACACGCCATCCCGCGCCATCCCGC
>CAIQRS010000089.1 GCA_903874275.1 uncultured Anaeromyxobacter sp.
CGCAGTCGCCGCTTCCGCCCGAAGGACCACCTGCTCGCCTTCCTGGAGGGGCTCTGATTATGCCGCGTCGAAAATCCGCAACCCCCACGCGCTCAACGTTTCCACGCTCGCACGCGGCATAAGATCGGACGCGGCATAATGGAGGTTATGCCGCGAGCGGCATAAGTCGCAAAGGATCCTGCAGTTCTCCACCGTCGATGGTCCTCCCTTCCCCCGCGGCACCACGTGGTCGATCTCCAGCCTCGTCGTGGAACCGCACACCCCGCCCCCGTCCACGGGCCATTGGCATTTCCCGCCGTCCCGGGCCCACACCTCCCGCTTCGCGGCAGCAGTCACGTGGTCGGCCTTCGCCGGACGCGGGTTCCTCTGCGGCCTCTTCACCTCCGCCCGGCGGCTGGCCTGCTTCTCCAGCAGCAGATCCAGCGCCGCCTCGATCACCTGCTCCTTCGTCGCGCCCGGCTGCACGTGCCCCTGACCCCTCCGGGCGGTCTCGAGCTTCTCCAGGAACTGGCGCGACACGGTCAAATGGATGCGGCTCTCGGTGACCGTCAGTGGCTCGACCATCATTCGCGGCTCCGGGCGCGCCTCCGGCTCCGGGCTCGTCGGGGGAGTTTCGTCCGGACGCAACTCGCCCCGAAGCACCTCCGGCCGCACCACCGTCGCCACCTGGGTGACCACCTCCCGCCTGGGGATCACCACCGCCGGCAGGATCGCCGCCGCAACCGCCTTCGCCTGCCGCTTCGACATGTGGAAGAACTGGGGCAGGGTCTCCACCCGGTTCTCCGGGGTCATCACCCGGGCCAGCTCGACGATGCTCGTGATGCAGAGCTTGCCCTCCCGGAGCGGCTCGACCACCTCGGGGAACTTCTGGATGAGCCTGGCTGCGACCTTGCGGAAGTGGGCTGCCCCGTCGGAGAGCCGAAGCTCGCGCTGCAGGTAGTAGAAGAGGCACGAATGGCCCAACTCCCGCCAGAGCGCCCGGCGGTCGAAGTCTGCGAGGGCCACGAGGAAATCGGCCATGGCGCCCTGCTCATGGCGGAGCAGGGTGGAGAGGTGGCGGGAGGATTCGCGCGCGACGGCGAGGTCGGTGTCGTTCATGGATCCAATGTCTCACGGGATTTTCGGCCCTCGCCAAACACACCAGGATGCCCAGGCGGCCGTCATCGGGCGCGGAGATCTCGAACCTCGCCGGACGCAGCGAAGTCCCGCGGACGGGCCTCCTGCGAACCGGAAGGGCCATCTCCTTCGCGGTTCGTTCGCCCAGGCGGGATCCGCCCGGAATCGTGTCAAGATACTACGAGTGAACGCCCCATCTGCCCGATGGTCCGCGCCGCGGACGGTGCGGTCGCGTCCCGCGCTGCCTCCCCCTCCGGGCGGCTCGGGGGAGTTTCGTCCGGACGCAACTCGCCACCGCCGCCGGCAGGATCGCCCAGCGGCGTTTCGCGGTAGAACGTGACCATGCGCCGCAAGGTGAACCGCGACGAGGTGGCCCGCGAGCTCCTCCCCGGGAGCTCGAAGGCGCTCCTCCAGGAGCTGCACCTCCTCACCCGCGACGGCGACCTCAACGCCGACAGCCTGCGCAAGCTGAAGCAGGTGAACCACCTGGTGCGGCTCCTCTCCCCGGCACTCGACGACGTCCTCTCCCGCTTCGGCGACCCGGTGCTGGTGGACTGCGGCTCGGGCAAGGGCTACCTGGGCTTCATCCTCTACGAACTCGCCGTGGGACCGGCCGGGAAGGGGACGCTCCTCGGCATCGAGTCGCGCCCGGAGCTGGCCAGGGCCGCCACCGAGCGGGCCGCCCGGCTCGGCTACGACCGCATGCGCTTCCTCGCCACCGAGGTGTCGGGCGCTCCCGTTCCTCCCCGGGTGAACCTGGTCACCGCGCTGCACGCCTGCGACACCGCCACCGACGACGCCATCGTGCTGGCGGCACGCCACGGCGCGGATCACGTGGCGCTGGTCCCCTGCTGCCAGGCCGAGGTGGCCAGGCAGCTCGCCGACCGGCGCGGCGCCGACCCGGCCATCGCCGAGCTGCACCAGCACCCCTGGCACCGGCGCGAGCTGGGCTCCCACCTCACCAACGTGATCCGGGCGCTCTCGCTGGAGGCGCTCGGCTACCAGGTCACGGTGACCGAGCTGGCCGGCTGGGAGCACTCGCTCAAGAACGAGCTCATCCTGGGGAAGAAGATCCGCGGCGAGTCGCGCGCGGCCCGGGAGCGGCTCGAGGCGCTCCTCTCGGCGGCAGGGGTGCGGCCCAAGCTGGTGCGGGAGATCTGGGGACCCGGTCCTGGAGCGACCCCGGCTCCGGGCTCGGCGCCGCCGCCGGTGTGAAGAACCGTTGCCCCGGCCCGGCCCTTCTTGTCATTCCGCGGAGGTGCGGCTATTCCTCCCGGATGTCCCCGTCATCCCGGGTCGCGCAGGCGCTCGCCGCCGCGCTGCTCCTCTCCACGGCCGCCTGCAAGGGCGGCGCCCCCGCCCCGCGGCAGCGCCCGCCTCCTGCGGTCACCGTGGCCCCCGTCGAGGTGCGCGAGGTGCAGGTCGAGATCCGGGCCCCGGTGGACCTGCGGCCGCTCTTCCAGGCCGACGTCGGGGCGAAGACGCTCGGCTACCTCGACGCGGTGCTGGTCGATCGCGGCGACCGGGTGAAGAAGGGTCAGCTCCTCGCCGTGATCCGCCCCTCCGATCTTCCCGACCAGATGGAATCCGCCCGGGTGGCCTTCGAGAACGCCAAGGCGAACCGGACCCGCGCCGAGGCGCTGGCCCCGTCGGGCGTGGTCTCCCAGCAGGAGCTGCAGAACGCCCAGAGCGCCCACTCCGCCGCCCAGGCCAACCTCCAGGCCATCGCCACCCGCTTCGGCGAGACCCGCATCGAGTCCCCCATCGAAGGCGTGATCTCCCAGCGCCGCCTCGACCCGGGCGTGCTGGTCGGCCCGAACGCCGGCACCGGAGCCATCCTCACCGTGCAGCGCAGCGACATCCTGCGGGTCTTCGTGCCGGTGAACGAGAAGGACGCCCCCGCGGTCCGGATCGGTCAGGCCGCCAGCGCCGCGTTCGACGCCCTTCCGGGCAAGCGCTACACGGGCAAGGTGGTTCGCCTCTCGCCGGCGTTCGACCCCGTCGCCCGCACCGTGGACGCCGAGGTGCACCTCGTGAACCCCGGCGAGCTGCGCCCGGGGATGTACGGCCGCGGCACGCTCATCACCGCGGTTCACCCGGCGGCGGTGGTGGTCCCGGTGGGAGCGGTGCAGATCTCCGACGGCCGCTTCTACGCGTTCCTGGTGCAGGGGGACAAGGTGAAGCGGGTCGAGCTCGAGATCGGCGTGGACGGCGGCAACTGGTTCGAGGTGGTCGGGGGGCTGAAAGCGGGGGACGAGATCGTCACCGCGGGCACCGACACGCTCGCCGACGGTGCGGCCGTCCGCCCGGTTCGCGGGACCGATCCCTTCACGGGGAAGCCCGTCCCCCCCGCGGGGAAGTGAAGCCATGTGGCTGACACGGCTCGCGCTTCGCAACCCCATCCTCATCCTGATGATGTCGCTCATGGCCCTCGCCCTCGGGTGGGTGGCCCTGACGCGGCTTCCGGTGGACCTCTTCCCCAACATCGACATCCCGCAGATCCAGGTGGCCACCTTCTACACGGGCGCCGGTCCCGGCGACGTCGAGAAGTCCATCACCGTGCCCATCGAGCGCGCGGTCTCGGCCGCACCCGGCGTGGACAGGGTCGAGAGCGTCTCCAAGCAGGGCTTCTCGGCGGTGACGGTGTGGTTCCAGTACGGGGTCAACCTCGACAACGCCCAGTTCGAGGTGCAGCAGCGGGTGGCCCAGATCCTGAACACCCTGCCGCCGGGCATCGACCAGCCCTTCATCGTCAAGTTCGACGTCTCCAACATCCCGGTGGCCTTCGTCTCGATGAGCGCCGAGGGGCTCGACGAGAAGGAGCTCTACGACCTGGGCTACAACGTGGTGGAGCCCCAGCTCGAGCGCATCAAGGGCGTGGCCAGCGCCCCCATCGGCGGCGGCAAGGTCCGCGAGATCCAGGTGCTGCTCGAGAGCGACGCGCTCCGCTCCCGCAACCTCACCGTGCTCGACGTGGTGAACACGGTTCGGGCCTCGAACCTGCTCCTCCCCAGCGGCACGCTCCGGGCCGGGGATCGGGACTACAACGTCTTCTCCAACACCCAGATCGGGGCGGCCCGCCCGCTGCGCGACGTGGTGATCCGCCCGGCCGGGCGCGGCGCCGGCAACGACCGGGTGGCCCCGGTGCGCATCTCCGACGTGGCCCGGGTGGTGGACGGCACCGCCGACCAGACCGAGATCGCGCGCGTGAACGGGTCGCGGGGTGTCTACTTCCGCGTCCAGAAGCAGCCCGGCGCCAACACCGTGGACGTGGTGGATCAGCTGCGCAAGGCGCTGCCCGGCCTGCGCGGCATCCCTCCCAGCGTGAAGCTCACGGTCTCCTTCGACCAGTCGGCCTACATCCGGGCCGCCATCTCGTCGCTGATGCACGAGGCGCTCTGGGGCAGCGGCCTCGCCATCCTGGTGATCCTGATCTTCCTCGCCAGCTGGTCGGCCACCGGGATCATCGCCATCGCCATCCCGCTCTCCATCGTGGCCACCTTCGTGCTCCTCTACTTCTCCGGCCAGACCCTCAACGTCTTCACCCTGGGCGGCCTGGCCCTGGGCGTGGGGCGGCTCGTCGACGACTCGATCGTGGAGCTGGAGAACATCCACCGGCACCTCGCGATGGGAGGCGACCGGGAGGGCGCGGTGCTGGCCGCCGCCCAGGAGGTGGCCATGCCCATCTTCGTCTCGACCATCACCACCATCGTGGTCTTCTTCCCGGTGGTCTTTCTCACCGGCGTCGCCCGAAACCTCTTCATCCCGCTGGCGCTCACCATCGCCTTCGCACTGATGATGAGCTTCTTCGTCTCCCGCACCGTCACCCCCATCCTCTGCCTGAAGTACCTGGACCGGGGCGGCCACCGCGCCGGTGGGAAGGGACTGGCCAGCCGCATCACCCGCCGGCTCGACCGGATGGACGAGGCCTACGCCCGCTCGCTCCACTGGGTGCTGCGAAACCGCGGCAAGGTGATCGTCGGGATCCTGGTCTTCTTCGTGGCCTCGATGGGGCTCGTCGGCAAGGTCGGCACCGAGTTCTTCCCGCCCACCGACGAGAGCCAGTTCCGGATCAACTTCAAGGGTCCGGTGGGGACGCGGGTCGAGCGGACGGAGGATGTGACGAAGCGCATCGAGCAGACCATCCGGGAGTCGCTGGCCCCGCTCAAGGCGGACGACGGCGGCCCGGTGGCCAGCACGGTCATCTCGACGGTGGGCCTGCCGCAGGGGCGCGGCGCGCTCTTCAGCGGGAACACCGGGCCCCACTCCGGCCAGATCCAGACCTACCTGGTGCCCCACACCCGGCGATCGGTCACCGACGAGGAGGCCGCCGACAAGGTGCGCACGGCCCTGCGCGACGCCATCCCCGGGGTGCAGACCTACTTCTTCGTGGGCGGCATCGTGAGGCGCATCCTCAACTTCGGCGCCGCCGCCCCCATCGACGTCGAGATCGTGGGCTACGACCTGGAGGCCGGGAGCGCCTACGCCAGGCGCCTCCTCCCCCGGCTCCGCGCCGTCAACACCGCCGACGGTCGCCCCCTCCTCACCGACCTGCAGGTCTCGCGCGAGGAGAACTACCCCGAGCTCGACGTGGTGGTGGACCGCGAGAAGGCCGGCATGCTGGGCATCTCCGAGCAGCAGGTGGCCCAGACGGTGCTCGCGAGCCTGGTGGGGAACACCCAGTTCGCCCCGGTTCCCTTCACGGATCCCGGGTCGGGAAACCAGTACTTCATCAACGTGCGCCTGGCCGACGGGGGGCGCAACGAGGTGGCCGACCTGAAGGACGTCCTGGTGAAGGCCGCCGACGGCACGGTGCTGCCACTCGCCAACGTGGCCGAGGTGAAGCGCTCGGCCGGCCCGGTCCAGGTGAACCGCAAGTACCTGCAGCGCGTCGTGGACCTCACCGCCAACACCGGCCCCGGCGTGGACCTGGGAACGGCCAGCGCGGCGGTGGAGAAGGTCCTCGACGAGGTCCCGCCGCCGGAGGGGTTCACGGTGCAGCTCTCCGGCCAGACCCAGGCGCAGCGCGAGGCCTTCGGGAGCCTGCGCTTCGCGGCCCTCATGGCGCTGGCGCTCGTCTACATGATCCTCGCCTCCCAGTTCAAGTCGCTGCTCGATCCGCTGGTCATCATGTTCTCCGTGCCCCTGGGGGTGAGCGGGGTCTTCATCGCGCTCTGGCTGACCGGGACCACGCTCAACGTGAACAGCTTCATGGGCATCATCATGATGGTGGGGATCGTGGTGTCGAACGGCGTGCTGCTGGTGGACTTCGCCCGCATCCTGCGCGAGCGCGGCCATCCGCTCGTCGAGGCCACCGTGCAGGCCGGGAAGACCCGGCTCCGCCCCATCCTCATGACCACCATCGCCACCATCGCCGGCCTGCTCCCCATGGCGCTGGGCATCGGCGAGGGCAGCGAGACCAACATGCCGCTGGCCCGCGCCGTCATCGGGGGGCTCACCGTCTCGACCTTCTTCACCCTCTTCCTCATCCCCGCGCTCTTCACCCTGCTGGCCCGGTTCGAGAAGCCGGCGCCGGCCGGGAACGGGTCCGGCCCCGAAGAGCGCTCCGTGGAGGCAGCAACGTGAGAACCATCCTGCTCCTGGCGCTCGCGTCGATGCCCGCCGCCGCGCTCGCCCAGCTCCCGGGCTCACCCGGCCCCGCCGCCGGTGAGCTCCCGGCCGTGCTCGCCCCCGCACCCGACGTGGTCCTGGCCGCCCAGTTGGGCGCCGCCGAGCCCATCCTCTTCGACGACGCCGTGAAGCGGGCGCTCGTCCACAACACCAGCGCCCTCATCGCCGCGCAGGAGATCGTTCGTGCCGAGGGGCTCATGGGGCAGGCCCGTTCCGCCTCGCTCCCGCTGGTGGCGCTGGGCGGCTCCTGGACCCTGCTCGACCACGACCGCATCCTGAGCGGCCGGCTGGTGCAGCCCGGGTCGTCGCTGCAGGGCACCGCCACGCTCACGGTGCCGCTCGTGGCGGCCTCGCGCTGGTACTCCTGGGCCCAGGGCGTCGAGAGAGTGGACGTCGCCACCCTGTCCGACGCCGACGTCCGGCGAACCGTGGCCATCACCGCGGCCCGGTCCTACCTGACCGTGGTCGCCGCGCACCGCGCCGTGGACGTCAGCCAGAGCGCGGTCAAGGTCGGCCGGGCCCACGAGGAGTACGCGGTGGCCCGCCGGAAGGGTGGAGTCGGCAACGAGCTCGACGTGAAGCGTGCCGAGCAGGAGCGCTGGGCCGCCGAGGTGCAGCTGCAGGCCGCCCGCACCCTGCTGGCCCGAGGGCGGGAGGCGCTCGGGGTGATCTGCGGCGCCGGCGGACCGCTCGACTCCACCGGCGTGCCAAAGGTCAGGGACTACCCCGACCTGACGCAGGCCGAGCAGGGCGTCCCCGGGCGGCAGGACGTGAAGGCCGCAGCCGGAAGGGCCCGGCTCGCCGAGGCGGTCTGGAAGGACAGCTGGTCGGACTACCTTCCGGTGCTCGTCGGCAGCCTCCAGGGCTACGTGCAGACCGCCGACGTGCCCCCCACGCCCCCCTCCGGCTATGTGGCCCTGCTGCTCCTCACCTTCCCGCTCTACGACGGCGGCCTGCGTCCGGCCCAGTCGAAGGAGCGGGGAGCGCTGGCCCGAGAGGCCGACGATGGGCTCCAGGGGCTCCTCCGGCAGGCCCGCTCCGAGGTGCGGCTCTCCTTCGAGACCACCCGCTACGCCTACGCCGGCTACGACGCGGCCCGGCGGGGCGCCGAGAGCGCGGTGGCGGCGCTCGAGCTCGCCAACCAGGCCTACCGGGCCGGGGCCACGAGCAACCTCGAGCTCATCGACGCGGAGCGGAGGGCCCGCGACGCGGCCACCACCGCGGTCATCGCCGAGGACGCGGTCCGGCAGGCCAACCTCGACCTGCTCTCGGCGGCCGGCCGCTTCCCTTGACCCGTCCGGGCGGCCTGCGCGCCATCCTGGCGATCTGGCCCTCGATCGCCGGGGCGCTCCTCTTCCGCTACGCCGCCTACGCCGCCATGACGGCGCTGGCGCTCTGGGCCGAGCTGCGACCCGCGCCCACGCTGCCCGACGCGGTGCTCGAGCGGCTCCCCTACCTGCCCTGGGTCGACCGGGCCAACTACTGGGTCTGGCTCTGCGTCTACCTCCCGCTCGCCGTGCTCCTCCTCTGGACCGAGCCGAGACGCTGGGTGCGCTACATGATCACCGGCGGCCTGGTCTCGCTGGCCCGCGGGGTCACCATCGCGCTCACCGGCCTGGGCGTGCCCGATCCGGCCCACGCCGGGCCGGGCATCGGCGCCCGCGACTTCGGGACCGCCTTCGCCGAGCTGCTCTCGCCGCTCGGGGTCTTCGACCGGGGCGCCATCGCCGCCTACCTCACCAAGGACCTCTTCTTCTCCGGTCACGTGGCGACGACCTTCCTGCTCTGGCTCTACCTCCGGGGACGTCCACGCCTGGCGCCCGTCGCGCTCGTGGCCAGCCTGGCGGTGACCGCCTCGGTGCTCCTCGCCCACCTGCACTACGCCATCGACGTGGTGGGCGCCTGGGCCATCACCTTCGCCATCTTCGTGCTGCGCGAGGGGTGGCCAGCTAACCCTTCACCAGCCGGACCACACCGGTGGTGATGGGCTCGAGGTACGTCACGAGCAGCACGCCCGCCGACATGATCACCAGGAACGGGAAGGCCTTCCTGTAGACGAAGGGCAGGGGCTTGCCGAAGCGCTGCGCGGAGAGGAAGAGGTTGAGCCCCATGGGCGGGAGCAGGAATCCCAGCTCGAGGTTGGCCAGGAAGACCACGCCCAGGTGGACCGGGTCGATGCCGTAGGCCACGCCCAGCGGCGCCACCAGCGGCGCCACCACCACGATGGCCGAGTAGATCTCGAGGACGCTCCCCAGCACCAGCAGCACCACGTTCAGCATGAGGAGGAAGAGCGCAGGGCTCTTCACGTGGGTGGTCATCCAGTTCACCAGCTGGGTGGGGATCTCGGCGTCCACGAACCAGCTGGTGAGCCCCAGCGCAACGCCGAGCAGGATGAGGACGCTTCCCACCAGCGTGCCGGCGTCGAGGAGCACCCTGGGGAGCTGGGAGAAGGGCTTCAGGTCCCGGAAGATCACCAGCTCGACGAAGAGCGCATAGGCGGCGGCGATGGCCGAGGCCTCCACGATGGTGGCGAAGCCGGTGAGGACCACCACGATCACCAGCGTGGGGAGCCCCAGGTCCCACTTGGCCTCCCACATGGAGCGGAGCGCCTCGGCCGGCCGGAACTTCTGCCGGGGCGCCTTGAAGCGCACGCCCATCCAGACCCCGTAGGCGGCCACCAGCACGATCATGAGGATGCCGGGGACGAGGCCGCCGATGAAGAGGTCCTCGATGGCGGTCCCCGCCACCACCCCGTAGAGAATCACTGGTAGTGAAGGTGGGAAGAGCAGCCCCAGGGAGCCGGCGGCGGTGACCAGCCCGACCGAGAAGCCCTCCGGGTAGCCGTCCTCGAGCAGCGACGGGAGCAGGAGGCCCCCCAGCGCCAGGATGGTGACGCCCGAGGCGCCGGTGAAGGTGGTGAAGATGGCCGCCACCACCACGGCCATGACCGCGAGCCCGCCGGGCATCCAGCCGAAGAGTCCGCGGTAGGCGCGCACCAGGCGCTGGGCGGCGCCCCCCTCGGCCAGGATGTAGCCGGCCACGGTGAGGAGCGGGATGGCCGCCAGGGTGGGGGAGGAGACCAGCGTGAAGGTCTGGGTGGGGACCGCGGCCACCGGTGTCATGTCCTTCACGAAGAGCACCATGGCGAGGCCCGCCATGCCCACGAAGACCGGGGCGCCGAGCAGGAAGGCCAGGCCCACCGCCGCGCCGAAGGTCCAGACCAGCGCGCCGGGCGTGGCCAGCGGCCCGAGCAGCTTGCCGAGCCCCGCCGCCAGCGCGGCGAACCCTCGGCCGGGCGCCCCCAGCGCGTCGAGCGGCCAGGAGCCCGGGTCGGGGAGCGAGGCCTCGCTCCACAGGAAGGTGAACAGGACCACCGAGAGGCCAGCCAGCCGCAGGAGCCGGCGCCGCGGTCCCGGGTTGGCCCGCCAGGCGAAGGCCAGCGACATGCCGGCCAGCGCGAACGGCATGACCAGCATGCTCCACCAGAAGGGGATGCCCCCCACCACCATCCGCGACTCGGCCTCGACGTGGATGAGCCGCGCCGAGGCGTAGGCCAGCACCGCCGTCACCGCCGCCGACACCCAGCGGGTGAAGACCTCCACGGCCTCGCGGGCCCTCCCGCCCGGGAAGAGGTCGAGGGTGGTGAGGTGCAGGTGCTTGCCGGACCGGGTGGCGAGGAGCGCTCCCAGGAAGCCGACCCAGAGGGTGAGGTGCTGGACGAGGACGGTGGCGCTGGGGATCGACTCGCCGGTGACGCGCCGCCACATGGACGAGACCACCGGCAGCGTGACCATGGCGAGCAGCACCACCACCACGAAGAGGTCGCCGGTCCACGTGGCCCCACGCTTCACGAGCCGGCCGGCGCGCCGCAGCGGCCCGGGTGTCCCGTCCGGGCCGGCCTCGGCGCCCCCCGGAGGGGTCGTGTCACGCGGTGGATTGGATGGAGTGCTCATGAGTTGCGTCACAGTTGCGTCACAGGAAGGGAGAGACGTTGACCCCGCGCGAACCGGCGCTTAGAAGTAACACGCGAATACCCGTGAAACCCTGGAAAAATAGGCTCCTCGCCGCGGCCGTGGCGCCGCTCCTCCTCGCCGGGTGCCGGACCACCGGCGCCAGGATCGCCGCGAGCGCGTTCACCGGTGCCGGCCCCACCTTCGCCCAGGACGACGACCCCGAGCTGGTCCGCGACGCGGTTCCCTTCGCGCTGAAGACGATGGAGGCGCTCCTCGCGACCATCCCCGACGACGTCGGCCTGATGCGAACGCTCGCCGCCGACTTCACCCAGTACGCCTATGCCTTCGTCCAGCAGGACGCCGACGCCGCGGAGCTGGCGGGGCGGGCCGCCGAGGCCCGGGCCGGGAGGGAACGGGCGCGGAAGCTCTTCCTGCGTGCGCGCGAGTACGGCCTGCGCGGGCTCGACGAGCTCTACCCGGGGATCTCCTCCCGCCTGCGCTCGGCGCGCGACCTCGGCCCCGCCCTCGACCGGGTGAAGAAGAAGGACGTCGACCTCCTCTACTGGACCGCCGCGGCCTGGGCGCTCGCCATCACCGACGGCAAGTCCGACATGCAGCTGGTCTCCGAGCTCCCCGCGCCGGTGGCGATGATGCGCCGCGGTCTCGTCCTCGACGAGGGGTTCGGGCAGGGCGCCTTCCACGAGTTCCTCCTCACCTACGAGGGCGGCCGGAGCGTCGCCGACGGTGGCGGGCCGGTGGTGGCGCGCCAGCACCTCGAGCGGGCCCTCGCGCTCTCCGGAGGCAACAAGCTCGGGCCCCAGCTGTCCTGGGCCGAGACCGTCCTCGTCCAGCAGCAGGACCGCGCCGCCTTCGAGGCGGAGCTCCGCAGGATCATCGCCTTCGACGTCGATGGGGCGCCCGAGCACCGGCTCGCCAACATCATCGCCCAGCGGCGCGCCCGCGTGCTGCTGGCCCACCTCGACGACCTCTTCGCCTGAACCAGGAGAGACCCAACGTGAAGAAGATCCTCCTCGCCGCCGCGCTGCTCGCCTTCGCCTCGCCGGCGCTCGCCCAGCAGCAGGTCCAGATCAAGCTCGGCACGCTGGCCCCCAACGGATCCACATGGCACGAGCTCCTGAAG
>CAIQRS010000090.1 GCA_903874275.1 uncultured Anaeromyxobacter sp.
GCCTCGATACCATCACCCTGCGTGATCGCCAGTCGCCGACCTACGCGATGGCCATCTCCCGCCTGACGGCCCACTCGCCATCACCCTGCTCGCGCAACATCCCGCCGCGGAACCTCATCGGGCGAGAGCGGCAACACCACGGGCCACCCCGGCAGCATTCTCGGTGGTCACGATGCTTCTGGCGCGGCGCGTCAGCGCATTTCAGGCGACCCGTTGAGATGTCCTTCACCGGGAGCGTAGGATCGGCTCTCGGAGGCGGCCGTGGCGAAGGAGGAGTTCGGGTCAGGAAATGCAACGTCCGCGGCTTCCTACGCGGACGCGGGAGCGATCTCCCGTCTCCTCCGAGAGATCGCCCAAACTCCCGAGGGTGATCTGGCCTCCTCCTGGCGGGACCACTCGGACCTGGAGACGTGGTCGGCCGGTACCAGATCCGTGGCGAGTCGGACGCGGCGGCTTCGGTGCCGTGTACGAGGCGTTCGACCCGGAGCTGGGGCGAACCGTCGCCCTCAAGGCGCTGAAACCGGGACGCACGAAGCACCAGCTCTCCGAGGAGTGGATCAAGCGGGAGGCCGAGGCGTTCGCCAGGCTCGACCATCCGGCCATCGTGACCATCTTCGACGTCGGTACTTGCCCGGCGGGTGCGTATCTCGTGATGGAGCTGCTCCGCGGCGAGACGCTGGCACGCCGTGTCGACAGGGGGCCGCTCCCGGTCGACGAGGCCTTGCGCATCGCCGCCCAGATGGCGGAGGGGCTTGCGCACGCTCATTCACGCGGCGTGCTGCACCGGGATCTCGAGCCCGCGAACGTCTTCGTCTGCGAGGACGGGCGGGTGAAGCTGCTCGACTTCGGGCTGGCGCACCTGCTCGGGACGGAAGGATCGAGCGGGGCGGGAACGCCGGCGGACATGGCCCCGGAGCAGGCGGCCGGAGCGGAGATCGACGAGCGTGCCGATGTCTACGCGGCCGGGATGGTGCTGGGAGAGGCGCTGACCGGGCACCGTCCGTCCCGCGGGGATTCGGCAGACGAGTGGCCCCAAGCCCACCGACCAGGGCTACCGCGCGGGATCGAGCGCCAGATCGAAGCCGCGATCTCCGCCGACCCGGCCGCGCGCCCTCGCGACGGAGCCTCGTGGCTCGCGGCGATTCAGCGCCTTCAGCGGGAGCGAGCCCGTCCACGCATCTTGCGCCGCGTGGCACTTCTCGCCGGCGTGGGGCTCCTCCTCGGCGTGCTCGCGTCGGGGATCGCCACGTGGCGCGTCTGGCGGCGCCAGGTTCCCGTCGGAAGGATCACGGTCGCAGTGGCCGACTTCGCGAACCAGACCGGCGATCCGGAGCTGGATGGCCTCTCGGGACTGCTCTCCGCGTCGATCGAGCAATCGAAGAGGCTTCGCGTCCTGACCCGCAGTCGCATGTGGGACTACGCGAGGGAGCTCAGAATGGGGAACGTCGTCGAGCTGCGCGCGCTCGATCCGGAAAGGGACGAGTATCTGTTCACGGTGCAGGAACGTGCATCAGACAAGGCCGCCGTGCTCGGACTCGTCGACCGTCTCTCCGACCGAACCCGGGTCGAGCAGAACGAGCCGCAACAGGAAGTCGCCTCGAACCAGGTCCGGGTGGAGGTCGCGGTGACGGGAAGCCTGGAGGCCGACGCCCACTACTTCCGGGCACAGCAGATCATGGCCGAGTTGCTCGATTCAGACCTTGCGCGCAAGGAGTACGCGCAAGCCCTTGCGATCGACCCGGAGTTCGTCCAGGCCCACCTGCAGCTCGCACTGCTGGCGGCCCTCGGGGAGTCCGACGGGAACGAGGGCGATGCGGAAGCTCACCTCGAGGCCGTGCTCCGACAGGCCGGTCGCATCCCCGAGAAGGACCGGCATCTCGCCGAAGTTCTGGCGGAACTGCGCAAGCCAGATGGCTCCGGCGCCGAGGGAAAGGAGCGAATGCGAGCCGTGTTGAGGTCCGCGGTCAAGGCGCTCCCGGATTCGAAGGAACTACTGGCCCTCGCGGGGCAGCGGGCCGTGGACGACGATGACTACGAGGTGGCCGTTCAGCGGCTGGCGAAGGAGTTGAAGGCAGGGACCGTGCCGGCCGAACTCTATCGCGGCATCGAGGCGTGGAAGGGCGGGAACGCCGACGTCGCGGTCCCGATCTTCCGGGGCGTGATCGCGAAGACGGAAGATGGCGCTGCCGTCCGGTATCTCGGGGAGATCCTCTGCGACGGGACCGAACCGGCCGAGGGAGCGGTCCTGCGCGGTCGCTGGCTCGAGCGCTTTCCCTCGGCCGTCGCGCTCGGAAGCTACATCTTCCGGCCGCGCACGCTTCTCCTCGCCGCCCGGTGCCTGGAGAAGCAGGGACGGATCCAGGAGGCGCGGTCGACGGTCGATCGCCTCCTCGTGGACTGGGGCGGCGCAGACGCTGGGCTGCCGATCCTGGTCGAGGTGAAAGCGATGCGGGCGCGGTTGCAGGGCACGAAGGGGTGAGGGTTCGGCGCGCGGGGGGGCGTTGCCAGGTTTGCCGACGTCGATGCGAGACGCCCTGCGTGAGGTCTTTCCAGTTGCTCCAGGGACTCCTCGCCACTGCACGACCGGATGCAGGAACCCATTCCTCCCGCTGGCCTCGCGCCTGGAGAGGCGACCGTCGCGGAGGCTCGTTGCCCGCGCCCCGACGCAGGGGGGGCGCCGCACGCGACAAGCGCCCCTTCCGGTCATCCATCACCCCAGCTCCTCTTGACGATCGTCAAGCCGCGCATGGACTCCCGCGAAGGTCCGCCTCTCAACCTCTCTGGCGGCCAGGAATGGCCAATTTCGCCAATCGTGAACATCGTTCGCGAGTAGGTGCACGACTTCCGGGCGAGAACCGGAGTTGCCGCCGCGCGTCAACTGCTCTCGCCTGACGCGCGCGCTCCCGTCGTGCAACCGGTGCATCGGGGCCCGACCCCGACGGGTATCTGGAAAGCTCCATGTGGGTAAGTGTAATGGTCATCTGTAGTGAACCGCCAGCCTCATCCCTGAGCAAGCTTCACGCGGCGTGCTGGTCCCTTGTTGCAGTCGGTTGATGGGGGAGACCGTGAGCACCCGAGCGCGCATCACCGGTGACACGCTGGATTCCCACCGGACCATGCCAGCGCCCCGCGAAGGTCTTGCCGCTTCCCGGCGGCCTGTCGGCCCGCGTCGCATCGCAGAACCAGCGCAGCCCTATGGAACCTGCATCCCGGGGCAGGTCCTCCCCTGGAGCGCGAATCGCAACTCTGATGGCGGCAAGGCACGAATTCGAGAGTGGAGGAACGCATCATGAGAGAACGCGTGTCCGGATCGTTGAAGGCGATGGTCGTCGCTGGGCTTCTCGTGGCGGCCGGGTGTGGTGGCACTTCTGACAGCGGCAACGGAGGTGGGGGCGGTCCGGGACCGACCCCTTCGACAGGCTGGACCGTCCTCGTCTACATGGTGGCGGACAACAACCTCGAGGACGACGGACTCAAGGACCTTCTGGAGATGAGCCAGGTCGGTTCTGGATCCGATCTGCGATTCGTCGTGCAGGCGGACCGTATTCAAGGGTTTGCCAGCGGCGGAGTGCTGAACCTTCCCGACTGGACGACGACGAAGCGCCTTCTGGTGGAGAAGGGCTCGTTCCGGGAGTTAGGGGACCTTGGAGAGGTGAACATGGCTGACCCTGGCGTGCTCGCCAACTTCATCAGTTGGGGCGTGAAGGCGTACCCGAGCGAGAAGTACATGCTCGTCTTTTGGGATCACGGCGGTGGCTGGATCGGTTTTGGTTGGGACGACACCAGCAACCGCGAGAAGCTCACGCTTGCGAAGCTCAACACTGGCCTGAGCAACGGGCTTTCGGCAGCGGGCATTGCCAAGTTCGACGTGATCGGCTTCGACGCTTGCCTCATGGCGACGGTGGAGGTGCTCCAGAACCTGAAGGCATTCGGGAGCTACTTCATCGCGTCGGAGGAATTGGAGCCGGGACACGGTTGGGACTACGCAGCGTTCGCCGGCGGAGGCACGCTGGACCCAGTGGCGTTGAGCAAGAAGGTGATCGATGGATTCAAGGCCCAGGCGACGGCGGAGAATACTGTCGCCTCGATCACGCTCTCGCTGATCGATTCGGCGAAGATCGATCCGATCCTCTCCGCCATCGCCGGCGTGAAGAACTCCTTCACCGGGGCCAATCCAGCATCGACCCAGATTTCTGCGGCCCGCAGGGCGGCGCTTGCCTTCGGGAGCAAACCCGACCCCACCAAGTCCTATCATCTCGTGGACCTGGTGAATCTCTTCAGCGGGGCGAACGCCGTCACCGGATCTGCCGCGCTGCAATCAGCTGTGAATGCAGCCGTTGTCTACCACGTGGAAGGTGCTGCTCAAGCGAGGGCCAAGGGGCTCTCGATCTACTTCCCTTCCGCGAAGGCGTACTACAGCGCGGAGTATGACTCGGTAGCTGGAATGGATGACTGGCGCGCATTCCTCACGACCTACTACGCCGGCCCACCCGGCCCGCCACCGGGTGTCCCGACATGGGCCAGCGGAAGCTTCAATTCCACCCATGCTGCCTTGGGCTTGACGGGGGTCCTATCGTCGGCAACAGCATCGGCGGCCTCGAATGCATTCCTCTCCTACGGCCTGATGGAATCGGCTCCAGGAACAGGCGCCTTCCTTCTTGGCGACCAGCCCGCTTCGATCTCGGGCGTCAATGTGACGAGTTCCTGGGATTGGTCCGTCCTGGAATTGGTCCAGCCCCCGGGGACAACCACCTACGTGGAACTCGCTTACCTGTCGATCGAGGTCGTCAGTTCCACCCTGGGATCCGCAACGATTCCCCTCCTGTACGATGCAGCGCCCGGGGCGACCCCCATCGAGGCGGCGCGGTACATCGTCTTCCAGCTCACCGACGGGAAGATCATTTCCGATTCGCTCTATGCCTTCACGGACGGGGGCGTGGCGGGCCTGACGCCTGCCGCCGGGTCGAAGGTTCGAGCGATGGTGGCCTACCTTCCCAGTCCGGCCACCTTCGCCCGCCAGTGGGTCCCGTACAGCGACCCCGGGCAAGGATTCGATGCCACGAAGGAGATCGGAATCTTGTTCGCAGAACTGAAGGTGGGCGCCCGAGGCTTCGCGGGCATGTTCGCCGCCAACGATGCAGGGAAGGGTGACTGGCTCTACACGGGGACCGGTGTGGTACGCCCGTGAGGTGGCTGGCATACGCGATGGCGGGCGTCGTTGCTGCGTGCGCCACGAAGAAGGCCGAGAACGGCGCACCGCCGCCACTCCCGACGAGCGGTCGTATATTGGCCGTGGCTGTCTCGCCGCAGGGAACGCTGGCCCATGCAGGATCACTCGTGCCCCCGCCCGAACTCGGGGGCACGCGGTTTGCCGTCGAAGGATGCCTCACCGTGACAGGAGAAAGCGAGGCGGGGCGATTTCCGGTTCCACCGGTGACCCGGAACCCGCCGCCCCCCGTGACCATCACGCCCGTCCCAGGCGGCGCCAGGGTCGAGCACGACCTGTCGCATGCGTGCTGTCTCAAGGTGGAGATCTCGGCAAGCGTGGTCGGCGATCGAGCGATCTTGCTGGAGAAGTTGGTCGGCTCGCGCTGCCGCTGTATGTGCGCCTCCACGCTTCGGAGCGTCGTCGGGCTGCCACCGGGCCGCTGGCGGATCGTGGTAGAGGTGGAGGAGGAGGGGGATGTGAGTCGCGTCGCTGACATCCCGGTTGATGTTCCGCGAGGATAAGGCTGTAACGCTGCCTTCTCGCCCCCGACCATCTGGATCCCCCCTGATGTCCGTCAAGCCAGTGCTGCGTTCCCGGAATGCCCGTCCGTCGGCTTCCCAGACCGGCCCGGGATCTCGACTTCCACATTCAGTCAAATAGTCTTGGCCCTACGCGCCCGACTTCCGGGCGACAACCGGCGATGCCGCCGCGCGTCAACGCACGCGGATTGACGCGCCTGCTCCCGTCGGCCGGTTGCGGTCGACGGATCACGCCCCCGAGGGTATCTAGAAAGCCCCTTGTGGGTAGGTGTAGTAGTCACCTCTAGTGAACCGCCAGCCTCACTCTTGAGCAAGTATCTCTCGGCGTGCTGGTCCCTTGATGCAGTCGGTTGATGGGGGAGACCATGAGCATCCGAGATCCGCACTCCAGCGGCGCGTGCTGGAATCCACTCGTACCGCATCATCACCCGGCCAAGACCTCGCAGCTTCTCCGCGGCCTCCTGGCCGGCCTCCTGACCTTTTCACTCGTGGCGGTGACGGGTTGTGGCAGCGGAGGCGAAGTCGCTACTCCCGCTCAGGACATCGCGAGCCCCTCGACGCCCACGGGGCTCACGGTCACCGTCGCGTCGCAGAGCCAGCTCAACCTCAGCTGGACCGCCTCGACCGACAACGTCGCCGTGGCCGGTTATCACGTCTTCCGCGGCGGGACGCCTCTCAAGACCTCGACCACCACGTCCACGACCGACACAGGCCTGACGGCTAACCTCAACCGCTCGAACCGCCGGATGCGGACCCGCATGTCCGGTGGTGTGGATTGCAGTTCCTTGCAGTCCGCGCCTTCAGCCGAGGTGGTGCCTGAGGGCGTTCCGAAGGCGCCAGTGAGGCCGGCTCGCACGTCCTTGGTGTCGAGGTGGCCGTAGGTGTGAATGGTCAGGCGCACGTCGGAGTGGCGCAGGGCCTTCTGCGCGACAGCCGTTCCGGCCGCCCTCACCACCGCCGTGCCGAAGCTGTGCCTGGTGTCGTGGAACCTGACGTGCCTGGGGATCGGCTTGGACCACTACCGAAGGGATACGACCCCAGGTGACCCGGTGCCACGCCGTGTGGATCGGCAATCGGCCCTTCGGGACCAAGGGGTCGAGGGTGCAGGGCATCCGTGCCCCGGTCCCCGGGAGGCTTTGACGCGGGGTAGCAAAATGCTACCCTTGGGGTCATGGGCCAACCCGTCAAGCTCTCCGATGCCCTCGTCCTCGATGCCCGCATCGTCGGCGAGGCGACCGAGCGCTCCATCGCCGGCCAGATCGAGTTCTGGGCACGCGTCGGCAAGGCCGTGGAGGGTGTACTCCGGGGCGACCGGGTGCTGCGGCTCAAGCAGCGCGGCGAGGCCGCTCCGCTCTCCGAACTGCTGAAGTCGGTCGACTCGAAGGCGGGGCGGGAGAGAGTGAAGGCGCAGCAGGCTGCACGCCCCTTCCCGCACTTCGAGCAGGCGCCCGGCAAGCCCGGCTACCTCATCAAGATCGACGACGACGGGAAGCGCACCGTCGGGCGATTCGTGAACCGCGAGTTCCGCCCCGCCCGCCGCAAGTGACTTCGCACTTCGACGCGCGCCCCGTCGTGGTCGCCATCGCCGGGCCGAACGGCGCGGGCAAGACCACCTTCTACGAGGCGCATCTCCAGACGGCCGGTCTGCGGTTCGTCAACGCCGACGACCTGGCCCGGGAACTGGAAGTTGACGCCTACGAGGCGGCCGAGGTTGCGGGCAGGCTGCGAGAGACGCTCCTGGCGCAGGGCGAGAGCTTCGTCTTCGAGACGGTCTTCTCCGACCCCGTGGGCGACAAGATCGCCTTCCTCGAGCGGGCCGGGGCGAGGGGCTACACCGTCGTCCTGTGTTTCATCGGGATCGACGGCCCGGAGGTGAGCGAGGAACGCGTCGCGATGCGTGTCCTCCAGGGAGGACACGACGTGCCCTTGAAGAAGCTCAAGGAGCGCTACCCCCGGACGCTCGGGAACCTGGGGAGGGCGATCCGGGGGGTGCCCCACGTCCTCGTGTTCGACAACGGCGATATGGACCGGCCGTTCCGCATGGTCGCCCGTTTCGAGACGGGAACCATGGTCGAGAAGCATGCGCCCGTGCCCCGCTGGGTCCCACGCGGACGCTGATTGGTCGGCTTGCCAGGATGAGGCTGTCGTTCGCCAAAACACGATCCGTGAACAAGGCAGCGTCCGAAGCGGGATGAAGCAGGGCGCCGGAAGACGGGGACGGGGCCTCGATCGTGTCGCCAGACGCGAGAATGGACGTCGCCACCGGCCAGCGAGCACCCGATCCCCTTCCAATGCTACCGGCGGCGTGGCCGAGGGGAACCTCGGGCCCCCGTCTACGCCGCCTGGCGCCTAGCTGGTGCGCGTTGGCTCCATGAGCATCGACCGGATCGTGGCGGATGACGAGAAACACATGAAGGACGCGGAACATCGCGGTGGGCACCGTGAAGAAGTCCATCGCGGCGATGCCGTCCCGGTGGTTCCGGAGGAAGGTCGTCCGGGGGGCGTTGGCCCTCGGTGTGCGGGGCGGGCGCCCGGAGCGCCTTCCTCGTCGGCACAGCCAGTTCCAGTAGATGCGGAATCCGGCGCGATGCCAGCGCATGGCGGTGGCCGGCCGGATGTCCGGATGTCGCCGACCGGCCAGGGTGGCGATCTGCTGGCGGAGGGGCAGGTTCTCGATCACCAGATGGCGTCGGGAGCGCATGGCCGAGAAGAGCCTCGGCAGGAGGGCTACGAGGAGGCGGAGCATCGAGCCGGGGAGAATCCTGGCCCTGGGAGAAATCGTCAACGGTTCCAGCGCGGACGGAGCATTGGCGAGCAACAGGCGGCGGAGGACGCCACGTGAGGCCGAGCGCATACGCCAAGGGCGGCGCTTCACCGACCCGGCCGACGACATGATCGTGTGCCGGGGCGCCGAGAAGTGGCCTGAGCATCTCCTAATGAATCGGGCGGAATCCCGCAGAGCGCCCGTCCAGGGGAGGCCGGTACCCGCCCCGTTTTAGTCACTTTACGTGAATCAAGTACCGGGCATAGTTCCCGACACCGTCCCGGGGGAACCGCGATTCCGAAAGGGATGA
>CAIQRS010000091.1 GCA_903874275.1 uncultured Anaeromyxobacter sp.
CCACGAAGTGGCGGTAGTAGTTCGCCAGACCCGTGAAGCGCCGCACCTCGCCGCTCGACGTGGGCGTGGCCCACTCGACCATGGACTGCGCCTTGCGCGGGTCCACCGACACGCCTTCCTTGGAGAGGCGGTGCCCGAGGAAGCCGAGCTCCTGCCGGCCAAACTCGCACTTCGAGCTCTTCGCGTACAACTTGTGCCGGCGGAAGGTCTCCAGCACCTCCGCCACGTCGAGGAGGTGCTGCTCGAGTGTTGGGGAATGGACCAGGCAGTCGTCCATATACACCAACGCGCACCGTCCCAGCGGGCCAGACGCTCCAGGCACGCCTCCGCCGATCGTCGAGGGGGCACCCAACCCGACCGTCAGGGCTTGGTTCATGACGCGCATCAGGAGCGAGGAGGCGCCCTGAAGCCCGAACGGCACCACGTTCCACTCGAACTGGCCCAGCTGCGACCGGAAGCTCGTCTTCCACCGATCGCAAGCCCGGACCCGTAGTTGGTGATAACTGCTGGCCAGGTCGAGCTTGGTGAAGAAGCGCGATCCCCGGGTTCCGTCGAGCAGCGCGTCGATGTGCGGGAGCGGCTCCACCGCCGGCCGGCTGATGGCGTTGAGGCCCCGGTAGTCGTAGCAGATCCGCCACGTCCCGTCGGGCTTCCGCGCGAACACCACCGACGCGGCGTGCCCAGCTGTCGAGTGCTGGATCCACCCGCGGTCGAGGAGATCGACGAGCTGCGCGCGCAGCTCCGCCAGCTCCCCCTCCGACAGCCGCTTCACCGGGCGCGACCGCGGCATCGGCGCGTCACCCGTCTCAATGACGAGCTCCATGCCGCGGTCCGGCGGCAGCCCAGGGGGCGCGCCGCCGAGCACGTCGGCGTACTCGGCCTTGAGCGCCGCAAAGGCAGGGTCGTCGGCACCCTCGAGACGAAGCTCGGCGTCCGCCAAGCGAAACGACGCGAGATGTAGCTCGGTACCGTCCCGGAGGACCTCCGTCCCGCCGACGAACCTGCCGGTGAGATGCGGCGCCACCCGGCTCGGCCCGCCGTGGCGACGTCGCTCGCGGGCCGCCGCCCGCGCCGCCGCCTCAAGCGCCGCGAGCTCCGCATGATCGGCCTGTGCCGGGCGCGACCATCCCTTCGACCGCAGGCGCGCGCTGCCCGGTCCAGACGGCTCCGCAGGCTGTACCGAGGGGGCGGCGGCAGAGCTCGCGGAGGGGTCGTCGCGGACGATCTGGCGGAGGAGGCGGCGGAGCTCCCCATGCCCGATCACCGTGGAGAAGGTCGCCGGCGGGGGGCGAGCCGCCGGCGGGAGGAGGGCCAACTGGAGCTGTGCCGACCCAGACCGAAGATCCACCTGCCCCGCCCGGTAGAGATGGCGCAGGTCGTGGCTCGAGATCCAGTCCCAGCCGAGGATCAGGTCGTCCCCCACGTCCATATCCATCGGCGAGACGGAAAGGGACTCGCGGAACGCGTCACCCAGGCTGAGGTGTACCAGCACCGGAGTCCCCAGCCCCTGCTGCCCCCCGGCAGCTGCCGTCGCGACCGACCGGGGCCCGGCCTGACCCGACGGTGGCAGGCCGAGCGCCGCCGCCAGGCGGGCGCAGATGAAGCAATGCGTTGCTCCAGTGTCCAAGAGGATGGTGACGTGCCGCACGCCCTGTGCCGTCGAGAGGAGTCCGGACAGCCGCGGCTTGAAAGTCGGATTAGCCCGCACCCACGGAAGGAACTCAGCTGCGCCCGCCAGCGCTGCCAGCTGCGCCCGCATGGCGTCGGCGAGGGCGTCGACCGAGGCATAGACCCGGTTGGCGGCCTGCGCCGCCCGGAGGTCGTCGAGCGCAGCCTGCGCGTCCCACGCGCTCGGGGCCGGCGCAAAACCCCGCGGCCGATGCGGCGTCCCTCGCGACGAGTCCCAGGGAGTCCAGTCGAGGGGCGCCGACGCCGCCAACCCCGGGGGCAGGAAGGCGGGCGGGGGAAGCCACTCTGCC
>CAIQRS010000092.1 GCA_903874275.1 uncultured Anaeromyxobacter sp.
CACCTCCACCTCGATGCCGGAGAGGGCGATGGGGTGGCAGAGCGGGACGATGTCGGGCGTCCGCTTGGCGGCCATGATGCCGGCCAGCCGCGCCGCCGCGATCACGTCCCCCTTCTCGACCTCGCCGCGCCGCAGGATGCGCAGCGTGGCCGGCGACATCGACACGGATCCGCGGGCCACGGCGACCCGGTCGGTGCGGGGCTTCTCGCCCACGTCGATCATGCGCACGGCGTCCCCCGGATCAGTGGATGCCCTGCTCGCCCAGGAAGCGCTCGGCGTCGATGGCCGCGGCGCAGCCCGATCCGGCCGCGGTCACCGCCTGCCGGTAGTTCGGGTCGGCCACGTCGCCGGCGGCGAAGACCCCTTCCCGGCTGGTTCGGGTGGAGGGCGCCTTCACGTTCAGGTAGCCGACCTCGTTCATGTCGAGCTGCCCCTTGAAGACCCCGGTGTTGGGCTCGTGGCCGATGGCCAGGAAGAAGCCCTGGACCTTGAGCTCGCGGGTGCTCCCGTCCTTGGTGCTCTTGAGCCGCAGCCCGGTCACGGTCTTGCCGTCGCCGAGCACCTCCTCGACCGCCGCGTGCCAGACGAACTCGATCTTGGGGTTCTTCCGGGCCCGCTCCTGCATCACCTTGGACGCGCGCAGCTCGCCGCGCCGGTGCACCAGGTAGACCTTGCTCGCGTACTTGGTGAGGAAGGTGGCCTCCTCGAGCGCCGTGTCGCCGCCCCCCACCACCGCGATGTCCACGCCCCGGAAGAAGAAGCCGTCGCAGGTGGCGCAGGCCGACACGCCCTTGCCCTGGTAGGCCTTCTCCGACGGGATGCCCAGCCACTTGGCCGAGGCCCCGGTGGCGATGATCACCGCGTCGGCGGTGTAGTGCTCCCCCTCGCTCCAGAGCTGGAACGGCCGGGTCGAGAGGTCCACGCGGGTCACCTCGGCGGGGACGAAGCGGGTGCCGAAACGCTCGGCCTGCGCCTTCATCCGCTCCATGAGCTCGGGCCCCATCACCCCCTCGGCGAAGCCGGGGTAGTTCTCGACCTCGGTGGTGATGGTGAGCTGCCCGCCGGGCTGCATCCCCTCGAAGAGGAGCGGGGCGAGGTTGGCGCGTGCTGCGTAGAGCGCCGCGGTGTAGCCGGCCGGGCCGGAGCCGACGATCACCAGCTTCTCGTGCTGGGGCATGTTTCCTCCGCGTGTGGGGGGGGGACTCGATCGATCTAGCCCCTTCGAGCCCGGAAGTCACGGAGAGGTTCGGGTCGGATCGCGTGCTAGCATCGGCCCGTGATCGACAGCATGCTGCGCCACTGCGCCCTCTTCGAGACCCTCTCCTCCGACCAGCTGGCCAAGGTGGCGGAGATCGCCAGCCCGAGGGACTACCAGGCCGGGGAGGGCATCTTCCGGGAGGGTGCGCTGGGCGACGTGATGTACGTCGTCGTGAACGGGACCGTCCGCATCTCGAAGGAGATCCCGGGGGCAGGCGAGGAGGCCCTCACCCTGCTCAGGCCCGGAAGCTACTTCGGCGAGATGGCCGCCATCGACGACGCTCCCCGCTCGGCCGACGCCGTCGCCCACACCGGCTGCTCGCTGCTCGCCATCCGGCGCGAGGACCTCGACCGGCTCATGTTCCTCGACAAGGACCTGGCCTACGCGCTCCTGTGGGCGTTCGTGCGGACGCTGTCGTCGCGCCTCCGGGAGACGAGCGAGAAGTTGCGCTCGTTCTTCGTCCTCGCCGGTCCCGGGAGCGGCTCCTAGCCCCATCAAATGAAAAGCCCGAGACACTTCGGGCTCTCGGGGGGGACGAGAACCCGCGGTGTCTCGGGCGAGGAGGAGCCAAACAGCAGCACCGTACCGAGGTATCTGCTGGACTCGTGCCAGGACGTAAAAAATTCAAGTGGCTGAATTTACTAGCGTCGAGTCTGGTAACCAGATGGGTCTGTAGGCACCCTGGGTCGGTTGGTGGGACCCGCACCTACCCCGAGCGCCTGCCCGAGAAGAGGATCCGCTGGTAGGTGTAGAGGTACGGGCGCTCGTCCGGGATGGCGGCCACGATCCGGCGCCTGTACGTCTCGAGGTAGCGGTGCCAGAGGTCGGGGGGCAGCCGCTTCTCGTAGTCGGTGAGCAGGGTCCCCCGGCACCACTCCACGATGTCGGCGGGCTCGGACAGCTCGTGCACGTAGACCTGGAGGCGCGACTCCTCCTCGACCAGGCCGAGCCGCTTCTGCTGCAGCGCATATTCCACCGGGGTCAGCACCGAGCGGTGGCGCACGTAGCCCTTGAGCGCCGTGGCGAACGGCTCCTCCCGCGCCAGCTCGTTGGCCAGCCGGTGGGAGGCGTGGGTCTGGTTGGCGGGGACCTGCACGGCGAGCTGCCCCCCCGGGGCCAGCAACCGGACCAGCCGGGCCAGCAGCGCGGGGTGATCGGGAACCCAGTGGAGCGCCGCGTTGGAGAGGACGAGGTCGAAGCCGGTCCCCTCCGGATCCTCGAACGTGGCGATGTCGCCGAGGGCGAAGGAGAGGCCGTCGCCGGCCAGCGGGGCCGCCTTCTCGAGCATGGCGGGGGAGGAGTCGATCCCCAGCGTGGATCGGGCCGCGAGTCGCTTGTGGGCGTCGGCGGTGAGCTCCCCGGTCCCGCAGCCCAGGTCCAGGACGCGCATGCCCGGCCGGGGCCGGACCATGGCGAGCAGGTCGTAGAAGGGGCGGGAGCGCTCGGCGCGGAATCGGGCGTAGAGCTCGGGTTTCCAGACGTCTTGGGACATGCTGCCTCCGCGGAGAGGAAGGATACCACCCGGGGGGGAGTCCCGGTTCGACAAGGTTGGGACAGGGAATGGCGTTGACCGGCGGGGGGTTGTCGAGAACAATCCCCGCCCTTCGCCACTTCAACCCCTCAGGGAGTCCCATGAAGTTCTCGACCCGCCCCTACCTCGCAGTTGCTGCCGCCCTCGGCGCGCTGGCCTGCACCTCGCCCACCACCACCCAGGCCAAGGGCGCCGCCGCCCCCGCCGACCCGAACGCCCCGGTCGCCAAGATCGGCGCCGACGCCATCACCGGCAAGGAGCTCGAGGAGTTCGCCAAGGGCGAGCTGAAGAAGCTCGACGCCCAGTTCCAGGAGCAGACCTACCAGCTGAAGCGCCAGGCCCTCGACACCATGATCATGAAGCGGCTGGTGGACGCCAAGGCCAAGGCCGCCGGCAAGACGCCGGACGACTACGTCCAGGGCGAGATCATGGCGCGCGTCGGGCCGATCAGCGACGCCGAGGTCCAGCAGGTCTACGACGCCGCCAAGGCCCAGGGGCGCGACCTTCCGCCCATCGCCCAGGTGAAGGAGACCATCGTCCGCTACATCCAGCAGCAGAAGGGGCAGGCCGCGGCCCAGGCGTACTACGACAAGCTGAAGGCCGACGCCAAGGTCGAGATCCTGCTGCCGCCCTACCGGGCGCCCCGCCAGCAGGTGGAGGCCAAGGGCCCGTCGCGCGGGCCGGCCAACGCGCCCATCACCATCGTCGAGTTCTCCGACTTCGAGTGCCCGTACTGCAGCCGCGCCGAGGAGACCGTCTCCGAGGTGATGCGCGTCTACGGCGACAAGATCCGCCTCGTCTTCCGCGACCTGCCGCTGCCCAACCACCAGAACGCCCCCAAGGCCGCCGAGGCGGCGCACTGCGCCGGCGAGCAGGGCAAGTACTGGGAGATGCACGCCAAGCTCTTCGCCAACCAGCGCGCCCTCGAGGTTCCGTCGCTCAAGGGCTACGCCAAGGACCTGAAGCTCGACCAGGCCAGCTTCGACAAGTGCCTGGACAGCGGCTCCACCGCCGCCATCGTCGAGGCCAGCAAGAAGGTGGGCAACGAGGCGGGCGTGAACGGCACCCCGGCCTTCTTCGTGAACGGGGTCCTCATCTCCGGCGCGCAGCCCTTCGACGCCTTCAAGGAAGTCATCGACGCCGAGCTGGCGCAGAAGTAGGGCTCATGGGCGCGTACGACCACGGAGAGATCTCCGCGATCGCGGAACGGCGGCGGACCCGGCGCATCCTGGTCGGTTCCGTCCCCGTCGGCGACGGCGCGCCGGTGGCCGTGCAGTCCATGACCACCACCCAGACGGCAGACGTCGAGGGCACGCTGGCGCAGATCCGGGCGCTGGCCGCGGAGGGGGCCGACATCGTCCGCGTGGCCGTCCCCGACGGCGACGCGGCCGAGGCGCTCCCCGCCATCGTCAGGGGCTCGCCGGTCCCGCTGGTCTCCGACATCCACTTCGACTACCGGCTGGCGCTCTCGGCCCTCGAGGCCGGCATCCACTGCGTGCGCCTCAACCCCGGCAACATCGGGAGCCAGGACCGGGTGCGCGAGGTGGTGAAGGCGGCCCGGGAGCGCAACGTCCCCATCCGCATCGGCGTGAACGCCGGCTCGCTCGAGGAGGACATCGTCGCGAGGCACGGCTGGCCCACCGCCGAGGGCATGGTGGAGAGCGCCGAGCGGCACATCCGCGTGCTGGAGGACCAGGGCTACCGGGAGATCAAGGTCTCGCTGAAGGCCCACGACATCGGGATGACGGTGGCGGCGAACCGGCTCTTCTCGCAGCGCTTCGACTACCCGCTGCACCTCGGCATCACCGAGGCGGGCACCCTCATGACGGGCACCATCAAGAGCGCCGCCGGCCTGGGCATCCTGCTCGCCGGTGGCATCGGCGACACCCTGCGCGTCTCGCTCGCCGCCGACCCGGTCGAGGAGGTCAAGGTCGCCCGCAGCCTCCTCAAGGCGCTCGGCCTCAAGTTCGGCGGCGCCACGCTGACCGCCTGCCCCACCTGTGGCCGCTGCTCGGTGGCCATGATCCCCATCGCCGAGCGGGTCGAGCAGCGCCTCTCCAGGCTCAAGGGCGAGGTGAACGTGGCGGTGATGGGCTGCGAGGTGAACGGCCCCGGCGAGGCGGCGGCCGCCGACGTCGGCGTCGCCTACGGACACGGCGGGGTGGGGCTCCTCTTCAAGAGCGGCAAGATCGTGAAGCGGATGAAGGCCGAGGAGCTCGAGGATGCGCTGGTGGCCGAGGCCGTGAAGATCTCCGCCGAGCGCGAGGCGAAGTAGCCGGCGGAAACGCCTCGCCGATCAGGTCTCGGTGCTGCCCCCCAGGTAGGCCGCCTGCACGCGCGGATCGGCGGCCAGTTCCGAGGACGGACCCTGCAGCACGATGTGCCCCCGCTCCAGCACGTAGGCGTGGTCCGAGACCTGGAGCGCCAGCCGCGCGTTCTGCTCCACGAGCAGCACCGTCGCGCCCTCCCGGTGGATCTCCTCCACCAGGTCGAAGACGCGCCGGACGAGCAGGGGCGCGAGCCCCATCGACGGCTCGTCGAGGAGCAGGATGCGCGGCGACATGAGCAGGGCCCGGGCGAAGGCCAGCATCTGCTGCTCGCCCCCCGAGAGCGACCCGGCCGGCAGCTTGCGCCGTTCCCCCAGCACCGGGAAGCGGGCGAACTGGGCCTCGACGCGGCGCCGCTGCTCGGCGGTGGGAGGCCTTGGCGTGCGGGCCTCGGCGGCCAGCACCAGGTTCTCCTCGATGCTCATGCGGGCCAGGATGCTGCGCCCCTCGGGGACGAGCACGATCCCCTGCTCGACGGCGCGGTGGGCCGGGAGGCCGGTGACGTCGCGCCCCTCGAGCAGCACCTGGCCGCCCTGCGGGCGGAGCAGCCCGGCCACGGCCGCCAGCGTGCTGGTCTTGCCGGCGCCGTTGGGCCCGATGAGGGTCACCACCTGCCCCGCGTTCACCCGGAGCGAGATGCGCCGCACCGCGTGGACGTGGCCGTAGGCGACCTCGAGGTCGCGGATCTCCAGCAGCGGCACGCCCGGTGCGCTCACGCGGCCGCCTCCCCGCCCAGGTAGGCGGCGATGACTGCCGGGTCCCTGGCCACCTCGGCCGGGGTCCCGTCGGCGATCACCTTGCCGAAGTCGAGGACGGTGATCCGGTCGCTGACGTCCATCACCAGCTTCACGTTGTGCTCGACGAGGAGCACCGAGTGGCCGGCCCGGGCCACCCCGCGGATCAGGTCGGCGATGGCCTTCACCTCGCCGGGGTTCATGCCGGCGGTGGGCTCGTCGAGGAGCATGACCCGCGGGGAGGAGGCCAGCGCCCGGGCGATCTCGACGCGCCGCTGCTCGCCGTAGGAGAGGTTGCTGGCCCGCTCGGAGGCCCGTTCCGACATCCCCACCCGGTCGAGGAGTTCCAGCGAGGCCTGGCGGGCGGCCCGCTCCTCCGCCGCGGCCGAGGGGAGGAAGATCATGCGGCGCCAGAGCGGCGAGCTGCGCTTCAGGTGCGCGCCCACCAGCACGTTGTCGGAGGCGCTCAGGGCCGGGAAGAGCCGGATGTTCTGGTAGGTGCGGGTCACGCCCCGGGCGGCGATGAGGTGGGAGGGCAGCCCGTCGATGCGCTCCCCGTCGAGCACGATGGCGCCCGAGGTGGGGGGGATGAGGCCGGAGATGAGGTTGAGCAGCGTGGTCTTGCCCGCGCCGTTCGGGCCGATGAGCCCGTGCACCTCGCCCACGCCCACCTCGAGCGAGGCGTCGTCCACCGCCGCCAGGCCGCCGAAGGTGCGGCGGACCCCCTGCAGGCTAAGCAGCATGTGCCTCCCGGCGCGACCGCAGCCAGGCGCGCACCCGCCGCGGCAGGGAGGAGATGCCCTCGGGCAGGAAGAGGATGACGAGGAGCAGCACGGCGCCGTTCACGAAGAGGCGGAGCGGGCCGGGAGCGAGCCCGACCCGCGCCGAGATCTCCCGCAGGATCTCGGGGAGCGCGGTGAGGAAGGTGGCGCCCACCACCGGCCCGTAGAAGACCGAGGTGCCGCCCACCACCGCGTAGACCAGCATGTCCACCACGCGGGTGAAGGAGTAGGTGGAGGGCGAGACCATGTACGTGTAGTGGGCCTCGAGCGCCCCGGCCAGGCCGGCGAAGGAGGCGCCCAAGGCCAGCATGGCCAGCTTGTAGCGGGCCGCGTGGATGCCCATGGTGCGGGCGGCCGGCTCGTCCTCGCGGATGGCCTCGAGCGCGTAGCCGGCCCGCGAGCCGCGGATGCGCCAGAGCACGAAGAGCGCGGCGGAGAGCGCCGCGTAGATCATCCAGATGGAGGTGCGCTGCGGCACCGCGGTCAGCCCCAGTGCGCCATTGGTGTAGTCGAGGTTCACGAAGAAGATGCGCACCACCTCGCCGAAGCCGATGGTGGCGATGGCCAGGAAGACCCCCTTGAGCCGGAGGACCGGCAGGCCGAGCGGCACCGCCACGAGCGCCGGGAGCAGCGTGGCCGCCGCGAGGTTCACCGCGAAGGGGAGCCCGGAGTGGAAGGTGAGGATGGCCGAGGCGTAGGCCCCGATGGCCATGAAGGCGGCCTGGGCCAGCGAGAGCTGGCCGCAGGAGAGCGTGGTGTACACCGAGAGCGCGAGCAGGCCGTTCAGGCCGATGAAGGCCACGGTGGACTGGTAGGTGAGCCAGAGATCCTGGAGGGATTCGAGCGACAAGGGCTTCAGGCCTCGCGGAGCGCCGCCGGCCCCAGCAGGCCTCTGGGGCGCAGCACCAGGACCAGGAAGAGGACCCCGAAGGCCACGGCGTCGCGGTAGGACGAGCCGATCCAGGCCACGGTGAAGACCTCGAGCAGCCCGAGCGCCACGCCGGCCAGCGCCGCGCCGGGCATGCTGCCCATGCCCCCCAGCACGATGACCGCGAGCCCCTTCAGCTCCACCGAGCGCCCCATGTCCGGGGCCACGTTGTTGAAGGCCAGGCCGAAGAGGACACCGGCCGCCGCGCCCAGCGCCGAGGAGACGAAGAAGGAGGCCGAGATGATGCGGTCCACGTCCACGCCCAGCACCCGGGCCGCCTTGGGGCTCTCGGCCACGGCGCGGATGCGTCGCCCCAGCCGCGTCCGGCGGAGCAGCCAGGTGAGGCCGAGCAGCATGGCGACGGCGATGGCGATGATCACGATCTGCAGCTCCGAGACCACCGCCCCGCCGATCTGGATGCTGCGGGTGGGAACGGTGCCGAAGGGGAAGCGCTCCACGTCCGGGCCGAAGAACTGGAGGACGGCCGCCTCCAGGATGGTGGCCAGCGCGATGGAGCTGATGAGCCCGGCGATGTTGGAGTCGCTGCGCCCGCGCAGCGGCCTGAAGGCGATCCGGTCCACCACCATGCCGAGCAGCCCCCCGGCCAGCACCGCCACCGGGAGCGCCGCGAAGATGGGCATGTGGAGGTGGACCACGAGGACCAGCGCCGCGTAGGCGCAGATCATGAAGACGGCCTGGTGCGCCAGGTTCAGGATGTCGAGCACCCCGAAGACGAGCGTGTATCCCAGCGCGAAGAGCGCGTAGATGCTCCCCAGGAACAGGCCGTTGACGATCTGCTGCCCCACGCGGCGTGGCCCCGGAGGCTACTGCAGGATCTCGAACTTCCCGTTCTTCACGACCTGCACGGCGGCGGCGTGGTTGCCGTCGCGGCTGGGGAGGAAGGAGAACTTGCCCAGCGGGGTGGGCAGGTCCTTCACCTTGGCGAAGCCGGCCTTGATGTCCTCGCGGCCGCCCTTCATGCCGGCCTGGGCGATCGCGTCGGCGATGACCAGCACGCCGGTGTAGGCCTGCGCACAGAACTGGTCGGGGTCGTTGCCGCGGGCCTTCTGGCCGGCGATGAAGGCCTGGTTGACGGGGTCGGCGGAGGCCTTGTTCCAGGCCGTGCCCACCATGACGCCCTCGGCGGCCGGGCCGGCGTTGGCCATGAGCTTGGGGGAGTTGAAGCCGTTGCCGCCCATGATGGGGACGTTCCAGCCCAGCTGCCGGGCCTGGGAGACGATGGCGGCGGCCTGCTCGACCAGCGCCGAGACCATGAGGAAGTCGGGGTTCTTGGCCTTGAGAGCGGTGAGCTGGGCGTTGAAGTCGCGGTCCTTGGTGGCGAAGGTCTGGATGTCCACGATGGGGATTCCGGCCGCCTCGAGCGAGGCCTTCATGACGTCGAATCCACCCTTCGTGAAGGCGTCGTCGTTGCCGTAGAGGATGGCGGCGTTCTTGAAGCCGATCTTGGCCTGGGCCACCTTGAGCGCCGACGGGATCACCTGGGCCTCGGTGAGCGAGACGCGCCAGACGTAGTCGCCGATGTCGGTGATCCCCTTGGGGGCGGTGTTGGAGACCGGGACCACCGGGGTCCTGGCCTGCTGGGCCAGCGGATCGGCGGCGGTGGCGGTGGTGGAGAGGGTGGGGCCGATGATGGCGCTCACCTTGTCGCGGTTGATGAAGCGCTGGAAGACCGCGATCCCCTGCTCCTTGGAGGTGGCGTCGTCCTCGAGGACCAGCTCGAGCGTGATGCCCTTGAGCTTGCCGCTCTTGTTCACGTCGTCGATGGCGGCCTGGACGCCGGCCTTCTGCTGCGCGCCGTAGGCGGCGGCGTTGCCGGTGAGTGAGAAGGCGGCGCCGATCTTGACGGTCTCGGCGGCGGAGAGGGTGGGAAGGGCCAGAAGGGCGACCGCGGTGGCGGCGAGGGATCGAACCGAAGCGAACATGAAACCTCCGTTGGGGCGAGGTGGGACCGAGGGTCGTACCATCCGACGCGCGGCGCGGACAAGTGGACGGGCCCGGTCCGCTGCTCGCATTTCGTGAGGAGGGACCGCCCTTTCGACGCCCCTTGCGGGGCTGGCCCCAAGCACTCGCCCAATTTCCCTGATTTGCACGAGGAATTGCCCTGGATCAAGAAGGCCACACCCATCCGGGGTCATGACGCGTCGCAACTTGCGGTGTCCCCATTCGCATGCGAGAAGTTTGCACACAGTCGCCGACAGGCCGCCGCCTCGGCGAAAAAGCGCCGTTCCCGCACGGATCAACCGGAGGATACACGTGAGAATCAAGGCACTCTTCAGTCTGGCAGCTCTCGGATTCGCAAGCCTGGCACTCGCCCAGGCGCAGAACGTGGTCGTGGAGGAGAAGAAGACCGAGACGGTGACCGTGGTCGTGAAGGAGACGCCCAAGCCCCCGGCGTTCGTCTTCGAGCTGCACGGCTTCATCTCGACGACCGGTTACTTCCAGGACGCAAACTTCGCCGCCGCCGGAGGCGGGCAGTCCGCCCTCTTCGTCACCGGCACCACCGGCGTCGCCCCCAACACGCCGGCCGGCCAGGCCTGGACGGCTGACAAGCCGATCTTCGGCTTCGACATCCGCCAGACCCGCCTCAACTTCTCGGTCCGCGGCCCGGCAGTCCTGGGCGGCGCGGTCCCGAAGGCCGTCGTCGAGTTCGACCTCTTCGGGTCGAGTGAGTTCGCCGGCACCGGCGCCTATGGCGACGTCTCGATCATCCCCCGCGTCCGCGTGGCCTACGTGGAGCTCAACTGGGATTCGGGCAAGCACATCATCCAGATCGGCCAGCAGAACATGCTGATCATCGGCGCCATCCCCCAGTCGCTCAGCCACATCGCCTTCCCGGCGACCTACACGGCCGGCACCGTCGGCTGGCGTCAGCCCGGCTTCTGGGGCTGGCACACCTTCGGTGACGACACCAAGTTCGAGCTCGCCTGGTCCGTCCAGAAGTCCGGCTGGGCCAACACCCTGCAGCACGAGGGGCTGAACGACGGCGTCAGCTCCGGCCTTCCGGCCTTCGAGCTCCGCGGCAAGGCCTCGTTCGGCAAGACGTTCAGCGCGTGGCTTTCCGGCCACTGGCAGACCGTGGACCGCAACGGCCCGAACCAGGTCTCCCCCCCGAACAGCTACAATGATCTGCAGACCGTCCTCGGCACGGTCGGCGTGGCCGGCAGCCTGGGTCCCGTCGCCTACTCCGGCAGCGCCTGGTACGGCAAGAACGCCGGCCCGATGCTCGGCCACATCCTCCAGTTCAACCCCCCCACCTACCAGGGCAACATCTTCGGATGGGGCGCCTGGGGCCAGGTCGGCATGAACGTCACCAAGAACATGTCGGCGTGGTTCACCTACGGCATCGACCACCCGAGCTATGCGGACATCCTCGCCTCCGGCCTGACCCGCCTCCGCAACCAGAACCTGGTCGCGATGGTGCGGTACCAGGACGGTGGCTTCGCGTTCGGCGCCGAGTGGCTCTACACGCGCACCACCGACTCCCGCTCGCTGGACCCGCTCATCGGCAGCCAGATCTCGATCACCGGCAACTACTACTTCTAGCCGGTTCGAGTCACCCGTTTCAGGCCGCCCCCGTGCCCTCGTGGCGCCGGGGCGGCTTTTTTCGTAGAAGACCTGCTTACGCCCCACTGGAGATCCACCCATCATGGCCACCCAGCTCGACTTCGTCCGCGTGGACTACCCGGAACCGCACCGGGAGCGGACGCGACGCCTCCTCGCAGCCCACCCCGAGGCGAAGCTGCTGCAGGGGCCGGAGCCCCGGTCGGGGCCCATCCTGATCGGCGTGGTGGCCTTCCAGATCGGGATGGCCTGGCTGCTGCGCGACCAGAGCCTCTGGCTGGTGATCCCGCTGGCCTGGCTGGTGGGGGCGGTGGCCGACCACGCGCTGTGGGTGCTCATCCACGAGGCCGCCCACAACCTGATCGTCAAGACTCCCTGGGTGAACTCGGTGGCCACCCTGGTGGCCAACCTCCCCATCGTCTTCCCGGGCGGCATTCCCTTCCGCCGCTACCACCTGCTCCACCACGCCTGGCAGGGCGACCCGGAGATCGACGCCGACCTGGCCGCCCCCGCCGAGGCCCGCCTGGTGGGGAACTCCACCCTGAAGAAGGCGCTCTGGCTGCTCTTCTACTTCCTGGCCCAGGGGATGCGCGCCACCCAGCTGAAGCGCATCAAGCTCTGGGACGGCTGGTACATCGCCAACGTGCTCACCCAGGTGGCTTTCGTGGTCGCCGTCGTCTACCTCATGGGCTGGACCGCGCTCCTCTACCTCTTCCTCTCCAGCGCCTTCGCCATCGGGCTCCACCCGGTCGGCGCGCGCTGGATCCAGGAGCACTACCTCACCTTCCCGGGCGACCAGGAGACCTTCTCCTACTACGGCCCCATGAACGTGCTGGCGCTCAACGTCGGCTACCACAACGAGCACCACGACCTGATGCGCGTCCCCTGGACGAAGCTGCCCGCGCTGAAGGCCATGGCGCCGGAGCTCTACGAGCCGCTCCACTTCCACCGCTCCTGGTCGGCGCTGCTCTGGCGCTTCCTGACCGACCCCACCATCACGCTCTACAGCCGGGTGATCCGGCACGGAACCGTGGCCGGGACCGGTCGGCTCGAGCCCACCGCCTGAGGGGAGCGCCGATCCTCTCGCTGCGGCGGGCGGGCGTACAATGGCGCCATGCGCCGCGCTGCGCTCATCGCGATCCTGGCGGCCGGGCTGGCCGGCTGCGCCACCTCGCGCTCCTCGTTCCGCTGCGAGGCCAGGGGTGGGCGGGGCTGGCTCGCGGTCTACTCCGACCAGTTCGTGGTGGTGACCGACCTCGACGAGGAGGACGCACGGGCGCTGGCGGCCGAGCTCGACCTGATCCGCATCGCGGTGGCCTCGTCCCTCTTCCAGAGGCGCCACGACCCGCCGGTGCGGGCCACCGTGATCGCCTTCCGGTCCACCGCCGACTACCAGGCGTTCGCCCCGGCCGGCTCGGCCGCCTACTACTCCCGCGGCACGACCGATCCCAAGATCGTCCTGCCCGGCAGCCTGGGAATCGAGCAGCGCCGGGTGCTGGCCCACGAGCTGGCCCACCACGTCTCCTCCTACGTGCTCCTGCGCGAACCGCGCTGGTTCTCGGAGGGGCTCGCCACCTGGGCCGAGACGGTGGGGACCACGTCCACCGGGATCCGCATGGTCACCGGGGCCATCCCGCCCGGGCGGCGCGTCCTGGCCCGGCCGCAGCGGATGCCCGCGCGGCAACTCCTCGCCTGGGACGGGACCGTGCCCCCCGGGGGGCTCGGCCCGTACTACGACGCGGCCTGGCTGCTCGTGCACTACCTCGTGAACGAGCACCCCGAGCCCCTGCGGGCCTTCGAGGGGCGGCTGGCCGGCGCCGAGGATCCCGACGACGCCTTCCGGGCCGCCTTCCCGCAGTGGAACCCGGACGTGCCCGGCGCGCTCGACCGGCTCGACGGGGAGCTCGACCTCTGGGCGCGCAACGGGCGCTTCGACGGCAAGCCCTTGCAGGTCGACTCGAGCCCCAGCATCAGCGTTCAGCCGGTCGAGCCGGCGGAGGTCCACGCCATCCGTCTGCTCCTCTGGGCCGGGGGGGCGTCGCGGGAGGGGGACGACGCGGCCCTTCGCGCCGAGCTCGACGAGGGGCTGGCCGAGGACCCGTACCATCCGCTGCTGTTGCGCCAGCTGGCCCGGCGGGATGGCAGGGATCCCTTGCCCATGGCCCGCCTGGCGGTGGAAGGCCGTCCCGGCGACCCGAGGGCCTGGTCCTTCCTCGCCGAGAGCCTCCCCCCGGACGCGGTCGCCGACCGGGAGGCCGCGCTGCGCCGGGCGACCGAGCTCGCCCCCTCGAACGCCATCGCCCTCTCCGCCCTCGCCGAGATGCTGCTCCAGGCGGGGCGGTCGGGGGAGGCGCTCCCGCCGGCGCGGAAGGCTGTGCAGCTCGGACCCTTCAGCCCGGGCGTCCTCGACACCTACGCCGCCGTGGCCGCCGACCTGGGCAACTGCCCGCAGGCGCAGCTCGCCTCCCGGCGCGCACTCGACGTGTTCCCCGACGAGGGAGATCCGGCGCAGCGGGCCCGGCTGGAGACGCGCATGGCCGCCATCCGGGAGAGGTGCAGGCCGGAGGGGAAGTGACGCGCCCCTTGCACCGCACCGTTCTCGGTCAGGGCTCGCGTTGCGCAGTTGCCTGGCGCAGTTGCGAAGCGAGCTTCTCCCGCAACTTCTGCTTGTTGAAGGCGGCATCTTTCAGCGGACCGATCGTCCACTCCTGGAGGACGGTCATGTCGGAGCGCTTCAGGAGCCGCACCTTCGCCGAGACGGAACCCTTCCACAGCCCACCGGGCGACGGTTCGTCCGTGACCGACTCGGACGAGAACTCGGCGACCAGGGGGGCCTCGCCGCCGTCGGCGCGCGGAAGCAGGAGGTAGCCATGCGATGCAATCCATCCGGCAACGCCCTTCAGGATCGTGGACCGGTCCACCAGGGAGTCGGAGCCCTCCTGGATGCGCAGGAACGCGCTTCGTGCCGGGGCCAGCCTCGCATAGTCGGCGACGGGAATCCGCAGCCGCGCGTACCACGTTCCGCCCAGCTGCTCGACGCGGTTCTCGACGGCCGGAAATCCCTGCAGCGCGCACACCGGAGTCAACTGCTCGAGGTCGAGGACGATCTTCATCCACCGCCCGCCATCGCCTCCGGAATGCTGCTCGGCGAGGGAGTCGCGCGTTGCCCGGGCTTCGACGCGAAGCGATCTGCAGAGATCGGCAAGCGCGGCCGCGCTCGATGCTGCCTGGCTCGCACCATTGCCGATCCCCACCATGACCCCGGGCACCGGCGCCTCGCGTGTCCAGGAAGGCCCGGCATCGGGGGCAGCGCCCACCGCCCCGAGGGACAGCCCGGCCAGGATCAGGCCCGCCGCAAGATCCGGGGACAACCATCGTGCAGTCGGTTCACGCACTTCCACTCCACCGACGATATCCCCCCGACCCAGCCATGGGTAGCCGTGGACGGTGACGCGCCCCGTCTTGACACGGCGCCAGTCGATCAACTAACCGATTACCACAAGGAAATCGGGCGATTCGTTGACAACCGCGAACCTGGAGCCGGAGGAAACGTGAATAAGCTTGCAGCCATCATTGCCGGGGCGACGCTCATCACCGGGTGCACCATCTCGCAGTCGCAGCGAGTGGCCTCCTCGCACTTCGTCTATCCAAACTCGAACGTGTCGCCGACGAAGCCAAGCAAGGGCAGTACGACGAAGCTGTGCGGAATCCTGGTCTTCAGCTGGAACGGGCACACCTCGGAAGCGCAGGAGGCCGCCTACAAGGAGGCGATCGATTCGTCCGGGTCCGATCTGGTCATCAACGCGAACATGACGACCTCGATGTTCATGTTCCCCGGCCTGTTCACGACCTGCTCGACGGCGGTCGAGGGCATGGGCGCGAAGATGACCGTCGGGAAGCAAGAACTCCGGTAGGCGAGGGACGTGCATTGTCCACTGATCTGCAGGGCTTGGTTCGTCTGGGGTGCGCGGCAGGGTTGATGTTCGTCTCCGCCTGCGCGACCGCACGATCGGGGTCGGGCCAGGTGAGCCTCACCGATCAGATTCTCGAGTCGAACGAGCCCTGCAGGTTCTCGGTGGACGGCAGGGAGGTGGCGGCCGGGCGGCGGGTGGTGGTCGGGATCGCCGAAGTCCCGCACACGATCACGTGCTCCGCAGAGGGTTACAGGAACAAGACGGAGCACGTGAACCCTCCGTACGGCCGTCACCCGTACTCCTTCTTCTTCATGGTGGAGGACCGGCTGGGCGCCGCTCCGAGCTGGGACGAGGTTCACGCTCGGGAGCGCGTCCGCGAGACCAGCCAAGGAGTGCGGGCGGCCAACTACTCCGAGCTGGCAGGGCTCGCCGGCGTGGCCCTTTCCCCTGCCATCGGGTCCAAGGTCACGGTCGTCGCGGGATTCGTGAATCGTGACACCGGAAAGTCCACCAGGCTGTCTGCACGGCTGGAGGACGAGATCGTCGCCGGGCTGATCAGCCGGGGTGTCAAGGTCGTCAAGCGCGACGGGATCGAAGTGCTTCTCAAGGAGATGCGCATGCAGGAGGAGTCGGGCGTCATCGACTCGACCAGTGGAGTGAGTCTGGGGCGCATCCTGGGAGCCCGAAAGGTCGTCACGGGGAACTACGTGGACGCACCCGGTGAAGGGGTCGTCAAGGTCCGCGTGCAACTCATCGACCTCGAATCCGGAGTGATCGAGAAGGCGATGACCGGCGAGCTCCTCCGGTCGGCGGAAGTGCTTCAACTGGTCGAGAACTAGGCGGCAATGCAGGGCCCGTGGCAAAGTCCTGGCGTGCGCGGGATGGGCCTCTTGGCGTGGTCGGTGGTGGTCGCCGCCTGCGTGCACGCACCGCCCCCCGTCCCCCGTGCGGCCCTCCTGGACATGCCGCCGCCGCATCCGGTCAACGTGGACGGGATGATTCACGTACCCGGGGGGCCGTTCTTCCGGGGCAGCACCTCGCGCAACAGCAATCCCGACGAGCGGCCGGGCAGCCGCATCGATGTCCCGCCCTTCCTGGTGGATCGGTTCGAGGCCAGCGCGGCCGAGCTTGCGGAGTGCGTCCGACACGGAGCGTGTTCCCCCGAGGGGCTGCACGACGAACGTCTGATGGGAGCCGGAGGGCAGAGCCCCCACTGCACCCACGAGAAGCCTGGATTCGAGCGCCATCCGGCCAATTGCATCGACTGGTACCAGGCCAGGGCGCTCTGCGCCCATCTCGGGAAGCGGCTCCCTACAGAGGTGGAATGGGAGAAGGCCATGCGGGGTTCCCTCGACGACCGGCCATTCCCTTGGGGCATGGACCCCCCGGGGCCGTCGAGCGGCCAGGTCGCCAACGTGGCGGACGAGTCGGCGCGAAGGCAGTTCCCCGCGCTGCGCATCTCCGAGGGATACGATGACGGCTGGCCGACGACGGCACCGGTCGATTCGTTCCCGGAGGGCGTCAGCCCCCACGGTGCCCACAACGGAGTCGGGAACGTCTCGGAATGGACGGCGAGCCAGTACGACCCGGCCGCCTACGTTCGCTTTTCCGACGAGGCCGCCGACGTCGCCACGGAGTTCCGGGTGGTCCGTGGCTCGGCCTGGGACTCGGACCCCCGGGTCGTGCGCCTATCGCGTCGCTGGGTGTTTCTCCCCACGGATCGTCTACACTCGATAGGTGTTCGCTGCGCCGCCGATCTGCCGTCGAGGTGAGGGACGCCCCGTGTCGCGCCTTCCAGCCCTCCTCCTCCTCTCGTTCCTCCCGCTGGTGGCTCCCGGGACGGCCGGCGCATCTTCTCGCCTGGCCGTATTGACCTTCAGCGCGCCCTGGTCTTCGAGGTGCGCTGCAGGCGACTGGGGAAGCGATGCGGCGCTCGCGGAGAACTGCACGGCGCTCGAGACCTTCGCGGACGAGGCGCGGGCAGGCGCGCTCGCCGCCGTCGAGACGAAGGACGTCGAGGTGATGACGCGCGAGAACGCCGCCCAGTTGCTCGAGAGCATGGAGGGATCGCGCTGCGTCGAGGGGGAGTGCGAGGTCGAGACGGCCAAGCTGATCGGCGCGGACTACGTCGTCTCCGGTAACGTCTCCCAGCTCGAGGGGACCTGGATCCTGACCCTCAAGATGCACTCCACGAAGAACGCCAGGTTGCTCGGCGCCAGCATCCCCCTGCAGGCAAAGGGGCGCGTCGCCCTGCTGGACAAGATCCGGACGGCCGCAGAGAGCCTGGTCCGGAATGGCCTTCGCAAGGAGCCGGCGGGCACCGCGGTTTCCGCGGGGGCTCCGAAGGTGGCGCAGAAGCCTGGAGTCGCCGACATGGTCCGGCTGCCCGGAGGCACCTTCAAGCTGGGGCAGGCGGCCTTGCCAGTGACGGTCGCCCCATTCATGCTCGACGCGACAGAGGTCACGGTCGCGGCCTACGCGGAATGCGTGAACGCGAAGACGTGCACCCCGGCATCCACGACCGTCGACTGGCCAGGCATCGCCGATGCGGAACGGGATTCCTGGTCGCAATCCTGCAACGGCGATCGCACGGACCGGAAGGATCATCCGGTGAACTGCGTGGACTGGCAGCAGGCCACCGCCTACTGTGCCTGGGCGGGGAAGCGACTTCCCTCCGAGCAGGAATGGGAATGGGCAGCGCGCTCGGCCGTGCCCGAGAACGCATATCCGTGGGGCGACGAGGCGCCTTCCAACCAGGCCTGCTGGAGTGGGGAAGGCAACGATCAGGGGCTCGCCAACCGGAGCTCGACCTGTCCCGTCGGGAGCCACCCGCGAGGGGACAGCGCGCAAGGAATCAGCGACCTGTCGGGGAACGTCTGGGAGTGGACGTCGACGGTGCGACCGTGCAACGTGGCGGGGAAGGACCTGTCCTGCCGTGTCGATCGGGGGGGTGGGTGGCGGGATGCGAATCCCTCGGCCGGCTCCGCGACGGCGAGTGGAACGTGCGTCCCCAACGACCGTGGCAGCGTCCTGGGATTTCGCTGCGCCAAGGCGCCGTAGCGGCAGTCCGGACCGCTGCCCAGGGTGAGCGCCAGGCCCTCGAGCTCGAAGCCTACGAACGCTCCGTCCCTTCGCGGTCAGCGATAGGCGGCGGGGTCGACCCCCGCCTCCGGGGCGCACCGATCGAAGTTCTCGGCTCCGATCTCGAGCTTCGCCACCCTGCACCGCCAGTAAAGCGCGAGCCTCTTCAAGGCGGGCGTCCGCTCCGCGCTTCGCAGCGCGTCGCGCGCACCCGTCCAGTCGCCTTTCTGGATGAACCGTCCCGCCGCGGAGAAGGACTGGAGCCCCTCGGTCAGCGCCTCGTCCTTGCCGTTGGTCCGGGCGATCGTGAGCGCCTGCTCGAACTCGCCCTTGAACACGGCCGGCATCGGGTCCAAGGGGGCCGGTGCGGGGGCGGGGGCGGGGACCGAGACGGCGGCGGGGATGGCGGTGGGGGCCGGGGTGGCGGCGGCGGCGGCCGGACTGGCGGCTGCGACGAGAACCGGCTGCGGGGCGACCGGTTGGGGGGCGACCGGCATCGGATCCGGAGCCTTCTGGGGCTCGATCTCCACAGGAGCGGTTGGCGCGGGCGGGTCTGCCGCGACCGAGGGAATCACTGCCGGTGTTGGAGTCGCCGGGCCGGCGGGCGGCGCCACCGGGGACGGCGCGGGTGATGGCGCGGGTGCCTGCTGGGGCGTGGAGACGTTCGGCGCGACCGACTGGGATGGCACGGAGCCATCGGGCGCTCCGGCGATGAGGGGCATGACGCTGGACTTGGTGACTTCCTGGACCACGACGATCGCGCCCGCCGCGATCGCGCCAGCGATCACCTTCTTGGCCGAGCTCAAAAAGTCGAGATTCAATCGCTCCTCGGGTC
>CAIQRS010000093.1 GCA_903874275.1 uncultured Anaeromyxobacter sp.
CGGCAACGCTGGCCTCCACGGCCTTCGCGTCGGAGGTGATCTGGGCGAGCTTCTCGCGCAGGACTTCGATGGGATTCCTCATTGCGTTCCTCTCTTCGCGGCCATGGCCGCCATGTGTGTTGCTTCTGAACGGCCACTCTTCGATGCTTCGCCTTTGCCCGTGCTTGCTTGAGCGACTCGATGACGGAGGAGTCGCATCCCGAGGCGATCGGCCACGGACGGACTCCCCAGCGCCGCGACGGGCGCGGGCGCGTTCCTGAACTTGGAGATGATCGCGGCGGCGGCATCGGACACGGCCCCCACCGTGGCCCGCTCGTCCTCGATGACTTCCGACACGAAGCCGTTGGCCTTCGCCTCGGTCCCGGTCATCCAGGTCTCGGCGGCCATGAGCGCGCGGCACTTCTTCTCGTCGAGGCCCGTGCGCTTGACGTAGATCGCGATGATGGAGTCGTTGGCCTTGCGCAGCGGAGCGGCGAGCGCCTCGGCCGCGGCGACGATCTCGTCGGCGGTCCCGGCAGTGAAGAGCCCACCCCATGCCTCGTGGACCATGATCATTGCCTCGGCGCCGGCCTGGACGCGGTCGGCGGCGAGCATCACGAAGCTGGCAGCGGAGGCGGCCAGGCCGTCCACGATCGCGGTCTTCGGCCCGTCCCACTCCGAGATCGCCCGGTACATCGCGATCCCATCGAACACCGACCCGCCAGGGGAGGAGATCCGCACCTCGAGGTCCCGGTGTCCGGCCGACTTCAGTTCCTTCAGCGCATCGACGACCTGGATGGCCGTAATGCCTCCGCCCATGCCGTCGTCGCCGATGGCGTCGTAGAGGTACAGACACCCCTTCTTCGGCGCTGCACGGGCCTGCGGGCTGACCAGGAGCGGGTTCACTTAGTCCCCCCGGGAAGGAGCGAGGCCAGGAGCCGGTCGGCCTCGGCCGCCGGCAGATTCCCGCCGGCCACGGCGTCCACGGCTGCGAGCAAGGCGAGGTCGGCCTCGCCGTTCAGGTGCCGGCCCTGGGAGGCGGCGGCCTCTCGGAACAGGGCGATCGCCGGGTAGCAGTCACGCGCGACCTGGTCGCGGAACGCCTGGCGCGCGACCGCGAGCTTGGCGGCCATCTCTTCGGGCTCCCCGCCGTTCTTCTTCAGGGCGGCGCCCTTCTTCTCGATGTCCTTCTCCAGGCGCTCCAGGTTTTGCAGGACCATCTGCCGAAGGGCCTGGCGCAGCACCGGGTCCGCCTCGACGTCCTCCGTCTCGTCGTCCTCCGGCTCCTCCGCTTCGGCCTCGGCCGGCGCGCCCGCGGGAGCGAACGGAGCCGGAGCGGGCTTGTCCTCTGCGAGCTTCTCCTGAATCTCCAGCAGGGTATCGGTGAGCGGCACCAGCGTGGACGGTACGAACCGGATGTCGCCCTCGGAGCCGATCGTGTTCTCGCCCAGCTCCTCCCGGACCTCGTTCACGGAGAAGACGCCGGACTCGATGCGGATCTTGTCGGCCTCGGCCTGGGTCTTCGCGTCCCCGCGAACGAGCCAGCCCATGTCGATCGACGTCTCCCGGTAGGGGGATCTCCCAAGGAGCTTCGCGTTGGCTTCCTGCTCGAACCGGAGCGCCCAGGGCCGCAGTCCCGTGCGCGTCCACTCCAGGTTCAGCGACTCGATGTTCGTCCCGTAGCCCTGAGCCGCGGCGGCCACCCCGAGCTTGACCAGGGGGACGTTGAAGTAGCGCGCGATGCTCTCGACGGTCCACTGCTGGGTGGCCCCGAGCTGGGCCTTGTCGGGGTCGGCCGAGATCGAGGCCCACTCCATGCCGCCCTCGAGGATGACCGGCTTTCCGCTGGCCTTCGGGCCGGACATCCTCTCGGCCCACTGCTCGCGAATGCGCTCGAGCGACTTCGGGTCGAGCTTCTGCGGGTATTTGAGCACGCCGCTCGGAACGGTCCCGTTCGAGAGGTAGGCGAGCGAGAACCTTTCGGCCGCCGCGGCGAGCGCGATGCCCCGCGCGGCCCGCCCGACGATGCTGTCCCCCAGGAGGCCGGAGACCGATACCGGCCCGCGGAGGTGGTAGACCTCGGACGGGTCCAGGTACACCACGCCGCCCTCCGGCTGCGTGTAGGCGTATACGAGCCGTCCCGTCCCCGGATCCCGGGCGACGAGCATCCCGTCGGACAGGAGCGGAACGAGGCCAACCACCCGATTCGACGCGTCGCGGAGGATCTCGGCGTAGGCGTTCCCCGACGCGAGCACCCCGAAGGCCATTGCCTCCCGGAAGGCGATCGCCGTGATCTCCGGGTTCGCTCTTTGGTTCAGCACGAACGACAGCGAGACGTCGGGCCCGTACACGCGGCGCCGGCCCGATACCAC